>CAJUSL010000056.1 GCA_910589135.1 uncultured Eggerthellaceae bacterium
GCGAGCTGGGTTCAGAACGTCGTGAGACAGTTCGGTCCCTATCCTCCGCGGGCGTAAGGGGATTGAGGGGAGCTGCCCCTAGTACGAGAGGACCGGGGTGGACGGATCTCTGGTGACGCGGTTGTTGACCAACAGCACCGCCGCTTAGCTACATCCGGAACGGATAACCGCTGAAGGCATCTAAGCGGGAAGCCGCCCCCAAGATGAGTCTCCTTTTCGGTAAGGGCCCTTGTAGACTACGAGGTCGATAGGCTGCAGCTGTAAGTGTGGTGACACATTCAGGCGAGCAGTACTAATAGCCCGAGCTCTTTATTCTCATCGATTACGATTGTTGTGTGGTCACGGAGGTTTCCTCCGGAGAACCGTCGCGCGCATGCAGAAGCCAAGGTGCGATACCTATTCAGGTATGTGTGCTACTTACGAGCGGAACCATGGAGCGGGGGCTCCACCCGATCCCATTCCGAACTCGGTAGTTAAGCCCCGCATCGCCGATGGTACTGCGACGTAGGTCGCGGGAGAGCAGGACGTTCCGCTCGTAAGTCGCACATGATGCCTGAATGGATTAGAAATGAGAAGGCCCGCTTTGCGGGTCTTTTTTTTTATGGCGTGGCACCGCAACCGCTTGCTGTCCTGGCGCGACGCATCCGCCGCCTTTACCGTATAATGAAATTGGAAAAGTAGTGCATAGGTGCGGAGGAATTCAGTGAGCAAGAGAGCAGAAGAAGTAAGGCAGGCGGCCGAGGAAGCTGCGGGCAGCAAGAGGCTGATGAAGCAGCACGTCGAGAACCTGGAAAGCTCTTCGCGGCGCGAGAGGCAGAACTCTGCCGCCGTTCTCGCGGAAGTGGCCCGCATGGATGCCGCGCTGGTGGTGCCGTATGGCAGCGAGTTGGTCGAAGCGCTCGAGAAGCCCGAGGCGCAGACGCGGTGGGAGGCCCTCGACGCTCTGACCGAGATATGCGCGAAGGACTCGCGCGTCTGCGACAAGGCGCTCTCTGGTGCCGAGAACGCGCTGTACGACGAGGACTCCGGCCCGCTGCGCCTGGCGTCGATGCGCTTCCTGTGCACGCTTGGCGCCACGACCGAGAACCGTTCAGAGAAGGTGTGGCCGCTCGTCGATGAGGGCATCCAGTGCTATCACGGAGACGTCGAGTTCAACGAAATGCTGCTGGCGCTCATCGAGTTCTCTACCGGCAAGCTGGCTCCGTCGGTCAAGGAGGAATTCGCCGCCCGCATGAAGTTCGACGCGGACAACGGCAAGGGCACGCTGGGCAAGCGCGCCAAGCAAATCGAAGCCAACCTCTCGAAGAAGAAATAACGAGGCATACCGTATGACCAAGCATTCAGTGGTGCTGATTCCGGGGGACGGGATCGGCGTCGAGACTTCTGCCGCCATGCAACGCGTCGTCGCAGCGAGCGGCGTCGACATCGATTGGGCGGTTGCGCAGGCCGGCGCGGGCTGCATCGATGAGTTCGGCACGCCGCTGCCGGACGAGACGGTGCAGGCCATCCGAGAGCGCAAGACGGCCATCAAAGGTCCCGTCACCACCCCGGTGGGTACGGGGTTCCGCAGCGTCAACGTTGCGCTGCGCAAGATGCTGAGCCTGTACGTCAACCTGCGGCCCGTCATGTCCATTCCGGGTGCCGGCGGCCGCTACGACGACGTGAACCTGGTCATCGTGCGCGAAAATACGGAGGATTTGTACGCAGGCATCGAGTTCGAGGTGGGCGCTCCCGACACCAAGGAGCTGATCGCCTTCGTCAACGACCACGAGAAGGGCAGCATCTCCGAGGATTCCGGGATATCCATCAAGCCCATCTCGGTGCATGCGACGCGCGACATCGTCGACTATGCCTTCGACTATGCCGAGCGCAACGGGCGCAGGCGCGTCACGGCCGTGCACAAGGCCAACATCATGAAGCACTCCGACGGGCTGTTTTTGCGCGTGGCGTGCGAGGTGGCCGAGGAGCGCGGGGCTGTTGGCGCGGATGCGGCGGGCGCGATCGCCTTCGACGACAGGATTGTTGACGCGTTCTGCATGAACATGGTCATGAACCCCTCGCAGTTCGACGTGATCGTTTTCCCCAACCTGTACGGCGACATCGCCAGCGACCTGGCAGCCGGCCTCGTCGGCGGCCTGGGGCTTGCGCCGGGCGCCAACATTGGCAAGGAGTGCGCTGTGTTCGAAGCCGTGCATGGGTCGGCGCCCGACATCGCCGGGAAGAACCTGGCGAATCCGACCGCGCAGATCCTGTCTGCAGCAATGATGCTCGACCACTTGGGCGAGCGCGAGTCGGCGGAGCGCATCCGCGCCGGCATCCGCGCCGTATATGCGAAGGGTGAGCATCTGACCGCCGACATTCGGCGCGCGGACGGCGGCTCTGCTCGGGCAGCCACCTGCACGGAGTTCACCGACGCGGTGGTGCAGGAGCTGCTCTAGCCTTCTCGGGCCGCCGAGCCGGCGGCGTGGGCCACGGATGGCGATGCCGGCCGAGGCGCGTGCTGTGGAGGCGTTCGGGGAGCCGTATATTCACGAAAGGAACGATGCCATGCCTGACAATGGCGCAGAAACGCTCAAGGTGGGAGACGCGCAGTATTCCTACTATCCGATTGCGCACGTCGAGGGCGCGCGGGATTTGCCCTTCTCGTTGAAGGTGTTGCTCGAAAACGTCTTGCGCAGCGCGCGCACGTCCGACGAGGCCGCCGTCATGTCCGAGCGCATCGTCAGGGCCGCACAATCCGGCGAGGCCGGCGACGAGGTAGAGTTCTCGCCCGCACGCGTTCTGTTCCAGGACTTCACGGGCGTGCCGGTGTTCGTCGACTTCGCCGTGATGCGCGAGGCGTGCGCCGAGCTGGGGGGCGACCCCGCGAAGATCAACCCGCAGGTCCCCTGCGATTTGGTGATCGACCATTCCGTCATCGCCGACGTCGCCGGCTGCCCTCAAAGCCTCGAGGAGAACACGCAGCTGGAATACCAGCGCAACAAGGAGCGCTACGAGTTCCTGAAGTGGGCGCAGGCGTCTTTCCGGAACGTGCGCATCGTGCCTCCGGGGCAAGGCATTTGCCATCAGCTGAACATCGAGCAGTTCGCTAGCGTCGTCATGACGCAGCCAAACGACGCGGCGGCGAAGGCTGGCGGGACTGCGGCGCCGCTGGTTTACTTCGACACGCTGGTGGGCACCGACTCGCACACGCCCACGGCAAACGGCATCGGCGTGCTGGGATGGGGCGTCGGCGGCATCGAGGCCGAGGCGGCCGCTCTCGGGCAACCCATCACCACGCTCGTTCCTCCCGTCATCGGCATCCGCATGAAGGGCAGCCTGGCGCCGGGCGTGGCGGCCATGGACGTTTCGCTGACGCTTGCACAGCTGTTGCGCGAGAAGGGCGTCGTCGGCTGCTTCGTCGAGTGCTTCGGTCCCGGCGTGGGCGAGCTTTCCGCCACGCAGCGCGCCTGCATATCGAACATGACGCCCGAGTATGGCTGCACGTGTACGCTGTTCCCGGTCGACGGCCGCACGCTCGACTTCCTGCGCCTGACCGGCCGCAGCGAGGGCCAGGTGGCGCTGGTCGAGGCGTATGCCAAGGCCCAGGGCTTCTGGAACGACTGCGACGAAGGCCGCACCTACGCCGAGGTGGTCGAGTTCGACCTGTCTTCCGTGAGGCCGTCGGTTTCCGGGCCTTCGCGTCCGCACGACCGCTTCGACTTGGCCGCCGCGCGCGCTCGCTTCCGCGAGGCGTGCAAGAGCCGCGGGCTTGACGGCAGCGGCCGCGCAACGGTCGACGTCATGGGGAGCGAGTACGAGCTGGCAGACGGCGCCATCGCCATCGCGGCGGTGACCAGCTGCACCACGGCGACCGACCCGTCCATGATGATCCAGGCGGGGCTCATGGCCCGCAACGCCGCACGGCGCGGGCTGGTTGCGAAGCCGTGGGTCAAGACCATTCTGGCGCCGGGAAGCCACTCCACCGAGATGCTTCTCGAACGGGCCGGCCTGCTGGGCGACCTGCAGAAGATGGGGTTCTTCACCTGCGGCTTCGGCTGCATGAGCTGCATCGGCAACTCGGGCCCGCTGAGCGACTCCATGCGCGATGCGTCCTCGAAGGTTGAGCTCGCCAGCGTGCTGTCGGGCAACCGCAACTTCGAGGGGCGCATCTCGCCCGACGTGGCGCAGAACTACCTGACCACGCCGGCGCACGTGATCGCCTACGCGATTGCGGGCACCATGGACTTCGACTTCGAGGCCGACGCCCTGGGCACGGATGCGCAAGGTGCCCCCGTGTTCCTGCGCGACATAGCGCCCGACCAGGCGGAAGTCGACCGCATCGTCGCCGAGCAGGTGTCGCCTGCGCTCTACGATGGCGGCTCGGCCACGCTGTTCGACGGCGACGAGGTGTGGCAGCGCCTGAACGCATCGGCGAGCGACGTGTTCGCGTGGGACCAGGCGTCCACCTACGTGCGCCGACCGCCCTACTTCGACGGCATGAAGGCGGCCCCGGAAGGGCCCGTGGCCATTGTAGACGCGCCGGTGCTGGGCATGTTCGGCGACTTCATCACGACCGACCACATCTCGCCGGCCGGGGCAATCGCGCCCGAGGCGCCGGCGGCCGACTACCTGCGCGCCGCAGGCGTGGACGACGCGGACTTCAACACCTACGGGTCGCGGCGCGGAAACCACGAGGTCATGATGCGCGGCACGTTCGGCAACGTGAAGCTGCAAAACGCGCTGGCCGACGGCAGGAAGGGCGGCTACACGCGCAACGCCGACACCGGGGAGGCCACCACCATATACGAGGCGGCGCGCCACTACCTGGATGCAGAGGCGCCTTCCATCGTGATAGCGGGGAAGATGTACGGCTCGGGCTCGTCGCGGGACTGGGCGGCCAAGGGGCCGATGCTGCTAGGCGTGAAGGCCGCCATCGCAGAAAGCTTCGAGCGCATCCATCGGTCGAACCTCATCGGCATGGGCATACTGCCGCTGCAGTTCGCAGACGGGCAGAACGCGCAGACGCTGGGGCTTGACGGCACCGAGCGGTACACCATATCGGGCGTCACCTTCTCGGACGGCGTTCCCGAGAGCGAGATGGCGCACGTCGTCGCCACGAAGGCCGACGGCAGCACGGTGCGGTTCGACGCACTGGTCAGAATAGACACGCCCACGGAGGGCAGGTATTACGAGAATGGCGGAATTCTTCAGTATGTACTGAGGGAACTGGCGTAGGAGGAAACATGGCAAAGTCGGGATTCGAGAGCCTGCTCGAGGCGCTGCGCGCGTCGGGCATGAACACGGACGACATCGGGGGCGCCACCGCTTCCGCAGGAGCGGGGGCGAAGGGCTCCTCGTCGGAAGGCGGCTCGGGTGCGGGTGACGCGAAGGGCGGCAAGGGCTCTGGCGGCCCCGCAACGCCGCACATCGACCTGTCGTTTTTGGACGACGTGCATGGGCCGAAGGGCAAGGGCGGCTGGATTGCCCTCATCGTGGTGGCGCTTCTCGTCATCGCCGCGCTGTACTGGTGGTTCCATCCGGCCATCAGCATCAATTCTGGGGGACTGTGGTCCGCGGTGGGGGTGATCTGCCTCATAGCCTTCGCCTTGATTTGGTATCGGTACCAAGGCTACAAGAACGGCAGCGGCAAGGTCGAGAAAAGCCCGAAGAAGGCTAAGCGCACGAAATGGCTGCTGGTCGTTCCGGTGGCCGTGATCGCGGCCGGGTTGCTGGGCGCGCTGTTCTCCAATGCTATCGTGCCGGGCAACGCCGAGAAGTACTCCAGCGTGCTGAAGACCGACGAGCTTGCGTTCGCCGAGGACATCAAGGAGGCAAACTACTCCGAAATTCCCGTCATCGACCGCAATTCGGCCATCCTGCTGGGCAATCGCGAGATGGGCAGCATCCCCGAATACGTCAGCCAGTTCGAGGTCAGCGACCTGTACAGTCAGATCAACTACCACGGCGAGCCCGTGCGCGTGAGCCCCTTGGGCTACGCGGACCTGTTCAAGTGGTTCACTAACCGGGATGCGGGCATCCCTGCGTACTCGCTGGTCAACATGACCACGCAAGACTCCGAGATCGTGCGCCTGGGCGACAACCCGATCTACTATTCGCAGAGCGAGCCGCTGGCGCGCAACATCGACCGTCACGTGCAGTTGAAGTACCCGTTCTACATCTTCGACGAGCTGTCGTTCGAGATCGACGAGGACGGACATGCGTGGTGGATCTGCCCGGTGCGCACGTTCACCATCGGCCTGTTCGGCGGCTACACGATCGACCGCGTGGTGCTGTGCGACGCCACGACGGGCGAGTGCACCGAGCTCGCCGTGCAGGACGTTCCGCAGTGGGTCGACCGCGTGTATCCGGCCGAGTTGCTGCTCGAGCAGTACAACTGGTATGGCTCGTACCACAACGGCTGGCTCAACTCGTTCCTCGGACAGGAGGGCGTCGTGATGACCACTCCTGGCACCGACGGGTCGGCGGGGTACAACTATATCGCCAAGGACGACGACGTGTGGGTGTACACCGGCGTGACGTCGGCCACGGCCGACAACTCCATCATCGGCTTCGTGCTGGTGAACCAGCGCACGCAGGAGTCGCACTTCTACAGCGTCGCGGGCGCCACCGAGGCGTCGGCGATGGAGTCGGCCGAAGGCCAGGTGCAGAACCTGCGCTACACCGCCACGTTCCCGCTGCTCATCAACGTCGCGAACCAGCCCACGTACTTCATGGCGCTGAAGGACGGCGCGGGCTTGGTGAAGAAGTTCGCGATGGTGGACATCCAGCGCTACCAGAACGTGGCCGTGGGCGACACGGTGGCCGAGACGCAGACCGCCTACGAGGCGCTGCTCGCCACCAACGGCGTGCTTTCGAACGAGACCGACCTGACCGACGTCGAGGAGATCACGGGCACCATCGAGAAGATGGCGCAGGCCGTCATCGACGGCAACTCGCACTTCTTCCTGACGATCGCAGGCCAGGACGGCCTGTTCGACTTCGCGCTGCCGGGACTGCTCGAGGTGGTGACGTACAACGTCGGCGACCAGATCACGTTCACGTACCTGGCCACCGAAGGGTCGAACCAGGTGTATTCGATCATCGGGCCCGACGGCGAGAAGGTCGCCACGGCGTCCGGCGAGGACAACGCGGAAGGCCAGCAGGTGGACGAAGACGCCCAGCAGGACGCCGACGCCGCGCCAGAACAAGCCGCATGAAAAGGCGTGATTGCTGACATGCGCCATTGGCCGATTGGCGGCATCGGTTGGTGATGCCGCCTGCCCCGTTGGGCGGTTAGGGATATCATTTCCCCATGGTCTTTTCAAGTTTGGTATTCGTGTTCCTGTTCATGGTCGTGTACCTCGTCACGTACACGCTTGTGAACCCGCGCCATCGCAACGCCGTGCTGCTGGTCTCGTCGCTGGTGTTCTACGCGTGGGGCGGCCCGCAGTACCTGTTGGTGCTGGTGGGCGACACGCTGGCGAGCTGGTTCTTCGCCTTGCGCATCGCGACCGCCCGGACGCCGTCCGCCCGGAAGCTCGCGCTGGTGCTCGGGTGCGTGGTTCTGCTGGGCGTGCTCTGCGTCTTCAAGTACCTGGAGTTCCTCATCGGGAACTTCCAGGGGCTTCTGGGATATCAGGACATCGTGTTGGGGATCGTGCTGCCCATCGGCATCTCGTTCTACACGTTCCAGCTGATTTCCTACATGGTCGACGTCTACCGCGACGACGTCCCGGCGCAGCCCAGCTTCTGGAAGGTGCTGCTGTACTCGTCGCTGTTCTTCCAGTGCATCGCCGGCCCCATCGTGCGCTACGAGACCATCCAGGGCGAGATCGACAACCGCAAGGTGTCGAAGAACGACGTGTACTACGGCGTGCGCCGGTTTTGCATCGGCCTGGCGAAGAAGGCGATTCTGGCCAATTCGTGCGCGGCCGTGGCCGACACGCTGCTGCCCATCGGCGAGCCCGGCATCTTCACGCAGGTGACGACGGGCTTCTGGCTGGGCATGCTGTTCTACATGCTGGAAATCTACCTGGACTTCTCGGCCTATTCGGACATGGCCATCGGCATGGGCCGCATGGTGGGCTTCCGTTTCCTCGAGAACTTCGACTATCCCTACATCGCGAAGTCGGTCCAGGAGTTCTGGCGGCGCTGGCACATCTCTCTGTCGACGTTCTTCCGCGACTACGTCTACATCCCGCTGGGCGGCAGCCGCTGCTCCACCGCGAAGTACGTGCGCAACATCGCCGTCGTGTGGTTCCTGACGGGCATGTGGCACGGGGCCAGCTGGAACTACATCCTGTGGGGGCTGTACTTCGCCGTGTTCCTGCTGCTTGAGAAGTTCGTGATAAAGGGCCGCATCCCCACCGTGCCTGCGCATTTGTACGCCATGGTGGTCGTGTTTTTCGGATGGGTGCTGTTCCGTTTCGAGAACTTCAACGAGATGGGGTTCGTGCTGGGCGGCATCCTTGGGCTTTCCGGGAACGGCTTCACCAGCCTGGAGGTGCACACGCTGTTCATGCAGAACGTTTTTCTGCTGGCGTTCTGTGTCGTCGCATGCACGCCGTTGGGCAAGCACCTGCACAAGAAGCTGTTCGTGCTGGCCAACCGGAATAGTGTTGCTTTGGTGGTGTATAGCGTGCTCGAGGCCGTGACGCCCCCGTTGCTGCTTATCATTGCTGTCGTGGCCCTGTCGGGCCTCAGCTACAACCCGTTCATCTATTTCCAGTTCTAGAAAGCTGGCGGGAGGAAACCTGGCTTGACCGAGAGCGGAAACATCGACGAGCTGCGCCGCAGGCGGGAAGCGGGCTCTTCGCAGCGTCCTCGGCAGCGCGGCCTTTCCAGCGCCGAGCTCGCGCAGCGCCGCAAGGTCATGCGCTTCGTCACCCGGTGGCGCACATACGGCGTGTTCGGCTTCGGCGCGCTGCTGCTCGTGGGCTGCCTTCTGGGGCTGCTGGTGTTCCTGCGCCCCACCACGTCCGAGGTGGAGAACCGCACGCTGACCGAGATGCCGCCGTTCACCATCGAAGGATTCATGGACGGCTCGTTTTTCTCCGAGGCGTCGCTGTGGTATTCCGACACGTATCCGCTGCGCGAGCAGATGGTGAGCGCCGACTTGTCCCTGGAGTCGCTGTACGGCGTCGTGCCCGAAACGCGCATGATCGGCGGCAACCGCACAAGCGACGAGCTTCCCGTGGTCGACGAGAACAGCGGCCAGTTCGCCGACGATGCGGGCACGGAAGACCTGGCGGCAAGGGCGCACGTGGACCTGCCGGACGTGCGCGTTGCTGCGAAGGAGATGGAGAACCAGATCAGCGACGGCATCTACACCGATGGCAAGGCCGCGTACACGCTGTACTACTTCTCGAAGGAGGCCACGCGCAACTACGCCAACCTGATCAACGACGCAGCGAAACTGCTCGAGGGCAAGGCGCAGGTGTATTCCATCCTGTTGCCTACCAACGGTGGCGTGATGCTGGACGACGAGGTGCTGGCGCAGCTGGGCGTTCCCAATCAGGACCAAGCAATCGACTATTTCTACAGCCTGATGTCGTCCGACGTGAAGACGGTGTCCACCTTCGACACGCTGTACGAGCATCGCGACGAGTACCTGTACTTCCGCACCGACTTTCACTGGACGCAGCTGGCCGCGTACTACGTGTACGAGAGCTTCTGCAAGGAGAAGGGCATCGAGCCGGCGCCGTACTTCGAGTGGGATGAGCTGGTGTTCGACGACTATGTGGGGGAATACGCCGACATGATCGACATCGGGAACATCCAGGCCGACTACGTGTCCGCGCGCATCCCGCAGGGCACCAACACGGTGGAATACTGGAAGGACGACAGCATTCCTTCGGCCGTCACCGAGGCGCCCGTCATCACCGACTTGAACCAGCTTAAGGTGGTGGGCGACAAGTACAGCTGCTTCATCGGCGGCAACCGGCCGCTCACGCACATCAACAACCCCAACGTCACGGACGGGTCGTCGTGTTTGGTGGTGAAGGACTCGTTTGGGAACCCGCTGGTGTCGACCATGGTCGACAACTACCAGGACATATACTGCATCGATTTCCGCTACACCACGCGCAAGCTGGTCGACCTGGTGGAGGAGCACGGCATCAAGGACGTCATCTTCGAGAACGTGCTGATGTTCGCGGGCACCAACAACTGCGCGAGCCTGCTGACGAACATCATCTATCCTGAGGGCACTTCTGCGGAAGACTTGCTGGAGACGTTCGGGCCGAAGCTTCCCGACGATTGGACGGCGCCCGAACAAGCGTGACGATGGGGATTGGACCACTCTGCTACGCCGGGGGCATGCGCCAGGGAGTGCGACGCATGGGGATGC
>CAJUSL010000057.1:0-234 GCA_910589135.1 uncultured Eggerthellaceae bacterium
GCTCTGGGCCAGCTCAAGCGCCTCCTCCAGGCTCTCGCGCAGCTGGTTCTCGCGGTCGGACTTGCGCCGCAGGATGGTCAGGTAGACGGTGAGAGAGAACACGACGGCGGCCATGAGCGCGCAGGACACGATGAGCGTCTGGTGCCCGGCGGCGGTGACCGTCGTGTACATGGCGTCCACCGCGTCGGTGGACTCGTCCAGGATGGCGATGTCGATGGCCAGCAGGTTCTCGAT
>CAJUSL010000057.1:244-9257 GCA_910589135.1 uncultured Eggerthellaceae bacterium
ATCTGCGGGAAGATGGTGCCCTCGGCGTAGGCGCGGATGGCCTCGTCGGATATGGCGGGGTTGGACACCATGCCCAGGTAGTAGCGCACGTCCCCTGCGAGCTCGCGGTAGCCCTCGGAGAGCTCCTCGGCGGCGGAGGGGTCGCTCACGTGGTTGTCGGCGATGAAGTCCAGCTGGGCGGCGAGCCCCGCGTCGATCCCCTGGAACGACGAGCGTAGGCTCTGGGCCACCTCGGCGTTGCGCACGTAGGCCGGCCGCTCGGATATGGTGCGCAGCTGGACGAGCAGCGTCTCGACGCGGCCCGCCGCCACCGACACGGGGTAGGGCCCCTGCCTCACGGTCTGCACCTGGCCGTTGATGGTGACGGTGTTGTTCAGCGTGACCCCGAAGAAGGCCAGGAGGAACAGCGCGAGGATGACGGCGGTCAGCCGTGACAGGATGTCGGATCGCACGCTCGCGCGACGGTTCAGATCGGCGGAACTTGGCATGGCGGCTTCTCTTCCCGGTTAGGTGGGGCGATGGGTATTTAGATTCAGGATACCGTTTCCTGCCGGCACCTCGATGCTGGGCGGGGAAAATTATCCGGATGGGCCGCCAGGGGCGCGGGAATCCGCCCCTAGCGCAGGCACTCGTCGACGGTGGGGTTGCGCGCGATCACCTCGCGCAGGGCGTCGATGTAGCGCACGAGCAGCTCGCTCGGCTTGCGCTCGTCGTGCATGAGGTAGCCGACCTCCATGGTGGCGTCGGTGTCGAGGGGGATCGACGCGATGCCGGAGTGCATCTCCTCGGACAGCACGCCGGTGGACAGGGTGAAGCCGCTGTGATGGGTGAGCAGGTTGGTGAGCGTGCCGCGGTCGGATATGCGGATGACCTTCTTATGAGGCAGGAAGCTGAAGGGCTCCTCGGCGTAGTAGAACGAGTTGTCCGCGCCCTGCTCGAAGGAGTAGCGCGGGTAGGGCTCCAAGTCCTCCGGCGTCAGCACGGCGCGCCCGGCCAGTGGGTGGCGCTCGCTCAGGAAGACGTGGACTCCGGCGCGGAAGAGGGGGTAGAACGACACGCCCGCCTCGGCGAAGGCGCGCTCGAGCACGCGGCGGTTGAAGTCGTCGACGTAGAGGATGCCGGCCTCGCTGCGGAAGGAGCGCACGTCGTCGATGATCTGGCCGGTGGCGCACTCGCGCAGGATGAAGTCGTACTCGTCGCCCTGGAACTCGTCGGCCACCTGCATGAACGCCTGCACGCTGAAGTAGTAGTGCTGGGTGGACACGGCCAGCCGCGCGTGGGGCGCATCGCCGGCGTAGCGTGCCTCGAGCATGTCGGCCTGCTCGACCACCTGGCGCGCGTAGCCCAGAAGCTCGGTGCCGTCGTTGGTGAGCGTGACGCCGCGGTTGCTGCGCGTGAAGATGGTGATGCCCAGCTCGGATTCGAGGTCCTGCACGGCCGTGGAAAGGTTCGATTGCGAAGCGTACATGTTGTTGGCCGCCGCGTTGATGGACCCGTACTCAGCGATGGCGATCAGGTAGCGAAGCTGCTGGAGCGTCATCGCGCGGAACCTTCCGCGGGAGAGCCTTCGCCCCCGGCAGCCTCGCCAGCAGCCACCTCGCCCTCCACAGCGGCGGCCTTGCCTTCGCCAGCGGCAGCCTCGCCAGCGGCACCTTCGCCCCCGGCACCCGCATCACCATCGCCTTCGCATTCCAGGTAACGCGCAAGCATCTCTTCCAGCTGGCGGATGTTGATCGGCTTGGCCATGAAGTCGTCCATGCCGGCCTCGAGCGCGCGTTCCCGGTCGCTGTCGAACGCGTTCGCCGTCATCGCGACGATGGGAATCTGCGTGCGCGCGTGGTCGCTCAGGAACTTCCGGATGGCCCGCGTGGCCTCGATGCCGTTCATCTTGGGCATCTGCATGTCCATGAAAATGAGGTCGTACTGGCCTTCCTTGGAATCGGACACCTTGGCCAGCGCGTCGATGCCGTCCGTGGCCCCGTCGACGGTGGCGCCGCGGCTCTGCAGCAGCTGGGTGGCGATCTCCATGTTGATCTCGTTGTCCTCGACGATCAGCACGTTGCCCCGGACGCGCTTGCCCAAAAGCCCGACCGGCACCTTCCCCTCGCGCACCACCTTCTCGCGACGCACGCTGTTCTCGGGAGCGACGGCGAACTCGGCTTGGATGGTCACCGTCGTGCCCTTCCCAAGCTCGCTGTCCACCTTGATGGTGCCATCCATCAGCTCGACCAGGTTCTTCGTGATGGCCATGCCCAGCCCGGTGCCCTCGGTGAAGTTGATGAAGTCGTTGCGCTCGCGCTCGAAGGGCTCGAAGATGCGCTCGACGAATTCCCTCTTCATGCCGATGCCCGTATCCTCCACCACGAACGTGACCAGCACGTGCCCCGGGCGCGCGGATGGCTGCTGGCGGATGATCATCCGCGTGACGTCGCCGTCGTTGGTGTACTTCAGCGCGTTGCTGGTGAGGTTCAGCAGGATCTGCCGCAGGCGCATCATGTCGCCGACCAGGATGTCGTGCTCCACGTTTTCGAGGACGACCTCCTTGTTGCGCTGCCTCGCCGCCGGCTGCGAGCGGAAGATGGTGTCGATTTCGTCCGCCAGCTCCTTGATCGAGAACTCCTCTTGGGTGAGCACGACCTTGCCCGACTCGATCTTGTTCATGTCCAGCACGTCGTTGATGAGCGACAGCAGGTGCTGCGACGACGTGGCGATGCGCGTCAGGCACTGCTTGACGCGCAGGCTGTCGTCTATGTTCTCGCTGGCGATGGTGGTCAGCCCCACGATGGCGTTCATGGGCGTGCGGATGTCGTGGCTCATGTTCGCAAGGAACGCCGACTTGGCCTCGTTGGCCTCGTTGGCGACGATGGTGGCATGGTTCAGCGTCTCGCGAAGCTGGTTCTCGAACCGCGTCTTCAGGTTGATCATCACCATGTAGATGACGATCATCACAATGACGGAAATCAGCATGATCATCGAGAACACGAGCATGGTGGCGATTGCCTCGTTGACGTGGTCGTACATCGCGTTGACCTCGTCGGTTGCCTGGTCGAGCATCTTCTGGTTGGCGTTCTCCAGCGAGCTGACCAACGGGCTGAGGTAGTCCTCCGCGTAGGCTCGCACCTGCTCGTACGACGCGGGGCCGCTTTCGTTGTGCCAGCACATGGTAGTGAACACCGACAGGCGCTTGGTCAGCAGGTCGTAGTCCTTCTGGAACTGCTCGATGCGCTCGGTCGTGTGCGTGATCGACCCGCAGATGATGTCGATCTGCGCCTGCACCTGGGTTTCGATCGTGTCGATGGCGGCCTCGCCGATGACATTGTTCTCGGCGTCGCCGACCAGGCGCGTAGTGGTCATGTGCTCGATGACCGCCTCGAGCTTGAAGAGGTTCGTCTCGATGTGGCCCGCCGCCACCGACATGGGGTAGGGGCCGTCCTTGACGTGCTCCACCTCGCCCTTGATGACGGAGGCGCTTCGGATGACCACCGCGAAGAAGATGACCAGCAGCACGCAGACGATGGCCGCCGATGTGCGCACCAGCCATTTCAGCCGGCGCTCCTCCTTCTTTTGGGCCCCTTCTTTCGCCTGCATCCTGCCCCTTCGCCGTTCGGTCGATGCGTCGTGCGGCGGCCTAAAGCCGCCCGACGCTTATATAGTGTTGAGCAGCTCGAGGACGAACGCGGTGTTCTCGAGAAGCTTCTCCTCGCTCAGGTTCTCGAACTTGTCGGCGGCCTCGCCGAGATAGGCTGGCTTGCCGTCCTTCATGCCCGCGACGTGGATGGTCTGCAGGCCCTTGCGGTTGGTGAAATAGGCCGCGCTCTCGCGCCATGCCATCTTGGTGCTATTGATGTGCAGCCCCAGCGACGTGCCCGCCTTGGTGACGTAGCGCTTCATGCGCGAAGACGCCTTGACGCGGCGGATGACGCCCTCCTCGTCGATGAGCGAGAGCGTGCCCGCGCCCATGGCGTCCAAATCGATGATGACCGACCCGCGCAGGTCGTCGGAATGCTGCGAGATGAACGCCTTGATGCCGGCGTTGTCGGCCAGCTCGGCGCCCAACGCCACGAACCACACCTCGGTCTGGAAGCCTTGCTGCTGCGGAGCTTCCTGCGTGAGGTCGGTCTCGCCGGTCATCGAGGGGTCGTCGGCCAGGCTGGTGCTGAAGGCGCTGGCGTAGGCCGCCACCTCCTCGAAGCTGGCAAGCGGTGCGGAACCGGTGCGGAAACTGCGGATCTGCTCGCGCTCTTCCAGCATGTCCTCGGCGTCGATGGCGCGCTCGTCGGCGTCATGGCCCAGCAGCTCGTCGGGATTGAGGCGCCGCTGCGAACGGGGGGCATCGCCGCCGCGCGGGCTTCTGCGGGAGGAGCCGCCTGTCCGCGAACCGCGCGACGTACCGCCGCGGCCCGAACGCGACGACCCGCGGCCCTCGCGGCCGCTGCCGCCGTTGTCGCCGTTGTCGCTGCCCGCGATGCGGTCGCGCAGCGTGGAGAACGCGCCGCCGTTCCAGTCGTCTTCCCACGCGTCGCCGCCCCAATCCTCGGAACGGCTGCGCAGCGATTGCGAGTTGGTGCTGTACTCGTCGACGTGCGAGCGCTTGGCTCGGGGTTGCTGCGGCTGGGCGCCGCCAACCGCCGGGGCCTCGCCGGCGTCGTAGTCGGCGGATTCGTTCTGGAAGCTTTCCCAGCCGCCGCGGGCCGCGCCCACCTGACGGGCGTCGAAGTCGTCGTCGATGCCGACCGCCTCGGCGAAGCTGAGCGAGTCGTTGTCGCGCCTCTTCTTGCGCGAGAAGATGTTGCGCAGGCGCGACGCGCGCGACTTGGGCATCTCGACGTAGCCGGGACCCGCCATGGCGCCGGTGCGGGTGATGTTCTCGGTGTAGTCGGAGTCGTCGGCGTCGTGGATGATGATGTCGTCCTCGACCACGTCGGCGATCAGCTCGTCACCGACGGGCTGGAACTGGCTGGTGGAAGACGCCACCGCGAACGCGCCCACCGAACTGACCGACACCGACCCGGTGGTGCCGGCAGCACCGGCGTCGCTCGCCGCCAGTGCGTCGCCCGACAGCTTCGGCAGCGGGGCCGACACGGGTGCGTCCAGGCTGGAAAGGGCCGCCTTGGCGTCTTCCTTTTCGGCAGCGGCCAAGAACGAGGTGGTAGACCCTTCGCGGGAAGCGACCACCGTGGCCGACACGCTGTCGGCGGCGCGCTTGGCCCGCTTCGCGGAAGCGGAGGCGGCAGAAGCGGCAGCGGCGCCCTCGGCACCATTCGCCGCGGAATCGGCCGCAGGGGCGGAAGCGCTCGGGCTGCCGGGAGCGCCAGGGGTGCCCTTCGGCGGCAGATCGGTGGACGGAAGCGACGCCAGCGAACTGCGGACACGCCTGCCGGCGGCCTTCAGCGCCTCGCGCTTCTCGCCGTCGCCGCGCTCGGCGTCGTCGGCGAGGGGAGCGTCCTGGTGCTTGACCTTGATGCCTTCGATGGCGCCCGTCAGGCTGGGCAGCGCGATGGAGCGCTTCTTGCGGTTGCTTTCGGGCGACTTCGCATCGCCGTCCGAGGCGATGGCGCTGGCCTCTTCGAGGATGTCCGCAGCCGACTTGCCCACCGAGTCGACGGCGCTAACGTCGGCGATCTCCGAAGCGGATATCTCGGCGGGGATTTCGGCCGCGACCGGAATGTACGAGATGGTGCGGTCGGCGACGGCGGCCTGCTCGGCCACTTCCTCGACCGCCTGCGCGGCAGCGGCGGCCTGCTCGGCCTGCTGCGCGCCGATGGCTGCGGCCACGTCGGCTTGCAGCGTGCTGCCCGCCTTGCTGACCGCGTCCTCGGGGGAAAGCTCGGCGGCGCGGATGTTCGCTTGCTGGCGCGCGGCCGCTTCGTCGGCGGCCTTCTTGGCGGCTTCGGCGTCGGCGGCGGCGATCTCGGCCGCGACTGCAGCGACCTCGGCCTTGGCGGCCACGTTGCTGCTCATGATGGACTCGCGCATCTGGCGCAGGCGTTCCTCGTCGATGCCGGACGCGGTACGGCCGGATGCTTCGGAGGCAGCGCGGGCCTTGCCTGCCTCGCGCGCCTCGAATTCCTGAATGGAATTGGCGCTGGCCGCCGCCGCGGCGTCAAGCGCGTCGGCGAAGCGGGAGCGGTGGATGTTCGCCTCCTGCGTCTGGCCCGTTGCCTCGGCGTTCGCCTTGGCGGCCTTGAGGCCCTTGCGGAACCACGCGGGAACGTTGGGGTCTTCCTCGTCGGGACGCTCGAGGATGGCCGGGGCTGCCGGAATGGCGCCCGTGCCCGCTATCGCCGCAGCGCTGCCAGGGGCCGGCGCGCCCACGCCGACGGCCGCCGCCGCACCGTCGGCCGCACCTGCGACCGCGACGCCGACCAGGCCCGCGGGCTTCGCCACGGGAACGACGCCTTCGCCCACCAGGCGCTCGGCCTGCGCGGCTTCGCCCGGCACGACGGCCTCGGGGTCGACCCCTTCCGCGGCCTCGTGGTACACCAGGTCGGTGTCGACGGGCAGCACGCCCGATTCGCGGGCCGCTTCCTCGCCATGCATGATGGGAATGAACCCGCTGCCATCACCTTCCGCAAGCACGTCCGCGTCGGAAGGCGGGAGCATGGGCTCGCGGGCGCCCTCGGCGATGCGGCGCGCGACCTCCATCATGACGGCCACGCCCGACGCGTTGTTGTTCGCTCCGTCGGTGAAGGGCGCGGTCTGGTGCAGGATGTAGGCCAGCACCGGCAGAAACGCGCACACGGCCCCCAGCGCAATGAGCACGTTCCAGAAGACGAGCAGACCGCCTTCCGCGTTGGTCACGGTGCGCAGCAGGATGAATATCGGAATGAGCACGATGCCCACCATCTCGGCCCAGCGAATGATGTTGAGCGCGCCGAAGATGGGCGGATTGAGCTCGCGGCAGACCTTCCCCGAGTCGTAGCGCGCCAGCACGATGATCTTGCGCTTGCGGGCGCCCTTCTGGCGGCCTTGCGCGCGCGAACGGGTGCGCCTGCCCGCCTGGGCGGCCTCGACCTCTTCGGAGGTGGCGTCGATGTCGATCGCATCGGGCATCGGCGCTAGCGAGCCAGTGCTTTCGGACGAGAAGCCGGCGTCGCTCGGAATGTACTTGGCCACGACGTTCTGGCTGATTCCGCGCTTCGCCATGTTGTTCAGCGGCGAGATGCCCACGACTTCCATGACGTAGAGCGCAGCCATGATCGCGCAGACGATGATGGCCGGGACCAGCAGCAACGGAAGGAAGATGGCGAGCACGGCCAGCACGATGGACACGATGCAGCAGATGATGCGAGGCAGTTCGTAGTTGGGATTGCAGTTGAACTCCTCGACCGATGTCTCGAGGCCGTTGCTCTTGAGGGTTTCCTCTATGATGAACGACGCCTGCTGCTCTTCCTCGGTGCCGCCGGGGCGGGCGCCGATCACCTGAGACAGTCGCGCTGCGTACTCTAGAACCTCTGTCATAGCCAAAGCCTTTCGCTTTTAGACGCAATTAAGATAAGTATAGTTGATTGGGCGCGGAAGGCCTCGTTGCACTGGCGAGGAATGGCTGTTGCGAGCCGCGCGATGATGACCCGCAAGCTGCTCCGCCAAGAAAACCAGACCTGGCAGGCAACGGCGTGGGATGAGGGTGGTGAAACGGCAAGGGTCGCAAAGGTGCGGCGATGTGAGGAATGCGGACGCAAAAGATGCGGGGCTTACGCAAAGGACACCGGGCCTCAAGGAAAACGTGCTGCACGAAAAACGGTCGTTTTAGCCAAAAAATTTGAGTTTCGGGTCTTTTTTGCCAGACTGCGAACCGTTTTCTGGACCTGGAGGAGCTTGTTCGCCCTGGCAAAAAACATCACAGCGCTCTGAGCTGGGAATTGTTCGAAACCGGCATGCAACCGTCGCAGCCAACGAGAAGACAAAAGACCCGAAACGGCGTTTTTCTGGCAAGTTCTGGCTTTTGTTCGCGCACCGAAACGCATTGAGTCCCCAACGGCCCCGCGCAAGCCCCCAACGGCCCCACGCAAGTCCCCAACGGCCCCTCTGTTCTCCGCATCATATTGTCAACCGGACGAAAAAGACTCGCCGAAAAGAGCGCGGGCGACGATACGCAAACAGCACGTAGGCGTACGGCGCATGTACGGCGCATGTACGGCGCTGACCGTCCCAGCAACTGATGGCATAGCGGACAGAACCGACCAGCGGGTACACACAAAGCGGCGCCCCGAAGGACGCCGCACAAGGTTGCTCTGAAGTTCGCCCGATGGGACGGCGGGCTGCCTAGATGTCGCCGTAGCCGAACCGCTTCTCGCCGTTGAACACCGCGAGCGCATCGGCCACGCTGTAGTCGGCCAGCGTAACGGCGCTGATGGCCTTGGTCAGGCGCACGGCTTCGTCCAGCGAGCGCTGGTGAATGTTGCGGCCGGTAGCATTGCCGCACGCACCGCCCACGTGGATCTGGTCGTACAGCTGCGTGAGGAACGTCTCGGCGTCGACGGTGGAGCCGCCCGCGCACACCAGGCCCGTGCGGCCCGCGGCGTCGGATGCCACATGCAGCGCCTCGGCGGCCGAGCGGCCGTCCTCGGGCTTCGGCGGGTTCACCTTCACGAAGTCAGCACCCAGGCAGAGCGCCACGCCTGCAGCGCCGGCGATCAGGTCGGGGTCCTTCTCGGCGGTGACGGCCTTGCCGCGCGGGTAGATCCACAGCACCACCAGCAGGCCGTTGGCGTGGGCCTGGGCGATGAGCTCGCCGGCCTCGGCCATCATGGTGGACTCGTACTCGCTACCCAGGTAGATGGTGTAGCCCAGGCCCACGATGTTCACGCCCGCGTCGCGCATGGCCAGCACGGCGTCCAGGTCGGTCAGCTGCGGGGAGTAGGGGTCGTCCTGCTTGACGCCCACCAGGTTGGTCTTGGAGTTCATCTTGATGAGGTAGTTGATCTCCGGGTAGTCGTTCGCATACTGCGCCACCAGGCCGCGCTGGCCGGCGAGCACGCCGCAGACGCCCTGCTTGCCGATCTGGAACAGG
>CAJUSL010000057.1:9267-10257 GCA_910589135.1 uncultured Eggerthellaceae bacterium
CGGCGTCGGCGATGTCGATGCCCTCGCCGTAGAAGTCCTTGTTCATGTGCTCGATCTTCTGATCGCAGGCGAACAGCATCAGGCGGCCCGTGCCACGGGTGGCCTTCATATAGTTGTCGACGTAGGTGTCACGCGCATCAGGCATGACGTCGGCGGGAACACGCACCTGGTCAGGGGTGATCTTGGGCATGGCAATCCTCCTTTAAGGATTCTCGGGTGGCGGCGCGGGCCGCCCTCGGTCAGGCGCTCGCGGCGCCCCGGTCAGGCGCGGGTCGCGCGCCTTGCAGCGCGTCTATTGTAGCGAAAGCCGCCCAGCCGCCGGCGCCGGTTCAGAGAAAATCTACCGGCGCGCTTCCCTTCCCTCCCCTATTTCTTGGAGGTGTGCTTCTCCAGCGCCTTCATGATGCGGTCGTAGAAGACGATGCCGAGCACGGCGATGGCGGCGGCTACCAGGAAGATGACGATGCTCTCGCCGATGCGGCCCTCCACCAGGCCCGACGCGGCGTAAGTCGACACGATGATGCCGGGGATGCGCGCCACGTTGGACGCGATGAGGAACGTCTTGAGCGGCATGGACGTGAGCGGCACCAGGTAGGTGAACACGTCCTTGGGCATGCCGGGGATCAGGAACAGGACGAACACGACCGTGGTCAGCTTGCCGGACTGCTCGAACGCCTCGAACTTGCCCATGTACTTGGCGGGCACCATCGCGCGCACGAACGGCGCGCCCAGCTTGTTGACCAGCAGGAAGACGAATGCGCTCGATATGACGCAGCCCAGCCAGATGATGAACGCGCCCAGCCACGGCCCGTAGATCATGCCGGCCGCCACCTGCACCACCTCGCCGGGGATGAAGGCGACCACTATCTGGAGGAACTGGATGGCGAGCACCAGCAGAAAGCCCACGGGGCCGGCCTCGCGGATGTCGTGGAGCATGCGCTCCAGGCCGCCGGGCTCTCCCGGGACGCCCTGGCCTATACCGTGGTCACC
>CAJUSL010000058.1 GCA_910589135.1 uncultured Eggerthellaceae bacterium
ACTTCGCCTACGCCATCCACACCGAGGTGGGCAACCACTGCGTGGGCGCGAAGGTCAACGGCGCCATCGTCCCGCTTACCTACGAGCTGAAGATCGGCGACCGCGTGGAGGTGCTCACGTCCAAGAACGCCTCCCCTTCGCGTGACTGGCTCTCCATCGTGAAGACGCCTTCGGCGCGCAACAAGATACGCAGCTACTTCTCGAAGCAGACGCGCTCCACCGACCTGGCCGACGGCCACGACATCCTCATGCGCGAGATGCGCAAGCACGGCGTGGGGCTGTCCAGCGCGCGTTCGGCCCGCGCGCTGAAGATCGTCGCGGAGGCCATGGGCTTCAACGACGCCGACGACATGTTCGTGCAGCTGGCCCGCGGCAAGGAAAGCGCGCAGCACATCGCCAACCGCATGCTGAAGATCCTGGTCGACCGCGCCACCGAGGAGTCGGAGAAGCCGCGCGTGGGCGCCGGCGCCGGCTCGACCGGCATCATGCCGCCCATGATCACCAGCGTGAAGCGTCCCAAGAAGCACGAGGCGCATTCCAGCAACGGCGTGGTGGTGAAGGGCCTCGACGACATCCTGGTGCGCCTGTCGAGGTGCTGCAACCCCGTCAATCCGGTGCCGGGGGATGCCATCGTCGGGTTCGTCACGCGCGGGCGCGGCGTCAGCGTGCATCGGGCCGACTGCCCCAACGCGGCCGACCTGAAGAAGGACCCGAACCGCATCATCGACGTGCAGTGGGAGGGGGACCTGTCGGCGGCGTCGCTGTACAAGGTCGAGATCCACATCGAGGCGCTCGACCGCATCAACCTGCTGCTGGACGTCACGCGCATCTTCTCGGAATGCGGCGCCAACGTGCTGTCGTGCTCGTCGAACACGCACCGCGACGGGGTGGTGGAGATGCGCTTTCTGTTCGAGGTGAACGAGATCAAGAAGATCGACTACGTCATCAACAACCTGCTCGCGCTCGACGGCGTCTTCGACGCGCGGCGCATGCTCCCCGGCGAGTCGATGCGCAAGCGCTAGCCCGAGGGCTTCGTGCCAGCGTGCCGTCGGGGCCCTCCGGCGGCCATTCAAAGGAGGCATCATGTCCATTCAAGAAGTGAAGGTCGACGGGCTCTGCGTCGACGTCAGGTTCCTGGTGATGGGGCCGCTTCGGAACAACGTCTACCTTGTCTCCGACGGCAGCGCCGCCATGGTGGTCGACCCGAGCGGGCACGCCGACGTCATCATGGACCGCCTGGAAGGCGCCAAGGTGGAGGCCATCGTGCTCACGCACTCGCACTGGGACCACACCGGGGCCGCGGCCGAGCTGCGCGAGCTCGCCGGCGCGCCGGTGATCGCGTCGGCCGAGGACGCGCCCTACGTCGAGGACCCGCGCGAGGGCGACACCTCGCACGTGGGGAACCCGTGCAAGGTCGACCGCACCGTCGCCAGCGGCGACATCGTGCAGGTCGGCGGCATGCAGTGGAAGGTCCTCGAGACCCCGGGGCATTCGTCGGGGTCCATCTGCCTGTTCTGCATCCCGCAGTTCGGAAACCATCCGGAGGGCTGTCCGGTGCTTCTCTCGGGCGACACGCTGTTCGCGGGGACGACCGGGCGCACCGACTTCGAGCGCGGGTCGGAGGCGGACATGGCCGCCTCGATGAAGCGCCTGGCGATGCTTCCCGACGACACGGTCGTGCTGCCGGGCCATAACGCGCTCACTACCATCGGCGCCGAGCGCAGCACGTTCGCCCGCTTCGGCTGGGAGCCCGACGGGCATTAAGGCGCAGGAGGGGCCTGCGCAACGGAACAACCCTCGTCGCCTTCCGGCGCGCCGTCAGGCGAGCGAGCGCTCGGCGGCTTCGACGACGTGGCTGGCGAGCACCGCGCAGGTCACCGAACCCACGCCTCCGGGCACGGGCGTGACCGCCTCGACGACGGGCTCGACCACATCGAAGTCGACGTCGCCCACCAGGCGCTGCCGGCTTTCGTCCCAGTTGATCCCCACGTCGACGACGACCTGGCCCGCATGGGCCTCCTTCTCGCCGAACACGCCTGCCGATCCGGCCGCCACCACCACGACGTCGGCGTCCCTGCACGCTTTCGGCAGGTCGCGCGTGCGCGTGTGGCACATGGTCACGGTGGCGTTCTCGGCCAGAAGCATCATGGAAACGGGGCGGCCTATCACGAGCGAGCGTCCGACCACCGCGACGTTCGCGCCTTCGAGGCCGTGCCCGTAGTGCGCAAGCAGCGCGACGCACGCCTCGGCGGTGCAGGGCGGAAAGCCTACCGGCTCGCCCGCGAACACCCCGTACAGCGACCCGGGCGTGACGCCGTCGACGTCCTTCGCCGGGTCGAGAAGGGCGCACGCGGCCGCCTCGTCGAAGGTGCCGGGCAGCGGACGGAACAAGAGGCAGCCGTGGACGGACGCGTCCGCGTTCACGGCCTCGATGGCCTGCATGAGCCCGGACTGCGGCGCGTCTTCGGGGATGACCGTCTTTTCGACCTTCAGGCCCAGCGCCGCGAAGCGCTTCTCGATGCTGCGCTCGTAGGCGAGGTCGTCCTCCCGCGCCCCCACCCTAACGATGGCCAGCGCGGGCGCGATCCCGGCGGACGCCAGCGCCTCGACGCGCGGCGCAAGCCGCCCGCAGATGGCGTCGGCGACGGGCCTTCCCTTGAGGATCTTCGCCATCACGCCCTCCTGATTTTGCCTGCAGCCGCCTCGGCGACGGCGGCGAGGCGGGGCAGGTGCTCGGCCAGCATGGCGTCGCATTCGGCGTCGACGCCGTCGGCGTACGCCGCGTCCGCGAGCGCGGCCGTGTTCACGAACACGTTCATGGCGGCCGACTCGAGCGCGCCGCGGCAGAGCGCAGCGGCGCAGCCCACGTCGGACGCCAGCATGGCGCTGCCCTTTTCCAGGAGCTCCTCCAGAAGGCCCGCGGCCTCGCAGCACTGGCGCATGACCTCGAGCGGGCACGCGATCGCGCCCTTGGTTGCCGCCTGCAGCGCCTCGCCGCGGGAGGGGTCGTCCTTCGGGATGCCATACGCGCGCGCGAGCGGCAAAAACGCCTCCGCGTCCTCGTCCATGAGCTGCACCAGGCGCACGCGGATGGCCTGCGCCTTTGCGTTGATGCGCTCGATGTCGCCTTCGAAGCGGGCGTACTTCTCCTTGCCGGCCGTGAAGTTGCCGACCATCTGCGCCAGTGCGGCGCCCATCGCCGCGGCGTAGGCGGCCGCGGCGCCTCCTCCGGGCACGCTGGTGCGCGACGCGAGCTCCTCGGCGAATCGCGCGCACGGCATGCCTGCGTATTCGTTGTTCATCGGCGTTGCCTTTCGTCCATGCGTGACGGAAACACGCTTTGGCACTATCCTAGCCCAACGCGCCTCCGTTTTTGCGTGCAGGCGCGGCCGTTCTGCGTCCCGTCGAAGCTGTTTACATGACGTAAACCATGCGCGGCTGCAATCAACGCCGCGGCCAAGTCTGCTATCATTTTCGCGTCGAATCCAGAAGGAAAGGCCGCAGGTGACCATCAGTTTCGCCGACTTCGTCGGGCAGTTCGCGAGCAACCCCATGCTTTGCATCGTCGCGTTGCTGGTCATTGGCGCAATCATCGTGAACGGAGCGACGGACGCCCCCAACGCCATCACGACGGCGGTGTCCACCCGGGCGATGAGGCCGCGCGTCGCCATCGTCATGGCGGCCGTCTGCAACTTCTTCGGCCTGCTGGTCATCTCGCTCGTGTCGTCCGCCGTCGCGCACACCATCTTCACCATGGTCGACTTCGGAGGCGATTCCCACGCGGCGCTGATCGCCGTCATGGCGGCCATGGTCGCCATCATCGTGTGGGGCGCCGTCGCCTGGTACTTCGGCATCCCCACCTCGCAGTCGCATTCCCTCATCGCCGGCCTGACCGGCGCGGCCATCGCGCTCATGGGCAGCTTCGACGCCATCAACTGGAGCGAATGGGTGAAGGTCATCTACGGCATCCTCCTGTCCACGCTGATGGGGTTCGCCCTGGGCTGGGCGTTCTTCCAGCTGATAAAGCGGCTGTTCGCCAACGCCAACCGCCAGCGCGCCAACGCCTTCTTCAAGTGGGCCCAGGTGCTTTCGGGCGCCGGCGTCGCCTTCATGCACGGCGCCCAGGACGGCCAGAAGTTCATGTCCATCTTCATCCTGGCGGTCATGATGGCCTCGGGGCTGGGAAGCCAGGCGGAATCGATGGTGCTGCCCGTGTGGCTGATGCTGGTCTGCGCCCTGTCCATGGGCCTCGGCACCGCGGTGGGCGGCGAGCGCATCATCAAGAACGTCGGCATGGACATGGTGAAGCTCGAGCCGTTCCAGGGCTTCGCCGCCAGCATGTCCACCTTCGTCAGCCTGATGGTCGCCACGTTCGGCGGCCTGCCCGTCTCCACCACGCACACGAGCGCCACCGCCATCATGGGCGTCGGCGCGGCCAAGAACCCGAAGGGCGTCAAGTGGTCCATCGCCATCGACATGGTGAAGACCTGGGTTCTCACGTTTCCCGGATGCGGCGTCATGGGCTTCGCCTTCGCGAAGCTGTTCCTGCTCGTCTTCTAGCGGAGGCGCGCCGAAAGCGAGCGTCCCCCGACGCGCAGGTCTGCTAACCTTGTAACATCGAACAAAATCGGGAGGACGGTGCTTCGACATGGCGAAGAAGAGCAAGTACAACTACTTCAAAGGATTCGAGAAGCTCACCGGGCTGGCGGTCAAGGAGTCCGAGCTGCTCATCGAGTCGCTCGAGACGTTCGAGCACGCAAGCCGCCTTTCCGAGCCGATGGAGCGCATGCACGCCTTCGAGAACGCGGGCGACGACATCAACCACGACGTCTTCGAGAGCGCCGCGACCGACTTCATGCCCCCGTTCGACCGCGAGGACATCGTGCAGCTCGCGCAGGCCCTCGACGACGTGCTCGACTACATCGACGACGTGCTGGGCCACATGCAGGTCTACGCGATCCGCACGGTTCCCGAGAATGCGATGAAGTTCGCGCACCTCATCAAGAAGTCGTGCAGCACACTCAACGACGCCATGGAGGCGTTCCACAGCTTCAAGAAGAACAAGAAGTTCCGCAACCTGCTGGTCGACCTGAACTCCTACGAGGAGGAGGCGGACGCGCTGTACAAGGAGGCCATGCTGCACCTCCACACGGTGGACAATTCCGACGTGATGCACGTGCTGGTGTGGTCGCGCATCTACGAGCGCATGGAGAAGTGCTGCGACGCCACCGAGCACGCGGCCGACATCTGCAGCACCATCATGCTGAAGAACATGTAACGCCTTTGCCCCTGAGGGGCAAAGGCCCCCTATACCTCCTCGACCTTGACGATGCGTGCCACGACGGGCACGCCGTTGAAGTCGAGCCCGTCGGCGAGGTTTCCCAGCTCGCGGGCCGACATCGTCCAAAACCTGGGCACGGCCGCCTTCGCTTCCGACAGCGCGCTGTCGTAGAGCTGCCAGAACGACTCGGTGCGCACCTCCAGCGTGCCCGGGTCGGTCCACGCGGCGCCCTCCCGGTTGTCGAAGGGCGACTCGAACAGCAGCCCGCTGCGGTGCGACATGGCGTGCAGCATGGAGTGCCGGCGGAACAGCCGCTCGGCGCGCCCCAGCAGCTCGCGCTTCACGCCGGTGGGGGAGTTGATCGCCCACAGGGCCGCGCGGTATGCGCGCACGCTCTTGGCGAACGCGTCGTCGGGGATGCTTCGCGACAGGGCGCCGCGCACGGCGTCGGCGGAAAGCAGCGACAGGTCGCGCAAGGTGCCCTCCGAGCCCCTCAGCGTCTTGCGCGCAGGGTCGAACTCGCTCACGGCGGTTCCGGCCTTGCGGCTGAGCACCAGCACGTCGAGCTCGCTTTCGATCTCGGCGTGCACCTCGCGGCCGTCGCGTTCGTCGAGCCCGTCCACCCCGGCTTCGCACGCAGCCTTCTGCTGCGCGTACACGAAGGGGTGCACCCGCGAGTCGAGCAGGTAGTGGCACAGCATTCCCAGCACGTAGGCGCGCCCCGTCGCGCGGGCGCCTGCCGCCATCCTGTCGGCGGCGGCGCGGTAGGCGCCCAGCAACGCGACGGGATCGCTGCGGTGCATGGCCGACCCGACGCCCACCGCGCGCACGAGGGTGGGCCGCACCTGGCCGAAGAAGAACACGTCGGGGCCCTGGTTGCCCAGAAGGAAGGCGTCGCATTCCTCGCGCGAGTCGCCGATGAAGGTGTGCAGGGCGTTGTAGACCTCGCGCCCGAACTGGTCATGCGAGATGATTGCAGGCATGGCATGCCTCCTTGACCGCGTGCATCGTCAGGTTGCGGACATTATACGTTCCGCCATCCGCCTGGTCGTTCGGCGGGGTCATCTCTTCACAAACTAATCTTTGATATAGTGGTCACATCTGCGCGGATTCGGTTCCGCGCGTCCAAACACGAACGTCTAGAAGCGGGTGCCGGCAGAAGACATGTCCCTCATAGTCGCAAAATTCGGCGGAACGTCCGTCGCTTCGCCCGAGCGCATCAAGAACGTGGCGAAGCGCCTTGCCGCCATGCGCGACGCGGGCGACCAGGTCGTCGCCGTCGTGTCGGCGATGGGCAAGACCACCGACGAGCTCATGGGGCTCGCCGCCGCCGTGAACGCCAACCCGCCCGCCCGCGAGCTCGACCGCCTGCTGTCCACGGGCGAGCAGGTCTCCATGACGCTGCTCGCGCTGGCCCTCGAGGCCATGGGATATCCGGCCATCAGCTTCACGGGCCGCCAGGCGGGCATCGAGACGAACGGCACGCACAACAAGGCGAAGATCGTGAAGGTGCACAACGAACGCATCCTGAAGGCGCTCGACGAGGGACGCATCCCCGTGGTGGCGGGCTTCCAGGGCATCGACGCCAACGGCGACATCACCACGCTGGGGCGCGGGGGCAGCGACACCACCGCCGTGGCCGTGGCGTGGGGCATCGGCGCCGACGTCTGCGAGATCAATTCCGACGTCGACGGCGTCTACACCACCGACCCGCGCGTGTGCCCGCGCGCGAGGAAGCTCGACGCGGTCTCCTACGACGAGATGCTCGAGCTTTCCAGCGTGGGGTCGGGCGTGCTGCAGTCGCGCGCGGTCGAGTTCGCGAAGAAGTGGGGCGTCGTCATCCATTCGAGGTCCGCGTTCTCCGACAAGGAGGGCACATACGTTAAGGAGGAGTCTCCCGTGGAACAGGCCGTCATTACGGGAATCGCCCACGACACGTCCGAGATGAAGGTCACCATCCGCCACGTGCCCGACACCACCGGCGTCGCGGCCAAGGTGTTCTCGGCACTTGCGGGCAACATGGTGAACATGGACATGATCATCCAGAACACCTCGCTCGACGGCGCGACGGACATCTCGTTCACGTGCCCGGCCTCCGACCTTCCGCGTGCGAAGGAGGCCCTCGCCGGCGTCATGGACGAGATCGGCGCGGCGGGCATCGACGTCGACGAGGACGTCGCGAAGGTGAGCCTTGTGGGCACCGGCATGAAGTCCACGCCCGGCGTGTCGGCCAAGGCGTTCCGCACGATGGGCGAGAACAACATCAACATCCTGGCGATTTCCACGTCGCCGATCAGGCTGTCCATGGTGATCGAGGCGCACGAGGCGCAACGCGCGGTGCAGGTGCTGCACACCGCGTTCGACCTGGACGCCGACAGCGTCTTCGAGGAGACGCAGCTCTCGGCCGAGGAGATCGCCGACAAGATGAAGAAGGGGAGATAGATGAGCTGGGAGAAGCAGATTCCCGCACGTCCCGTCGTTGCCGTGGCGGGCGCCACGGGCGCGGTGGGGCGCGAGTTCTTGAAGGTGCTGCACGAGCTGGACTTCCCGGCCGGCGAGGTGAGGGCGCTTGCGTCCGCGCGTTCGGCGGGGAAGATGCTGCCGTTCGAAGGGTGCGGCGACGTGCCCGCGGGCGAGCTCGAGGTGCGCGAGATGACGCCTGCGGCCTTCGAAGGCGTCGACATCGCGCTGTTCTCCGCAGGCGCGGGCGTGTCGAAGCAGATGCGCCAGGCGGTCGCCGACGCGGGCGCCGTCATGATCGACAACTCGTCGGCGTTCCGCATGGACGCCGACGTCCCGCTGGTGGTCCCCGAGGTCAACCCCGAGGACGTGAAGTGGCATTCCGGCGTCATCGCCAACCCCAACTGCTCCACCATTCAGATGGTGGTGGCCTTGAAGCCGCTGTACGACCTGGCGCGCATCAAGCGCGTCGTCGTGTCGACCTACCAGGCCGCCTCCGGCGCCGGCGCCGCCGCGATGGACGAGCTGTACGACCAGACGCGCCAGTTCCTCGACGGCGCGTCCGACGACGAGCTCGACGTGAACGCGTTCCAGCACCGCATCGCGTTCAACTGCATCCCGCACATCGACGTGTTCCTCGACGACGGCTCCACCAAGGAGGAGTGGAAGATGGTCGCCGAGACCAAGAAGATCATGCATGACGACGCCCTCGCGGTCAGCGCCACGTGCGTGCGCGTGCCGGTGCTGCGCTGCCATGGCGAGTCCATCAACGTGGAGTTCGACGAGGAGGTGGGCATCGAGGCGGCCCGCGCGGCGCTCGAGGCCGCCCCGGGGGTGTGTGTCATGGACGATCCCGCCTCATGCGAGTACCCCATGCCGGGCCTTCTGGCGAACACGCTTCCCGTCTACGTCGGACGCCTGCGTCGCGACGCCTCCGTTGAGCACGGCCTGGCGTTCTGGGACGTCGCGGACCAGATCCGCAAGGGCGCGGCTTTGAACGCCGTCCAGATCGCATTGCTTCTTGTCGGGTAAGAGGCAATGCACGGTCGCTGCGGCTTCGCGTGGCATCCTTTTGGCGCTTCCATGCTTGCCCTCACGGCACGAAGGCCCCTCGGCCGCCCCGCACGCCAGTCCGGGGCGTCACACGAACCCTCGCCCAGGTATGCCCGGCCGGCGTCTCTATGAGTAAGAAGCAAAGGAAGAGATTAGACGATTTGCTGATCGGTCGGGGCCTCTTCCCCGACCGAGAGGCGGCGCTGCGTGCCGTCATCGCCGGCGAGGTGCTGGTGGACGACGTCGTGGCCGCGAGCGCGGCCGCGAAGGTGGCGCACGATGCTTCGGTGCGCGTGCGCACCCGCGGCGACGGGCGGTTCGTCTCGCGCGGCGGCCGCAAGCTGCAGGCGGCGCTCGACGGCTTCGGCCTGTCGGCGGCGGGGCTGCGCTGCTGCGACGTGGGCTCGTCGACGGGCGGCTTCACCGACTGCCTGCTGCAGAACGGCGCCGCCCACGTGGCGTGCGTCGACGTCAACTACGGGCAGCTTGCCTGGAAGGTGCGCAGCGACCCCCGCGTGACCGTGTTCGAGCGCACCAACGTCAAGGAGGCCGACCCGGCGGCCCTTGGCGCCCCCTTCGACGCCGTCGTCATCGACGTCAGCTTCATCGGGCTGGCGCAGCTGGCCCCGGTGCTGGCGCGCCTCTGCCGCCCGGGCTCTCTTCTGGTCGCCTTGGTGAAGCCGCAGTTCGAGTCGCAGCGCGGCGAGACGGAAGGCGGCGTGGTGCGCGACGAGGCCGTGCGGCTGCGTACCGTGGAGGAGGTGGCGGCCGCGCTCGAGGCGAGCGGCTTTCGGGTGCTCGGCACGATGCGCTCGCCCGTGGTGGGCCCGGCCGGAAACGTGGAGTACCTCCTGCACGCTGCCTGCGACAAACGGGGCGGCCAGCGGCCTTGAGGCCGGATGGGCCGCCCGGAAGCGCTGCCGGGATGCGCGAAACCGGACACGGCCGAAGGTTTCTGCGCGAAAACGGATTCACAACAAACGGCGCGGCGCGACGGGTGCCGCGTGTCCCCTCTGGCACCATTGGTGCCTGACGCTGCCGAGCATGTAGGGGAATGGAAGCATATGGACGCCATCAACGCAATCACCGACATCCTGATAGACGCCACCACCGAGATCGCCAACTTCATGTACACCTGGATCCTGGTGGCGCTGCTGGTCTTCACGGGCCTGTGGTTCTCGTTCAGGACCAGGTTCGTGCAGATCCGCTATATCAAGGAC
>CAJUSL010000059.1 GCA_910589135.1 uncultured Eggerthellaceae bacterium
GCCCTGCCTTATCGGCACCGTGTCCATCGAGAACTCCGAGAAGCTCTCGCGCCTGCTCGACAAGCGCGGGATCAAGCACGAGACGCTGAACGCCAAGAACCACGAGCGCGAGGCCGTCATCGTCGCGCAGGCGGGCCGCATGGGCGCCGTCACCATCGCCACCAACATGGCCGGCCGCGGCACCGACATCATCCTGGGAGGCAACGCCGACATGCTCGCGCTCGACATCCTGCGCCAGCGCGGCTTCGACCCCGACGGGCCCGAGCTCGACGAGGAGGGCAACCCCAACGAGAGCCTGCCCGGCGAGGACGACCGCGCCGCGGCGCTCGCGGAGGCGCGCGAGATCTGCAGCGAGGAGCAGAAGAAGGTGCGCGAGGCGGGCGGCCTCTGCGTCATCGGCACCGAGCGGCACGAGTCGCGGCGCATCGACAACCAGCTGCGAGGCCGCGCCGGACGCCAGGGCGACCCCGGCGTCACCCAGTTCTACCTCTCGCTCGAGGACGACCTCATGCGCCTGTTCGGCGGCAACCGCATGGACAGCATCTCCAACATGATGCAGAAGACGGGCATCGAGGACGACATGCCCATCCAGGCGTCCATGGTCTCGAAGTCGATAGAAAGCGCGCAGCGCCAGGTGGAGTCGATGCACTTCGCGGCCCGAAAGTCCGTCCTCGAGTACGACGACGTGATGAACCTGCAGCGCAAGGCGATCTACGAGGAGCGCAACTCCATCCTCGACGGCAAGGACGTCACCGAGAGCATCGCGCGCATCATCGAGGACTCCGTCGCCGACCAGGTTGCCGAGAACCTCTCGGGCGACTCGGCGGACGACTGGGACAAGCGCGCGCTCGAGCTGTACGCTGCCAACATGACCGGCCGCGAGGACTTCAAGGTCGACGACGTCGACCACGACGAGGACCCGCAGGCCGTCTCCGACGCGCTGTACGACTTCATCCACGGCATCTACGAGCAGAAGGCGCAGGTGCTTGGCGAGGACGTGACGAAGAGCCTGGCAAACCAGATCCTGCTGCGCATCATCGACACGCGCTGGATGGCGCACCTCTCCGAGATGGACTACCTGCGCTACGGCATCGGGCTGCGCGCGCTGGGGCAGCGCGACCCGCTGGTCGAGTACAAGAACGAGGCGTATCTCGCCTTCCAGAACCTCACCGCCACGATGTACGACGATTTCCTGCGCACGTTTTTGCGCCTCGAGATCAACATCCGCATCGAGCAGCCCGCGCCGCAGCCCGAGGAGCGCAAGATGCAGTTCTCCTCGCCCGAGGCGGCGCTTGAGAACACCTCCGTCAGAAGCGCCGTGCCGGCGGGCCATGCCGCCCAGGCGCAGCAGGTTGCGGCGGCCGGCGCCGCTGCGGCGGGGGCCGCGCCCAAGCCCGCCATGCAGAAGGCCGCCACGTTCGTGAAGGACAAGGAGGACCCGTTCGCCGACGTCGGCAGGAACGACCCGTGCCCGTGCGGCAGCGGCCTCAAGTACAAGAAGTGCCATGGCAAGTAAGGAGCTCGAGGCGCTGGCTTCGCGCGTGGCCGACGCGAGAAGGTTCCTGCACGTAGACGACAAGGCGGCCGAGCTCGAAGCGCTCGAGGCCGAGATGGCCTCCCCGGGCTTCTGGGACGACGCCCAGGCCGCCCAGGAGGCGTCGAAGGCCGCCTCCGACATCCGCGATCTCATGTCGGAGTTCGACGCCGCGCAGGCGAGGCTCGACGACGCCTTCGCCGCCTACGAGCTCGCCGACGAGGACGAAGGCTTCCTTGCCGAGTACGAGGCGGCGGTGCGCGGGCTCGGGAAGATGCTCGACTCGCTCGAGGTCGCCTCATGGTTCTCCGGACGGTTCGACGCAGGCTCGGCCATCGTGTCCATCAACCCCGGCCAAGGCGGTCTCGAGGCCCAGGACTGGACCGAGATGCTGTTCCGCATGTACCGGCACTACGCCGCGAACAAGGGCTGGAAGCTCACCGAGCTCGACATCGTGCCGGGGGAGGGGATAGGGCTCGACAAGGCGGTGGCTCAGATCGACGGCCGCAACGCCTACGGCATGCTCGCCTCCGAGGCCGGCGTCCACCGCCTCGTGCGCATCTCGCCCACCGACGCGAAGAAGCGCCGGCACACCACGTTCGCATCCGTGGAGGTGCTGCCCGTGCTTCCCGACGACATCGAGGTCGACCTGAACCCGGCCGACGTGCGCGTGGACGTCTACCGCTCGAGCGGTCCCGGCGGCCAGTGCGTCAACACCACCGACTCGGCCGTGCGCCTCACGCACCTGCCCACCGGCATCGTGGTCACCTGCCAGAACGAGAAGAGCCAGCTGCAGAACAAGGAGGCGGCGTTCCGCGTTCTGCGCGCGAAGCTCTACGAGATCGAGGAGCGCAAGCGCGCCGAGGAAATCGACGGCCTGCGCGGAGAGGTGATGGAGAACTCGTTCGGCTCGCAGGTGCGCAACTACGTGCTCTACCCGTACCAGATGGTGAAGGACCTCCGCAGCGGCGAGGAGACGGGCAACGTCGACGCCGTGCTCGACGGCGACCTGGAGGACTTCGTCATCGGCTACCACAAGTGGAAGGCCTCGCAGTAGCACGCGAGGGACGGAAGGCGTCGTCTTTGTGATAGCCTGTTCCCATATCCGTTTCACCCATCGTTTCTGCCGATTCAAGGGGGATATGTGGCCGATTCAACGCAGGGCGCGATGACGCCCGACCAGCTGCGTGCGACCGCGCAGGGCCTTCGGGCCGACATCATCGACATGATATGCAAGGCGAAAAGCGGCCATCCCGGTGGCTCGCTTTCCTGCATCGACATCCTGTGCGCGCTCTACTTCGGCGGCGTCATGCGCTACGACGCCGCCGACCCCGAGCTTCCCGCGCGCGACAGGTTCATCCTCGCGAAGGGCCACGCCGCGCCGGCGCTCTACGCGACGCTGGCCAAGGCGGGCTTCATCCCGCACGACGAGCTCGGAACGCTCCGCAAGCTCGGAAGCAGGCTGCAGGGCCATCCCGACTCGTCGCTCGTGCCCGGCGTCGAGGTGTCCACCGGCTCCCTCGGGCAGGGGCTTTCCATCGCCTGCGGGCTCGCGTGCGGGCTGCGCCTCGACGGTTCTGGTTCCACGGTGTTCGCGCTTCTCGGCGACGGCGAGTGCGAGGAGGGCCAGGTGTGGGAGGCGGCGATGTTCGCCGCGCACCAGCGCCTCGGCAACCTCGTCGCCATCATAGACGCCAACGGCCTGCAGATCGACGGCGCCGTCTGCGACGTGTGCGACCCGGGCGACCTGGGCGCGAAGTTCGCCGCCTTCGGGTGGAAGGTTTCCTCCGTCGACGGCCACGATCTGGGCCAGCTCGTGGAGGCGTTTCGCCAGGCCAAGGCGTACGACGGCAACGCGCCGCAGGCGATCGTCGCCCGCACCGTCAAGGGCAAGGGCGTGTCGTTCATGGAGGGCCAGTGCGGCTGGCACGGCAAGGCGCCCAGCGAGGCGGAGGCCGATGCGGCCCTGAGCGAGCTGGCCGGCACGGAAGGAGGCGCGCTGTGATACGGCTTGCAAACGAGCAGGAGGCGGCGCAGAAGAAGGCGACCCGCGCGGCCTACGGCGAGACGCTCGCCGAGCTGCTGGGCGAGGGGATGCCCATCGTCGCGGTGGACGCCGACCTGTCCGGGTCCACCACCACCTCGAAGTTCGCCGCGAGCTCCGAGGAAGCGGCGCGGCGCCTGTTCAACGTCGGCATCGCCGAGCAGAACATGGTCGACGTCGCCGCCGGGCTCGCGCTTGCGGGCAACGTTGCCTTCACGGGGTCCTTCGCCGTGTTCGGCACGGGCCGCGCCTACGACCAGATCCGCAACACGGTGTGCTATTCCAACCTTGACGTGAAGATCGCGCCGACGCACGCCGGCATCTCCGTCGGGCCGGACGGCGGCTCGCATCAGATGATCGAGGACATCGCGCTCATGCGGGCGCTTCCGCGCATGCGCGTGCTCGTGCCCGCCGACTACAACTCCGCGAAGGCCGCCCTGCGCCTGGCGGCGCAGACGCCCGGCCCCGTCTACGTGCGCCTCGGGCGCGCAAGCGTGCCCGCCGTGTACGCGGACGGCTCCGAGTTCGCCGTGGGGCAGGCCAACGTCGTGCGCGAGGGGACGGACGTCACCATCGTGGCCTGCGGCGTCGAGATGCGCGAGGCCCTGCTCGCCGCCGACGCGCTCGCCGATCGGGGCATCTCCGCCGAGGTCGTCGACGCCTTCTGCGTGAAGCCGCTCGACGCCGACACCATCGTCGCGTCCGCCGCCAAGACCGGCTGCGTCGTCACCGCCGAGGAGCATTCCGTCAACGGCGGCCTGGGCGAGGCCGTCGCGCACGCGCTGGCCGAGCGGCATCCCGTTCCCGTGTCCATGGTGGGCATGCGGGACGCGTTCGGCAAGTCGGGCGAGTTCGAGGAGCTGTTGGAATACTTCTCGCTAGGTTACAAGGCGATTGCCGATGCCGCGTCGAAGGTTTATGCCAAGGCCAATAACTGCTAGAATTCTATATTCGAGTCCCAGTTGAACACGACACGAACGGAGCAACCACTGTGGCACAAGACTTTAACCGCGGGCCTGCCCAGGCCGGCGGAAGAAGGGCCAGCCATGCCGCGCCTGCCCAGATGCAAGGCGTGCCCATGGGGCAGATGGGCCAGGGTTACGCGGCGCAGCAGGCGCAGGTCGCAGGCGCGCGCAACAAGGCCCAGCTGACGTCCCAGCTGTCCCAGGCTCTTCCCGAGCTCGATGTGAACGAGGTGCAGGCGCACAGCGGCACCCCCGTCATCACCTTCGACCATGTGACGAAAATCTATCCGGCTCAGCCCAACCGCCCGGCGCTCTCCGACGTCTCCCTGCAGATCTTCGCAGGCGAGTTCCTGTTCCTGGTGGGCCATTCCGGGTCGGGCAAGTCAACGTTCATCAAGCTGCTCACCCGCGAGATCAAGCCCACGCAGGGCCATATCTACGTCGCGGACGAGGACCTCACCACCATGAGGAACTGGCGCGTTCCCTACCTGCGCCGCAACATCGGCTGCGTCTTCCAGGACTTCAAGCTGCTTCCCAACAAGACGATGTTCGAGAACGTCGCCTTCGCGCTGGAGGTCATCGGGAAGTCCAAGCACGTCGTCAAGACGCAGGTTCCCGAGGTGCTGCGCCTGGTCGGCCTGCAGGACAAGTTCAAGAAGCTGCCCGACCAGCTCTCCGGCGGCGAGCAGCAGCGCGTGTCCATCGCGCGCGCCCTCGTGAACCGCCCGCCGCTGCTCATCTGCGACGAGCCCACCGGAAACCTTGACCCGCAGACCTCGCGCGGCATCATGGACCTTCTCGAGCGAATCAACCGCACGGGCACCACCATCCTCGTCGCCACGCACGACCGCGAGATGGTGGACAACATGCGCAGGCGCGTCATCGCGCTCGACCGCGGCCACCTCACCCGCGACCAGGACAGGGGGGTGTACGGCTTCGATGTCTAGTTTCGGTTACTTCATCAAGGAGTCGCTGCAGGGCTTCGCCCGCAACTTCTCGACGGCGCTCGGCTCCATCATCACCATCTTCCTCTCGCTGCTCGTCATCGGCGTGTTTCTCGTCGGCGGCGCCATGCTCGACAACCTCATCACCTCCGTCGAGAGCGAGGTGTCCATCACCGCCTACGTCAACGACGAGGCCGAGCAGGGCTCGATCGACCGCGTGATGGAGGACGTCAAGGGCATGGAGGGGGTTTCTTCGGTCGGCTTCACCACCAAAGACCAGGCCCTCGAGAACTTCAAGAGCTCCATGACCTCCAACCCCGAGATCATCGACCAGCTCGACGGCACGAATCCGCTTCCGGCGTCCATCGACGTCGAGCTGTCCGACCCGCAGATGGTGCAGACGGTGGCCAACGAGATCGAGAACAACGCCATCTACCGCACGATCTGCGAGGACTCCAACAACGTCGGCGACTCGATCAAGTACGGCCAAGGCACCGTCGAGCGCCTCTTCCAACTGACGAACTACGTCCGCTACATCGGCGCCGCCCTCGTCGTGCTGCTTATCTTCATCGCGCTGGTGTTCATCAACAACACCATCCGCCTGGCCATCCTCGCGCGCCGCAAGGAAATCGCCATCATGCGCCTGGTCGGCGCGTCGAACGGCTTCATCCGCGGGCCCTTCCTCATGGAGGGCGCCATCCATTCGCTCATCGGCAGCCTGCTTGCCGTGCTCGTCATCCAGCTGCTCAGGATGTTCGCCATCCCGCAGCTCGAGTCGGCCATCCGATTCCTCAACTTCTCGGTCGACGGAACCACGTACCTGTTCATCTACCTGCTGCTCATCGTGGCCGGCCTCATCATCGGCCTCATCGGCTCGGCCATCGCCATGAGGCGATACCTGAAGGTCTAGCAACGACATGGCGCCTCCGGGCGCCATGCGCAGACGCCGAGGACACGAAGGCTTCCGATGTCAGACAGCAGAAGGCAGAGCGCGGCCAGGATGAAGCGCGCGGCGATGTCCGGGCGCGAATACCTGCGCAACAGGCGGATCGCGTTCTGGATGGTCGTGTTCCTCGTCGTCGTGGCGGCATTCGTCGCAGGCTTCCTCATGCGGGCCAACATCCCGCTCATGTCGTCGCTCGGCATCGTCACCGAGGAGGCCCCTGCGGCCAATGCCGCGACGCCGAACTCGACGAAGCCCAAGACCACCTACGAGTCGCTTTCCATGCGCATATCCGAGGTCGAGGACATGCTTGCGTCGTACAGCTTCGACGACGTGCACCTCGACGACGCCACCGAGTCGATGCTGACCGAGCTGATGGCGTCGACGGAGGACCCGTACGCCGCCTATTACAACGCCGAGCGCTACGAGGAGCACATGCTCGAAAACGCCGACAAGAGCATCTCGGGCGTCGGCGTGCTGTTCGGCGACTACAACGGGCGCGCCTATGCGATCGACGTCCTGGAAGGTTCGGAGGCCCAGGCCGAAGGCGTGCAGCAGGGCGATTTCGTCGTCGCCATAGACGGCGACTCCAGCCACGCGTGGTCGGCCACCGAGGTCATCGGCGCCCTGGCCCGCGAGGACGGCGAGAGCGTCGTCATCACCTGGATGCATCCCATCAGCCTGGACGCCATGACCGGCGAGGACTTCATCACCACGCTGACGTGTCGCAGCTACGACGTGCAGAACGTCACCTACGAGATGGTCGACGGCGTGGGCTACGTCAAGCTGCGCCAGGTGACGGGCGACGCGTGCGAGCTGGTGAAGCGCGCGGTGGAGGACCTCTCCGCCCAGGGCGCGCTCGCCTACGTGCTCGACATCACCGACAACCCGGGCGGCTACCTCACGCAATCGCTCGACACCGCGAGCCTGTTCGTGCAAAGCGGCGTGCTCGTCGGCATCGAAACGCTGGACGGGGTCAGCACGCGCGCGGCCTCGGGCGCCACGATAACGCTGGCGCCGCTCGTCGTCATGGTGAACGGCTACACGTCGGGCGTCGCCGAGGTGCTGGCCGCCGCGCTTCAGGACAACAACCGCGCCACCACCGTCGGGCAGACGACCACGGGCAAGGGCTCGGTGCAGGTGATCCGCGAGCTTTCCTTCGGCGGGGCCATCCGCTACACCGCGGCGTACTACCTGACGCCGCTGGGCCACGAGATCAACGGCGTGGGCGTCGTCCCCGACGTCGAGGTCGCCAACCGCGAGGGCGCCGAGGAGAACTTCCAGCTGCAGGTGGCGCTCGACACCGCGCGCTCCCTCATAGGCGGCTAGGGAACCCATGGCGCAGGGAAGGCGCAAGTCGAAGAAGCACTCCACGCGCGGAAAGCCCCGCTCGTTTCCGCGCGGCACCTTCGAGGCCAACGGCCGCGGCTTCGGGTTCGTGAAGACGTCGGCCGGCGAGTTCTTCGTCCCCGAGTCGAAGACGCGCGACGCGATGGACGGCGACGTCGTGGAGGTGGCGCCCCTGCACGTCAGCGACCGCAAGAAGGCGCCCGGCTCCAAGGCGTCGACCCCTGGCAAACGCGGCATGGGGCCGCGTCCTCGGGGCGGCAAGCGCGAAGAGGCGCGCGTCGTGCGTGTGGTCGAGCGCGCCCGCAGCGAGCTGATCGGCCGCTACGAGGTGGCCGAGCCGTTCGGCATCGTGGTGCCGGACGACCCGCGCGTGAAGCACGACGTGTTCACGCTGCGCGAGAAGTCTCCCGACGTCCCGGACGGGGCGCTCGTGCGGGTTCGCATCCTGGAGTACCCCACGCGCAAGAGCGCGGCGACCGGCGAGGTCGTCGAAGTGTTCGACGAGGCGTCCGGAAACGACATCGCCATCGAGCGCATCATCGCGCGCTACAACCTCGACACGCACTTCTCCGACGCCGCCCTGTCCGAGGCCGACTCCGCCGTCCTCGACGTCAGGGGGGCGCTGGAGGCGGGCTACCGCGACATCAGGGACCGCTTCGCGTTCACCATCGACCCGACCGACGCGAAGGACTTCGACGACGCGCTGTCCATCGAGCAGACCGGCCCGGACGAGTGGCGGCTTGGCGTGCACATCGCCGACGTGTCGGCCTATGTCGGGTGGGCGTCTCCGATCGACATGGACGCGCGCCGCCGCGCGACCAGCACGTACCTTGCCGACCGGGTGATTCCCATGCTTCCGCCGAGGCTGTCCGAGAACCTGTGCTCGCTTCGCCCGGGCGAAGAGCGCCTGTGCATGACGGCCGACCTCGTGGTCGACGCGCGTGCGAACCTGCTCGACTGCGACTTCTATCCCGCCGTGATGCGCTCGGATGCGCGGCTCACCTACGACCAGGCGCAGATGATGCTCGACGACGCCGATTCGGCCTCTTCGGTCGACCCGCTCGCCTCGAGGCTTGCGCGGCTTTCCGCCCTTGCGAAGGAGCGCCAGCGCAACCGCGAGGCGGGCGGCGGCATCGAGTTCCGCACCAAGGAAGCCAAGGTGATGCTGGGGGCGGACGGCAAGCCGACGGGCATCCTCGTGCGCGAGAAGACCGACGCCACCGGGCTCGTCGAGGAGGCGATGATCTTCGCCAACGAGGCCGTCGCCGCCTTCCTGGAAGAGCGCGAGGCCCCGTGCGCGTACCGCGACCACGAGCCGCCGTCCGCAGACGCGCTTGCCGCGCTGATTCCCACGCTGCAGGAATTCAAGTGGTTCACCACCGAGATGGCCGACTCCCTGCCTTCCGGCAACCCGCACGTCATCCAGCACGTGCTCGACGAATGCGCCGGCCGCGCCGAGGACGAGATGGTGACGATGCTGCTTCTGCGCGCGATGATGCGCGCCGTCTACGCGCCGTCCAACGAGGGGCACTACGGCCTCGGCCTGCGTGCGTACTGCCATTTCACGAGCCCCATCCGCCGCTATCCCGACCTCGTCGTGCACCGCATGCTGAAATGGGTCCTCGGCTTCGGGCAGCCCGACATGGCGGGCCAGCGCAAGGCGCTGAAGTGGCTCTGCGAGCATTCCTCCGAGATGGAGCGCAACGCCGAGGCTGCGTCGTACGATTCGCAGAAGGCCAAGATGGTCGAGTACATGGCGCCCCATCTGGGGGAGGAGTTCGACGCGATCGTGTCGGGCGTCGTCTCGTACGGGCTCTACGTCAGGCTGGAGAACTGCGTGGAGGGGCTGGTGCCGGTGCGTTCGCTCGGCGACGAGTACTTCGCGTACAACGAGGCGCGCCATTCGCTGCGCGGCGTGGAGTCGAACGACGTCTACCGGCTCGGGCAGAAGGTGCATGTGAAGCTGGTAGAGGCCAACACCGACCTGTCCCAGCTGGACTTCCATCTGGCGTAGCGCTCTCCTCGGAAGCGCTCCGTGCTCAAGCAATGGCTCGCTCGGCGGAAACGTCCACCGGACGTTTCCGTTCG
>CAJUSL010000060.1 GCA_910589135.1 uncultured Eggerthellaceae bacterium
GTTCCTCGCCGGGTTCTTCGCCGTGGCCATCATTCTGGCGCTCGGCTTCATGGGCTGCATGGTGCAGTCGAACTCCATCGCCGAGACCATGAACAACGCCTTCGGCGTGCCGACGTGGGCCATCGGCATCGCCGTCGTGCTGCTCGCCGGCATCGTGTTCATCGGCGGCGTCTCGCGCCTGGCGGCCGTCACCGAGAAGATCGTTCCCATCATGGCGGTGCTCTACATCATCGGCTCGCTTATCGTGCTGGTCATGAACGCGCAGAACCTGCCCGCCACGTTCGGCCTCATCTTCGAGTGCGCGTTCAACCCCGAGGCCACGGTAGGCGGCGCGACGTTCGGCATCATCGCCGCCATCAGCCAGGGTGCCAAGCGCGGCCTGTTCTCCAACGAGGCGGGCATGGGCTCCACGCCTCACGCGCATGCGCTTGCCGAGGTCAAGAACCCGCACGAGCAGGGCGTCGTCGCGATGATCGGCGTGTTCGTGGACACCATCGTCGTGGTCACCATGACTGCGCTGGTGGTGCTGTCGGTGCTCTACGTGGGCGACGGCGTGCTGGCAACCGGCGACTACGCCGCCCTCACGGCCGAGACCATCACGAAGACCAACATCGCCCAGATGGCGTTCGGCCAGTTCTTCGGAGCAGGTCCCGGCGCATGGTTCGTCGCCATCTGCCTGCTGTTCTTCGCCTACTCAACCATCCTTTCGTGGAACCTGTTCGCGAAGCTGAACGTGGAGTGGCTGTTCGGCAAGAAGGCGGTCGTGCCGTTCATGGTGATCGCGCTGGCGTTCATCTTCATGGGCTCGCTGCTTTCCAACGACCTGGTCTGGGAGCTTGCCGATATGTTCAACCAGCTGATGGTCATTCCGAACGCCATCGCCTTGTTCGCGCTCACCGGCTCGGTGCTGAAGATCGCGAACGCCAAGCACGACAAGCTGGCCGCCGACGTCCACGAGGAGAAGCTTGCCGACGAGGCGCGCGCTGCCGTCATCGAGGCCGAGAAGCACGCGTGACGTCAGAGCGCTTCGGATGGCACAGCCAGGGGCGAGCCGTGTGCTCGCCCCTTTTTTCCGCGTGCGTCGAAAGCGAACGTCCGCGTTGCACTTCGAAGCGCCTTCTCCCCTCGCTGCCATGCACGTCCGTTTGTTGCGGCGGATCGATCGATTTGCACCGGCGGAGTTGTAGAATACGATTACATGGTTGACGCAAAAGGGGATGCAGCTATGTACAACAGCCCGGTCCACGTATATGTCGTCGGCTTTTCCGACGAGCAGTTGCTTGCCTTGAAGGCAGTGCGTCCTCTGCCGCGGCTTCAGCACTCGATCGTCGAGGACGACGTGCCTGATCCGGCGCAGGTTGCCCGCGCCGACACCGTTTTCCTTGCTGCCGACATCGACGACGCCGCGCAATTGGTGGCCGACGTCGTGCCGCACATGGGCGAGCGCGCCCGGCTCGTGCTCGTCGCGCCGCACGGTACGTTGGCGAAGCTGGGAGATGCTGCATCGGCGCTCTCCGATTTTTGGACGGCTCCCCTCGATGCGGCCGAGGCCGCGTTCCGCTTCGAGCGCTGGCAGCAGCAGTGCAAGCTTGCCGCCGATTTATGGGAGTCGCGGCAGTTCCTCGACGCAACGATAGACTCCATCCCCAGCCTCGTGTGGTACAAGACCCGCGACGGCGTGCACGAGAAGGTGAACTCCAGCTTCTGCGACACCGTCAACAAGACGAAGGAGCAGGTGCAGGGGCAGCGCCATGCATACATCTGGGACGTGGAGGAGGACGACCCCGCCTGCGTCGAGTCCGAGCGCGAGGTCATGGCCTCCGGGAAGACCTGCGTGTCCGAGGAGGTCGTCCAGACGGGCGCCGGCACCAGGTTGCTCACCACCTACAAATCGCCCTGTACGACCTCGACGGCACCGTCATGGGAACGGTGGGCGTCGGCATCGACATCACGCAGGAACGCGCCTACGAGAACGACCTGATCGAGAAGAACCACACGCTGGAGACCATCTTCACCACGCTCGACTGCGGCGTCCTGACGCATAGCCTTGACGGCTCGCGCATCCTGGGCGTCAACCGGACGGCGCTCGACATCCTCGGCTTCGCGTCCGAGGAGGAACTGCGCGAGGAGGGCTTCGACATGGTGGCGCCCACCGTGATCGGGGAGGACGGCCGCCGCCTGCGCGAGGAGATCATGCAGCTCACCGAGGTGGGGGACAGCCTCTCCACCGAGTACCGCGTGCGCCACGAGGACGGCGAGATTCGGCACGTGATGGGCAACGTCAAGGTCATCGAGAAGGACGGCGAGAAGTTCTACCAGCGCTTCCTGCTGGACGTTACCGACCAGAAGGCCCACGAGGAAAGGCGCGAGCGCCGGGTGCGCGACCTGATCCAGGCCCTGAGCGGCGATTACCTGGTCGTGTGCGCCTTCGACATGGACACGGATCGAGGCGAGGTGCTGCGCATCGCGTCCAGCGAGGACAAGGAGTTGGAGAACATCTTCCGGTCGGGCACGTCGCTTGCCGGCATGGTGGGCGCCTACATCGACACGCGAGTGCAGCCCGAGGACAGGCAGATGATGCGCGAGGCGCTTTCGGCCGAAGGCATCATGGGCGAGCTGAAGATGGGCGACCGCTTCGACAAGCTGTACCGTGCCCGCAGGGGCAACCTCGTGCAGTTCCGCCAGGCAACCGTCGTGCGTTCGGGCAACTGGAAGGAAGGCCACGAGGTGGTCATCGGCTTCCGCAACGTCGACCAGCAGATCCGCGAGGAGCTCGAGCACAAGACGCTGCTCGAGGAGGCGCTCGGCAACGCCAACCGCGCGAACGCTGCCAAGAGCGCGTTCCTTCTGAACATGTCGCACGACATCCGCACGCCGATGAACGCCATCGTCGGGTTCACCACTCTGGCGGCCAACCACGCCGACCAGCCTGCAAGGGTGCAGGGCTACCTCGAGAAGATCAAGGCGTCCAGCGACCATCTGCTGAACCTCATCAACGACATCCTGGACATGAGCCGCATCGAGCAGGGCAAGGTGACCCTGGACGAAAGCCGCTGCAGCATCACGGAGGTGTTCGACGACCTCTACTCCATGCTTCAGCACGAGGCGGCCAGCAAGGGCCTGAGCCTTGCGGTCGACACATCCGGAGTGACGCATTCCGAGGTGGTGTGCGACCGCCTGAAGGTGAACCAGGTGCTGCTGAACCTTCTGGGCAACTCCATCAAGTTCACGAACGCTGGCGGCAGCATCCGTGTCATCGCCGAGGAGCTTCCGGGCGCCCCGGCCGGCCTTGCCTGCTACCGCATCGTCGTGGAGGATACCGGCATCGGGATGTCTGCCGACTTCCTCCGACACATCTTCGACCCGTTCGAGCGCGAACGCACCCAGACGATCAGCGGCATCCAGGGAAGCGGGCTGGGCATGGCCATCGTGAAGAGCCTCGTCGACATGATGAAGGGGACCGTCGAGGTCGAAAGCGAGGTCGGCAAGGGCACGCGCTTTACCGTCAACGTGACGTTCAAGGTGTCCGACGGGGCCTCCGCCGCCGGTCCGCTTGCCGCATCGCCGGTCGTGTTCACCCCCGAGCGCGCGGCGAAGTACCGCATCCTGCTCGTCGACGACAACATGCTGAACCGCGAAATCGCGGGGGACCTGCTTCTTGACGCCGGCCTTCGCGTCGAGGAGGCCGTGGACGGCCAGGACGCGCTGGACAAGCTGCTCGAAGGCGGCCCGGGTTATTACGATCTGGTGCTGATGGACATACAGATGCCGGTCATGAACGGCTACGAGGCGTCGCGCGCCATACGCGCCTTCGACGACCCGGTGCTTGCCGGCATACCCATCCTCGCGGTCACGGCCGACGCCTTCGACGAGGACCGCGACCGCGCCCTGGAGTGCGGGATGAACGGCCATCTGCCGAAGCCGATAGAGGTGCCGAAGCTGTTCGGCCTCCTCGACTCGCTTCTGGGGGACTGACGCCCCTCGCGCATGGGTTGCGGCGCTGTCTGCGCCTGACGAGAATCTTATCTGGAACGAATCAGGAGGAGCGGCACGTGGATAAGGTCCTTGAAAGCTGCAAGGTTGCTTTCGATTGCATTCCCCGGCCTTTCGGGATATCCGAGGTGAGGCTCGATGCCGAGGGCAGGCCGGTCGACGCGGTCATCAGGTACCTCAACGTGCGCATGGCCGCAGTTGCGAAATGCACGCCGTCCGATTTGCTTGGGAAGAACATCTACGAGGTGTGGCCCGATGGCGACTTCATCTGGCTCGACAGGTTCTACCGTGCCGCCTTCCTGGGGGAGCCGAGCGAGTTCGAGACCGTCAACAAGGCGTTCAAAGGGTTCCAGAACGTGGTCGTGTTCCCTATATGCGAGGGGTACTGCGGCTATGAGGTGCAGGACGTCACCAAGTGGATCGAACACGCGCATCCCGCCATGGAAAGCATCCTTGCAGGCATGTTCTTCTACGAGCCCGGCACGGGGTACCTGCTTTTGAGCGACCCGGCGCGGGAGTGCTGCGGCCTCGAGGAGGGCTATTGCGACATACGCGACTTCGTCGACTTCCTGTTCCCCGACACGTCCCAGGACCGCATCCTGGCAAGCTTCCTCGACTTCGACTCCGAGTACGACCGCATCCTGTGCGAGGAGCGGACGCGCAACGGAAGGTGGGTCCGCTTCAGCATGTCGCACGGGAGCCCAGCGAACCGCTTCGCCATCGGCTTTCTCGAGGACATCACGGTGCTGCGCGAGACCGAGGAGAAAAGCGAGCGGCGCTCCGAGATCATCGAGAGCCTGAGCGCGGAGTACTACGCGCTCTACATCGTCAACTTGAAGGCCGACCGCATCAGCCCCTACCTGTTTCGCAACAACGTCGCCGAGTACTATGCGAGGGGCATCGAGGAGGGCGCGTCGTATTCCGAATGGCTCGAACGGTACTGCCGCGAATACGTGGTGGGCGAGGACCGAGACGAAGTATGCTGCCTGCTGGGCAAGGACCACCTCATGGAGCACATGCCCGACAGCGGGGGAGAGCTTTCCGTCCTATGCAAGCGTCTGTTCGACGACGAGGCGCAGTACATCGAGCTGAGGCTGATCCGGGTTTCGGGCGCGGCGGACGAGTTCGTGCTGGCCGCCCGCAACGTCAACAACGAGATGCGCGACCAGATCGTCCAGAAGGAGGCGCTGCAGAGCGCGCTGGTGCTTGCCCAGCATGCGAGCGAGGCGAAGACCACGTTCCTCACGAACATCTCGCACGACTTCCGAACGCCGCTCAACTCGATCGTCGGCTTCGCCAACTTCGCGCTGGCGCGGCCCGAAGACGCCGGGCGCGTGCGCAACGCCCTGGAGAAGATCCTGCTGTCGAGCGAGCACCTGCTCGGCCTGATCAACGACATCCTCGACGTGAGCCGCATAGAAAGTGGGAAGATCGCCATCGACGAGCAGGCCATCGACCTGAACCAGCTCATGGACGAGCTCAAGAACGTGTTCATGGTGCAGGCCATCGACTGCGGCGTCGGCTTCGTCGTCGACGTGTCGGGCATGAGCCACTCCCGTGTGCTGGGAGACCGGTTGCGTCTCAACCAGATCCTGGTCAACACCGTCGGCAACGCGCTCAAGTACACCGACCGCGGGGGAAGCGTGCGCGTGGCCGTCGTCGAGGGGCCCATGGCGCCGGGCGGCGCCGTCCTGTTCGAGTTCAGCGTCGAAGACACCGGCTGCGGCATGTCGGAGGATTTCGTGAACCGCATCTTCATGCCGTTCGAGCGAGACAGCGCCGCCGGCGCGCACGATGCGGAGGGCACGGGCCTGGGCATGACCATCACCAAGAACCTGGTCGACCTGCTCGGCGGCTCGATCGACGTGCGAAGCCGGCTGGGGGAGGGCAGCGAGTTCATCATCACCATCCCGTTGAAGCTGGAGGAGGCAGACTCCGTCGGCCGCGAAGGCGAGCCCGAAGCCTCCCCGGTGGAGCCTGCCGCCTTCGACGGCATGCGGGTGCTGGTCGTCGACGATGACGAGCTTTCGCGCGAGATGATGGACATGATGCTGCGCGACCGCGGGTTCGAGGTACAGCAGGCCACCGACGGCGACGAGGCCGTCGCCGCCATGGAAGCCGTGCCGGAGGGCTGGTTCGACGCGATCATCATGGACATGCGCATGCCGCGGATGTCGGGCGACGAGGCGGCGCGCGCCATCCGTGCCCTTCCACGCGCAGACGTGGCGGACCTTCCCATCATCGCCATGACCGCCGACGCCTTCGAGGAGGCGCACCGGCGTGCGCGCGAGGCGGGGATGACCGCCCACATCACGAAGCCGCTGAACATGGTCGAGCTGTTCTCGCTGCTGGAAGGCTGCCTGCGCCCCGAGGCGTGACGGGGGACGTTCGCTTTCGCTATTCCTTGGCGGCCTTCTGCGCCGGCGACGTGCCGAGGTCCAGTCCGGCGACGATTTCCTTCAGCGTGGCGGCGGACGCCTTCAGTTGCGATTGCTCGAGGTAGTTGAGCGAGGGCGACATGCGCACCTCGATGCCGTTCTTGCCCAGCACGCACGGGGTGGACAGCGCGACGCCGTCGATTCCGTACTCGCCCTGCATCATGGTCGACACCGGCAGCACCGACTTCTCGTCGCGCACGATGCACGCGCAGATGCGCCTGATGGCCATGGCGATGCCGAAATAGGTCGCCTTCTTCTTGTCGATGATCTCGTAGGCGGAGTTGCGCACCTCGTCGGTCACCTCGGTGCGGAACTCCTCGTAGGATCCCTTGCTGCGCATGTTGAAGAAGTCCTCCAGCGGAATGCCTGCCACGTGCGCTCCCGACCAGGCGATCAGCTCGCTGTCGCCGTGCTCTCCGAGCACGCCCACGTGGACGTTGCGGGGGTCGACGTCGAGCCGTTCGCTGATGATCTGCTTCAGGCGGCCGCTGTCCAGCACCGTGCCCGAGCCGATGACGCGGTTCTGCGGCAGGCCCGACAGCTGTATGGTGACCTGCGTGAGGACGTCCACCGGGTTGGACACGACGAGCAGTATGCCCTTGCAGCCGCGCTTCTTGATCTCGGCGATGATGCCCTTGTAGATGGCGACGTTTTTGTTGACCAGGTCGATGCGCGTCTCGCCTGGCTTCTGCGCCGCGCCGGCGGTCACGATGACCACGCTGGCGTTCTCGACGTCGTCGTAGGTGCCGGCATGGATTTCCATGGGGCTTGCGAAGGCGAGGCCGTGCGATATGTCGAGAGCCTCGCCCTCGGCGCGGTCGCGGTCTACGTCGATCAGGGCCATTTCCGAGAACAGCCCCGACTCCATGAGGGCGAACGCGGTGGTGGCCCCCACGAACCCGCATCCGATGATGGCTACCTTCCTGTTGTTGACCTCGCGCTTCATTGCATCCTCGCTTCCGTCGTCCTTTGCTGGGATTATACGTTTCCGCCAGCATGTCCTTCGCGCGGGCGCAGCGGGAAGAGACGCTCTGTCACCATGCCGTTAACCAGGGGGAAAGCCGGGCGCTTCGACGCGTTGTGGCGGGATTGTGGGGGATTGCGGCCTGCGTGTTAAGAATGCGTTTCGCGGGTTAACAGGGCGCGCCGTGTCGTTCATAATCGTCACCTTCGATGCCGATTGGTGAAGGAGACCGAAACTGGACGCGATAAAGAACGTTCCGATTCCGGCCGCGGGGGTGTCGCTGGGCCTGGTTGCGCTGGGGGGTTTGCTTGCGGACTACGTGCCGGGCGTGCAGCCCGTCCTGGTCGCCCTGTCCGTCGCCATGGCCGCCCTTGTGGTCGCGAAGGCATGCCTGTTCCCTTCCCTGGTTCACGACGACTTCCAGAACCCCATCTTCGCCAGCGTGTCGGCCACGCTGTTCATGGCGATCATGCAGATCTGCGCGTTCTTCGCGCCCGTCGCCTTCGTCGCGTCGTTCGCGCTCTGGGCGGCGGCCGTGCTGGGGCACCTCTTTCTGATGGCGTGGTTCACGCTGCGGCATGTCCGCGAGTTCAAGCTCGAGAACGTCTTTCCCACCTACTTCATATGCTACGTGGGCGTCATCGTCGCCTCGGTCACGTCGCCCGCCTTCGGCATGGAGGCCGTGGGCGGCGTGCTGTTCTGGCTTGGGTTCGCTTTCTATCCCGTGCTCCTCGTGGTGATATCGGTGCGCTTCCTCAAGCACCCCGTGCCTGCGCCCGCGAAGCCGCTGTTCTGCATCTATTCGGCGCCGGCGTCGCTTTCCATCGCGGGCTACCTCGCCGTGACGAACGAGCCCAACCTGGCGTTCGTTGCCGTTCTGCTCGCGTTCGCGCAGCTCATGTTCCTGCTTGTGCTCACGCAGCTGCCCAAGTTCGTGAAGGGCGGGTTCTTCCCCAGCTTCGCGGCGATGACGTTTCCGTTCGTGATAACCGCGACGGCGTTCGGCGATGCTGTCGAGGCATTCGCGGATGCCGGCTGGTTCGTGCGCGACGCGGTGGGGGTGCTCGTCGGCGCGGAGACGGCGTTCGCTGCGCTGATGGTCGCCTTCGTGTTCGCGCATTACGCGGCGTTCTTGCTCAAGCCCGTCCTGGCGGCCTGGCGCGAGCGCTCCGCGGTGGCGGAACCGGTCGTCGACTGACGCGCCTGCGGCCCCCGGCGTGGGGTGATGCGGCGCGGGCTCGCTGGGCACGAGGGTGCGAAGGCCCCATCGGGCACAGGTTGCCGACGGACGGCCTCCACGTGCGGTTTTCCTGGCCCGCTGCGGCGGCATGAGGGTTGTACAATGTGCGCACGGTGAGCGGTTCCTTCGACATATTCAAGGCGCGGTGGACGGGCTTCTTTGGCCGTTCGGCGCCCAATCTGGCGCTGCGCGCGACGGTCATGTTCGTCGGGCTCTCGTGCATCGCGCTGGGCATTTCGTTGGCGAAGTTGGCCTGCATCGGCACGTCGCCCATCTCCAGCCTCCCGGCAGTCATGACCGAGGTTGGCCAGCTGCATGGCATCCCCATGACCATGGGTGGCTGGACCTTCGTGTTCAACCTGTCCTACTTTCTTTTGGAAGTGGCGCTGTTGCGAAGCAGGCTCGCCCCGGTGCAGCTGTTGCAGATGCCCCTGTTCCTCGTGCTGTCCGTCATGGTCGACGTCTGGATCGCGGCGTTCGAGGCGGCTGCCCCGCAAGGGTACGCCCAGCAGGTCGCCTGGCTGCTCGCTTCCGTTCTCGTGCTGGGCTTCGGCATTCGCGTGCAGCTGGCCTCCGACCTGCTGATGACGCCGGGCGATGCCGCCGTGCAGGTGATTTCCTACGTTTCGGGACGTCGGTTCAGCAGCTGCAAGGTGGCCTGGGACGTCACGTTGATGTCGCTGGCGGCGCTGTCGTCGCTTGTGTTGCTCGGCGGCCTGTTCCAGGTGCGCGAAGGCACGATCCTGTCCGCCATCCTGGTGGGGCCGGCCGTTAGGCTGTTCGACCGCGCCTTGCGGCCCTTCGGCTGGATGATTCCTGCAGGCACCAGGACGCTGGTGCCGCCGCTTTGCCCCGGGGCGACCGTCCCGAACTCTTCGGGATTCAAAGAAGCGTCCGTCTTTGACGGAGCGGTTACGGAACGTATGCCGAACAGCTAAGCATGTCCTCCCGGTCGGATCCGGTGCGCGCGACAGGGTAGGGTCGTTGCCATCGGAAAGGTAAGGAGGAAGCCATGTTGTTCGATGTTTACGGGCCTAACGCCCTTTACCAATGGCTGGGACTGTTCATGGTTCTGGCCGCGCTCATCCTGCTGAACGAGTTCGCGCGCAGGAGCAAGGCAGGCGGCATCTTCATGTTCTTCGGCGTCTGCGGCGCCATGACCGTCTACTGCCTGG
>CAJUSL010000061.1 GCA_910589135.1 uncultured Eggerthellaceae bacterium
TGTTCGATCTACACCAACATCCTGGAAGGTGTCATGGACACGTTCTCCAGCGTGATCAGCAACAACCTGAACTACACCATGCGCACGCTTACCCTCATCACTCTGATCATGGCCGTGCCCACCATCGTGTTCAGCTTCTACGGCATGAACGTGGAGGGATTGCCGCTCGTGCAATGGTCGTGGTTCCCGGTCGTCGTGGCGGCGGTCATCTGCATCGGGGCCATCCTGGTAATCCGCAACGGTCGGTTCCTGAAGAAGTAGCGGAAATGGCGGAGGAGGTAGGATTCGAACCCACGGAACCTCGCGGCTCAACAGTTTTCAAGACTGCCGCCTTCGACCACTCGGCCACTCCTCCGCAGTTGAATCAGCATAGCACAACGCTTCGCAAGGTTAACGCAGCCGGTCCTTCACAAGGTTAACGCAGCCGGCCTTTCGCAAGCGCCCGGTGCCTAGATCATGGACAGGTCGAACTCGATTCCGTCGCGCTCGCACTGCATCTTCTTGCGCGTCATCATGCAGATGGACACGACGCCTTTCCCCTCGGGGTGCAAGAAGTACTGCTTGTAGCCGCAGTTGCCGTAGCCGCTGCACGAGCGGCACTTGATGTCGTTGAGGTCGAAGCCGTCCATGATGTCGTCGGTGAGCTGCCTCATCCCCCCCGGACCTTTGGGAACCGGCCTCGTCGGCTTGTCGGACATGGTGTCCTCCTTGTGGACTTCCCCGGCGTGCAGGCGCGCGCATCCCCGGCGCCTTCACGTATACTGGTTGCTTGCACCATAGAATACAACGGAACCGAGGCCGTGTGTCCCGGCATCGGCACAGAACGCGAAAAAACGGAGGAACTTCGGTGGGGGAGCAACCGCGGCATCCAGGCGACCGGCGCACCGACAGCGTCCAGAGCCGTGCCGGCTACATGGCGATGGCCCTCGAGGAGGCGCGCAAGGCGTATGCGCTGGGCGAGGTCCCCATCGGTGCCGTGGTCGTTCACGAGCCGTACGACGCAGCCACGCGCACGTTCGTCGGCGAGCCGCGCGTGGTGGCTGCGGCGCACAACCTGCGGGAGGCCGCGAAGGACGCGTCCGCCCATGCGGAATTTCTGGCCATGCGCGAGGCCATGCGCGCCCTCGATGCATGGCGGCTTTCCGATTGCACCGTGTACGTCACGCTCGAGCCGTGCCCGATGTGCGCCGGGCTCATGCAGCAGGCGCGCGTGGCGGCCTGCGTGTTCGGCGCGCCCGACCCCAAGGGCGGCGCGGTGGGCTCGCTGTACGAGTTGCACGACGACGACCGGCTCAACCATTCGTTCAGGGTGACCGGCGGCGTCATGCAGGAGGAATGCTCCCGCATTCTCAAGGACTTCTTCGCCGAAAGGAGGGCGCGGAAATGACTGCAGACGGCCAGATGGGCAACACCGTGCCGGAAGATGGCGTGCGCGTGTCCGAGCAAGAGGGCAGCGTGGGCGCGGGCGAGCAGGCTGGCGGCGCATGCGGGGCCGAGGCGCCCGGGTGCGCGGACGCGCAGGTCGTCGACATGCTCGCCGAGGCGCGCGAGGCGCAGTGGACGGCGCTTTCGTTCATGGGGGAGGACGCCATCAAGCTGGTGGCTCCCGCCAAGGTGAACCTGTTCCTGGGGGTGGGCCCGCGCAGGGACGACGGCTACCACGAGGTGCTGAACGTCATGCATGCGCTGGCGCTGCACGACAACATATATATAAGCTGCCGCGATATAAGCTGCCGCGATGCGGACGGGGAAGCTGCGGACGGTGAGGCAGCCGGAGCCGCGGACGGGGAAGGCGGTCCGGCCACCGCGGTCGCCGGCAACGCCGCAGGCGGGGATGCGCCCTGCGCCTGCGCCTTCGCGGGCCCGGCGGCGAACCTTGCGGTGCGCATCGAGATGGTCGACAAGACACAGATGCTCGCCGCTCCCGGCGCGCGCGGCGCCATCGATGTTCCGGTGCGCGACAACATCGTGTTCAAGGCGATCGATTTGCTGGCGCGCAAGCTGGACGTCGTGCGCGCGCAGCGCATCGACGTGCGCATCGAGAAGCACGTTCCCATGCAGGCCGGCCTCGGCGGCGGCTCTGCCGATGCGGCGGCGGCGCTCGTCGGCATGGCGCACTTCTGGGGGCTGGCGGATGGCGGGCGCACGCTGCACGCGGCCGCTTCGCAGCTGGGTGCGGATGTCGCCTTCTTCCTGAAGGGCGGCTGCGGGCTGTTCACGGGCAAGGGCGACGCCTTCGAGCGTACCATCGCGCCGATGAAGCAAGCGCTCGTGCTGGTGCGGCCGAACGCGGGCGTGTCGACGGCGGAATGCTACGCGGCGTTCGACGCGCGTCCGGTGGAGGTTCCGGCCAAGCTGGCGGCCCAGGCGGAAGACGCTGACCGTGCCGAGGGCGTGCCGCTGTTCAACAACCTGGCGCCGGCGGCCTATTCCATCATACCCGAGCTCGCCGAAGTGGCGGCATGGCTGGCCGCCGAGTGTCCCGGCGACCCGCACGTGCTGCTGTCGGGGAGCGGGTCGGCCACGTACGCCGTCGTCGCCACCTACGCCGAGGCCGCCCGCATCGCCGGCGCCGCGAATGCCCGCGGATGGTGGGCGCGCGCCACGTCGTTCTCGTCGCTGCGCGCGTTGAAGGCGTAGCATGCTGAGGCTTCTCGTCATGCTCACGCGCAGCCTTCCGCTGCTCATCGCGCTGATCGTCCTGGCGGTGGCCATCTATGCGTTCGTGTCGTGGCGCCGCACGCCCACGCGCGCGAAGGAGGTCCTGATCAAGGTGTTCCTCGTGCTGTGCAGCGCCATCGCGGCGTTCTTCGCGCTTGCGTCGCTGTACGCGGTGGTCGACGGCAACACGCCGGTGCTCGAGCTGGCGGCAAGCTGTGCGATCGTGGGCGTCGTGGGGCTGCTGGTCACGCTCGTCTGTCGCCACTTCTTCAAGAAGCATCATCCGCATTACGCTTACGAGCCCACCGAGAAGGCGCGGCCCATCACCAACAAGCCCGACGCGCTGAGCATCATCACGAAGGTGCTGAACTACCTGAACGACCATCGACGCAGGTAGGGAACGTCCCCTGGCACGCGCCGGCGCCGTTTGCGCGCTTCGTCGGCGAAAAGAACCGCGCACGCTCGCCCTTTCGCTATACTTGAAGCCATTGTCTGCCGCGTTTGCGAAAGAGGCACCATGGAGGGTTTCGATCTGATCACCACGGGCGTCTGGTCCATCATCCCGCCCATCCTTGCGCTTGTCATGGCTCTCGTGACCAAGGAGGTGTACTCCTCGCTCACGGTGGGAATCTTCGTCGGTATGCTGATCTATCAGTTCACGCTGAACGGCGCAGGCATCGACCAGGCCATCGACGCATTGTGCATGGTGCCGCAGATGATGGCCGAGCAAATCGCCGGGAACGGGGCCCTGTTGCTGTTCCTTGCGCTGCTGGGCGCGCTCACGGTGGTCATCGCCATCGCCGGCGGCTCGCGCGCGTATGCCCGCTGGGTTTCCACGCACATCAAGTCGGCCCGTTCGGCGACGGTGCTCACGGCGCTGCTGGGCATCTTCATCTTCGTGGACGACTATTTCAACTGCCTGACGGTCGGCGCGGTGATGAGGCCCGTCACCGACCGCTTCCACGTCAGCCACGAGAAGCTTGCGTGGATCATCGACTCCATGGCCGCGCCGATCTGCATCATCGCGCCCGTCTCGTCGTGGGCGGTCGCGGTTTCCGGCTATCTGGGCGCGGACGGCTTCAACACCTTCATCGCGTCGATCCCGTACAACTTCTACGCGCTGCTCACCATCTTCTTCGTGTTCTTCATGCTGGTCACGAAGATGGACTTCGGCCCCATGCGCAAGGCCGAGGTCGAGTCGGGCTCCGAAGACACCGACCTGGCGCGCATTCCCGCCCAGGGCACGAAGCTTGAGAAGGTCGCCACCAGCGGCGTGAAGGACGTGTCGCGCATCGACAAGAACCCGCCCGAGATTGGGACCGTGGTCGCGGAAACCGCCGACGTGAAGACGCTGACCTCGGAAGAGCTGGAGGACTACAAGGGCATCGCGATCAGCGACAAGGGCCGCGTGTCCGACCTGGTGATTCCCATCCTGTGCCTGATCTTCTTCAGCATCGTGGGCATGATGTACACCGGCGGGTTCTTCGAAGGCGTCGACTTCTCGACGGCTATCGGCGAGGACCCGGTGGGTGGTCTGTGCATCGGTTCGTTCGTGGCCATCTGCATCGCCGGCATCATGTTCCTGCCGCGCAAGCTCATGACGCTCGGCGGGTTCGTCGAGGGCCTGAGCGAGGGCGTGCGGTCGATGATCGGCGCCATCATGATCTTGGTGCTCGCGTGGAGCCTGGGCGGAACGTGCCGCTATCTGCTGGGGACGGGCGACTTCGTTGCCGACTTCCTGAACGGGCTCGGCGTGGGGCTCGACCTGCTGCCGTTCGTGCTGTTCCTGGTGACGGCGTTCGTCGGCTTCGCGATGGGGACCTCGTGGGGGTCCATCGCGCTGATCGTGCCCATCGTGGTGGGCGTGTTCGGCCCCGACGACCCGCTGTTCCTGGTCGCGGTGGGCGCGACGCTTGCGGGCTCGGTGTACGGCGACCACATCTCGCCGATTTCCGACACCACGATCCTGTCGTCCGCCGGCGCGAAGTGCAACCATTTGCGCCACGTCGCCACGCAGATCCCCTACGCCACCACCGTCATGGTCGTGTCGGCCGTCGGGTACCTGATCGCGGGCTTCACGAAGACCCCGTGGATTTCGCTGGTGCTTGGGGTCGTGCTGGTCGCGGCGGCTGCGTTCGCGCTGCACAAGATTTCCGGCGGCAAGGCGAAGGTGGCTGCGAAGCCTGCCGGCAACTAGCGCGTTGCGGGCGCTCAGGGTCCGTGTGCCGAAAACGAACGTCTCCTGTCGCGTCAGTCAAAAAAAGCTCCCCGAACGGGGAGCTTTTTGCATTCAACTGGCGGAGGAGTAGGGATTCGAACCCTAGATACCCTTTTGGGGTATACTCACTTAGCAGGCGAGCACCTTCGGCCTCTCGGTCACTCCTCCGCGCGCCCGTAAATCTTAACCGAGTGGGGGCAAAAGTTCAATGAGGCTTTCGGGCTTCCGCATAAACTGCAGTTTTCCCTGGCGAGGGGGCAATTCCGCTTCCGCATCTGCCGCAGCATCAGCAAAGCTCGCGTCGCTCGGCGTGCTGGCCGCCCTTCTTCTGTGCCTGCTGCTTCCCTCCCAGGCGTTCGCCAGCTATTCGAACCCTTCCGTCAACACCGTCGCGCAGATGCGCACCGACGGGTCGCTTCACGTGGTGGAGCAGAGGACCTACTCCTTCGAGGAGGATTATTCCGCCGTGACCTGGCGCTTCACCGGGATCACCGACAAGCAGCAGGTCGAGGTGGCGTCCGTGCGCATCATCCAGATGGACGCCGAGGGCAACATCGTGCGCGACTGGGACCAGCTTCCCGAGGTCGCGTTCCAGTCCAACTGGCGCGCGTTCGTGGACGAGACCGAGGGGCGCTCCGACAAGGTCAAGGACGCCGAGGAGAGGCTTGCGCTTTCCAAGGATTCCTCCGATGCGGTCGAGTTGCCCAAGGGCGACTCGTTCTCGTTCGACAAGCGCCGCTGCGAGCTGTACGTCTTCCTCGACTCCACGGAGAACTCGACGGTCGTCGAATGCGACTACGCCATTTCGAACGCGGCGCTGGTGTACGACGACACGGCCGAGCTGTACTGGGATTACGTGCCCGCGCAGCCCGACGTGGAGATGTCGAACGTGCGGACGCAGGTCCAGCTGCCGGTACCCGACGGCGTGGAGGTGGTTCCCGGCGAGACCGTCCATGCGTGGGGGCACGGGCCCGAAGGCACCGTCGATGTGCGCTCCGACGGCACCGTGCATTACTACGTCCCCGAGGTGCGCGAGGGGCAATACGCCCAGGCGCACGTGCTGTTCCCGCGGTCGTGGCTCACGAACATAACGGTGCAGTCGAAGCTGGCGAAGAGCGGCACGCGCCTCGACGACGCCCTGGCCGAGGAGGCGACGTGGACCGACACGTACTCGTGGGGCCTCGTGAACTCGCACATCGTGAACCTGGCGCTGCACGTGCTGTGCGTGCTCGCGCTGGCGGCCGCGGTCGTGGCGTATGCCGTGTGGGGCCGCGAGCGCAGGGGCGACGGTGCGGCCGGCGAGGGGGTCGGCGGCGAGGGCGCGGATGCGGCTTGCGCTTCCGATGCGGGCGCTGCGAACGCCGCGTCCGGCGAGGACGCGGATGCTGCGGGCGTAGACGCCGCCGTCCTCGGGCGCCTTCTGCGCTGGAACCAGCAATCTGCGGAGGACTTCGCAGCCACGCTTCGCCAGCTGCAGCAGCGTGGCGTGATCAGCGTGTCCGCCGAGGGGCCAAGCCCCGGCGACGTGCGTTTCCGCATCACGCCGTCTGCGAAGTCGGCCAAGCTGACCGGCGTCGAACACGGGGCGATGGAGCTGCTGTTCGACGTCGTGGGCGACGGATACCAGTCGGTGTCGCTTGCCGAGCTGCAGCGGTTCTGCGACGAGCATCCCGGCTGGGCCCGCGAGGCCATGGCGAGCTGGCAAGGCGTTCTTTCCGAGCAGGTCGAGCGGGAGGGCCTGTTCGATGCGCGAAGCAGGAGGGTTGCCAGGTGGCTGGCCTGGGGCGCGGGCGTGTTCGCAGCGTTCGCTGTGGTCGGGTTCTTCGCGGTCGGGAGCGTTCCCATGGCCGGCGCGCTGCTGGCCACGGGAGCCGTCGTGGGGGCGGTTGCGTACTGCATGCTGCGCCGCACGCCGCGGGGCGTCGAGCTTGCGGAATGCGCCGAGGCGCGCGCGGGCGAGCGCGACGCCGCCGATGCCGACGAGGGCTGGCAGAAGGCGGTCGCGGCCGCCTTCGACGGCGTGCTGGACGCATAGGCGTGCCAGGGCGGCTGGTTTTGCTTTCGCGGGCGGGTGGCGGAACGGCGGAATAGCGAGAGAAGGAGAATCCAATGACGCACACACACGACAAGTCCCGAAACATCGTGCTCATCGGCATGCCCGGCGCGGGCAAGTCGACCGTCGGCGTGGTGCTGGCGAAGATTCTGAACTACGACTTCGTCGACGTAGACCTGCTGATTCAGCAGCAGTGCGACAAGACGTTGCAGCGCCTGATCGACTCGCTCGGGCCGCTCGGGTTCATCGACGTGGAGAACGAGGTGCTGCTCGGGCTCGACTTCGACCGCACCATTGTCTCGACCGGCGGCTCGGCGGTGTATTCCGAAGAGGCCATGCAGCACCTGTCGCAGGAGGCCACCATCGTCTACCTGAAGGCGAGCCTGGACGAGATCCGCAAGCGCCTGGTCGATTTCGACGAGCGCGGCATCGTCATGAGGCGCGAGGGCGCCATGGGGCTGGCCGAGCTCTACGAGGAGCGCACTCCGCTCTACGAGGCGTTCGCCGACGTCGTGGTGGACATCGACGGGATGGGCATCACCGAGGCTGCCCGCGAAGTCGCGCGGCTGGTGGGGTAGGGACGGCGCTCGCTCCCGCCCGGCGGCGTCCCGGCTTGGCTGCGGCCGAGTCTGCGGGCCGTCGTCGTTATCTATACGATTTGCGGAATCGTATAAATAACCCCCGCAGCTCCTAACCGTTATTTATACGATTTGCGGAATCGTATAAATAACGGTTGCCCGAAGTTTCCGTTATTTATATCATTTCGGATATCGTATAAATAGCGAAAGCGTGGAGTGAACAGCCAGAGGGGCGCAACATGGCGGAGTACAAGGAGCTGTCGACTCTTTACCATATGGATAATTCGTCCGACAGAGATTTGCGGACTAGATCGCTCCTTGGGGAAAGAAGAAATAGCCCATCGACGTTCACTTTCGACTTTCTCGTTTCGGACGCCCCTCTTTTTCTTGCCGTTCCTCGAGAGCTTAGCGCAATGAGCCAAAAGGTTCTTCGGCGAGAAAGAAAGGTTTCGAACCTGATGCGCCAGCTTCCCGGTATTGCGGCCGATGCGGTGCTGAGAAGCCTCGTGGCTGACGAGGTCGTGAACAGCAATAGCATCGAAAACGTTCACAGCACGCGTAGGCAGATCGAAGAGGCGATTCAGTCCTTTGATGGCGAGGATCTTAAGTCGAAGAGGTTCAGGGAGTTCGCAAAGCTGTACCTAAATCTTGTCTACGGGGATTATTCCGTGCCCGAAGCGCCGTCGGGAATCAGAGACATCTACGACAAGGTCATGAGTGGCGAGGAGCTGAAGGATCCTCCTGATGGCGATTTGTTCAGGAGGGGGTCTGTTTCCATTGGGGATGGTACCAGGGAAATTCACAGGGGGATGTTGCCGGAATCTGCCATCATTCAAGCAATGGAGTCGATGATAAGGCTGGTCGATGATAGCGATGTCCCAGAGCTGTATGGGGCCTTGGTGTCTCATTTCGTCTTCGAATATGCCCATCCGTTTTATGACGGCAACGGGCGGACGGGCCGGTACTTGCTCTCCATGTACCTGGAGGCGCCTCTATCGAAGCCAACGGCGTTGTCGCTTTCGAGGATCATCGCCGAAAACAAGAGCCAATACTACAAAGCCTTCGAAACCGCCGAAAACCCGTTAAACCACGGAGAGGTTACCTTCTTTGTCATGATGATGCACGAGCTCATTCTCATGGCGCAAGATCAGCTCATTGCGCGCTTGGAGCAGAACATCGAGACGCTTGCTCTGCTTGGGGACAAAGTCGGTCCGCTGGGGCAGGGCAAGGGACTCTCGGAAAAAGAGCTAATGGTCTTGTTTGCGCTGCTGCAGCAAAGGGCGTTTGGGATGGACGGCTCCATCAGCCTTGGGAGGTTATCGAGTCATATCGGGGTGGGTGCTCAAATGACAAGGAAGTATCTTGCAGGTCTCGAGCGCCAAAGCTTCGTGAAGAAGACGCGGGGGAGAAGCCCTTTGAAGTTCGCCATCACCGACCACTTCCTCGCCGAGCACGGCATCGAGCTGCAGCCATAGCGCTGCCTGCGTCCGCGCCTTGCGCATGGCCGTCCGCGCGCGGCTGCCCGCACGCCCCCCTTGCGCGAGGCGGGGTATAATCCCCATCATGAGAAAGCTGCTGGCACAGATCGCGAAGTTCGGCGTGGTGGGCGTGATCGCCTTCGTCATCGACTACGGACTGATGGTGCTGCTCACCGAGCTGGTGGGGCTGAACTACCTGGTCAGCGCCACCATCTCGTTCATCGTGTCGGTCGTGTTCAACTACGTCGCGTCCATGCGCTACGTCTTCGCGCACAAGGAAGGCATGTCGCGCCGGCGCGAGTTCGTCATCTTCGTGGTGCTGTCGGTCATCGGCCTTGGCATCAACAACTTGCTGATGTGGCTGGGCACCTCGATTGCGGGGATCAGCTACCTGATCACGAAGGTCTTCGCGACCGCCTGCGTGATGGTGTGGAACTTCGTCACGCGGAAGAAGTTCCTGGACGCAGGCGACGACGGCCGCAACGCCGCCGAGGAGTTGCTGGATAACCTGGAGTAGCGCCCGCCCCGGGCCCGTTTGCCCTACGCTCGCCCCGACGTCTCTCAAGCGTCTCTCTACCATCTCTCGAATGTCTCTCTGGTATCTCT
>CAJUSL010000062.1:0-671 GCA_910589135.1 uncultured Eggerthellaceae bacterium
GTGCATCTCGAGGCGAAGAAGCTGGGCCTGAAGGGCATGGCGAAGGAAGACCTTCCCACGGCGTCGTATCTGCTGAAGAACTGCTACCTGGTGCTTCCGCTGGTGCTGCTCGTGTGGCTGGTCGCCTCGGGTGCGCGCACCATGGCCGCGTCCGCGGCGATTTCCATCCTGGGCGCGTTCGTCATCGGCTTCATCAACTTCCTGTTCACCAACTGGCGCGAGCGCACCGAGGGCGAAAGCTTCGGGCGCGTGTTCAAGGAAACCTGCCAGGTCGCCTTGTTCACGGCCATCGACGCGTTCGCCGCCGGCGCCAAGAACGCCATCTCGGTCGCCGTCGCGTGCGCCATGGCGGGGCTCATCGCCGGGTCCATCACCGTCACGGGCCTGGCGTCCACGATCATCAACGTCATCGTCATGGCGGCGGGCGACATGATCATCATCGGGCTCGTGTTCACGATGGTCTGCTGCATCATCCTGGGCATGGGCGTTCCCACCACGGCCAACTACTGCATCATGGCGTCCACGTGCGCGCCCATCCTCATGCAGCTCGGCATCGACCCGATCTGCGCGCACTTCTTCGTGTTCTACTTCGGCATCGTCGCCGACATCACCCCGCCGGTGGCGCTTGCCGCCTACGCCGCGTCGGCCATCGCGAAGGCGAAGCCCATGAC
>CAJUSL010000062.1:692-1165 GCA_910589135.1 uncultured Eggerthellaceae bacterium
GCCATCGCGGCCTTCATCGTGCCCTACATCTTCGCGTTCAACCCCGCGCTGCTGCTGGTGGGAGACGTGAACGCCGCCATGGTGGCGCTCAACACCTTCACGGCGCTGCTCGGCCTGTTCGGCATCGCCGTGGCGCTCAACGGGTTCCTGTTCAAGCGCCGCGTCAACCCCGTGCTGCGCATCGTGCTTGTCGCGGGCGGCCTCGGGATGATGGTGCCGGGAACGCTTTCCGACGTCGTCGGCCTGGTCGTCGTGTTCGGCATCTGCGCAATCCAATGGTTCGCGCTGAAGCGCAAGGGCCCCGAGGCCATCGCGGCCTCCGGTGCGCCCGAGGGCGCCCTGGAGGCGACGGGGGAGGACGTCATCGGCATCGGCGACATGGAGGGCGAGGACCTGGTGTTCTCGGCCGACCCCGAGCATCAGATGGCGGTCATCGCGGCCGTGGAGGCGAAGTCGGACAGAAGCGAGCATGC
>CAJUSL010000062.1:1175-6704 GCA_910589135.1 uncultured Eggerthellaceae bacterium
GGCCAGCCGGGCGATTCCACGCCGGCCGACAGCGCGGGAAAGAGCGAACGATGAACACGGGAAACGTCGTATGGGTCACCGGTGACAAAGGCTTCGTCGGGTCGGTGATGAAGAAGGGGCTCGAGCACGTGGGATACGCCGTGGTGGGCACCGACGCCGAGCTGTCGGTGACCGAACCCGAGCGCCTGGAGGCGTTCGCCGAGGAGGTGCAGCCCTCCATCATCGTGAACTGCGCCGGCATCCGCCGCGACGCCACCACGCTCGACACCAAGGCGAAGGCCTACGAGGTCAACGCGCTCGGCGCCCGCAACATGGCCGTGGTCGCGAACACCGTCGGCGCCACCATCGTGCAGATATCCACCGACGACGTGTACGACCTTTCCAGGGACGAGCTGGCGAACGAATTCGACCAGCCGCATCCCAACACGCCCTACGGCAAGTCGAAGCTGGCGGGGGAGACCATGGTGCGTTCCACCACCTCCGACCACCTGATCGTGCGCACGTCCTGGCTCTACCAGGCCGAGAGCGGCCGCTTCAAGGAGGTCATGGACGCGGCGAAGGCGGGCGGCACCTACCATGCCCGCACCGACCAGTTCGCGGCTCCCACCAGCGTGGGCTTCTATATGTACTACCTGCTGAAGATGCTCGAGCGCGGCGCGAAGGGGACGTACCACGTCACGCCGAAGGGCAAGGCGAGCCGCTACGACTTCGCGTACAAGATCCTGGAGCTTGCGGGCTACGACCCCGAGGCCGTGCTGGTTCCCACGTCCGACCCGGCCACGGTGGAGAACGTCGTGCTGGAGAGCATGATGCTGGAAATCGCCGGCGCCGACCTTCCGACGTGGGACAAGAGCCTGAAGAAGTACATGTCGCTGAAAGGCCTTCTGGCCTAGTTGGCAGACGCGTCGCCGGCGCCGCTTCGCAGGGGCGTCGCTCCGACGCGTCGTCGCCTCGAACTAACTCGGGCCAGGCGCATAGGTAGTCGAGCGATTCTGCAGAACAAGAAATCCGTGGGAAAATCACCCCCACGGATTTCGCAGTTCAAAGCCAAGCGAGACACCTGTGCGCCCGGCCCGAGTGGATTTCTCGGCTCCTTTGGCTTACCTCCGCTCGCGCCCCTGCGGAGCGGCGGCTACGTCAGGCGCGTTCGGCCAGTTCGCCCGACCGGTATGCCGAAAGCAGCGCCTGCAGGTCGGCGATCTGCGCCTTCAGCTTGGTGCCGGTGTCGGTGTCCGCGATGAGCGTGCGGCGGTCGACCCTTTCGACGACGCGCCGGGACGAGTGGATGTCCACCTCCTCGTCGATGGCCGCCTCGCGCGACTTCAGCGGCTCGTGGGCCGCCAGCACGAAGCCGTAGGAGTTGCTGATCAGCGTGTAGCCGGCGATGCCCGTCGTCGGCTGGTAGGCCTTCGCGAAACCGCCGTCGATGGTGAACACCTTGCCGCCGCAGCGCACGGGGTCCTCGCCGTCCTTCACCTTCACGGGCACGTGCCCGCACACGATGTGGCCGCTGTCCGGGTCGATGCCGAACTCGCGGAAGATGCCGTCGATCACGGCCTCGTCGTCCATCAGGGAATAGAACGGGTTCTTGACCTCCTTGCGCGCCTCCTTCTCGGCGATCAGGTACAGCTCGAAGGTGGCCATCTTGCTCTTCGCGAACAGGGGAGACCCGGCGCCCAGCCACAGGTACCACATCAGGTCGCGTCCGCGCCGGCGCGCTTCCCCGTCGTCGCTCGAGAACGCCTCGCGCACGTGGCGCTCCATCACGTCGTACAGCTCGCGGCCCTTGTACGTGCGGCCGAACACGTCCACCTCCATGAGCGATCCGTCCTCGTTCAGCGGGACGCATGCGTGGAACAGCAGGTTGCCGTTGTAGATGGTGTACAGCCCGCCCGCGTCCAGGAAGAAGCGCATGTGGCGCTGCAGCTTCTCGCAGCCGACGAACGCCTGCTCGAGGCGCTGCATGACGGCTTCCTCCTCCGGGGTCAGCGCATAGGGGTTTGCGGGGTCGACGGTGGGGAACAGCTTGTCGGTCAGCTCGTACTCCTTGCCGTCCAGCGCCACCGTGCCGCGCCCGTAGTCGATCTTGTCGAGCAGCTTGCGGTCTTGAAGGCCGAAGCCGGGGTTCTCGTCGATGAGGCGCCCTTCCACCTTGAACTGCATGATGGCCATGGCCTTCTGGATCATCACGTTCATCTCGCGTTCGCGCTCGGTCAGGTCGGGGTCGCCCTTCAGCCCGAACGCGACGCAGGGGTCGTCCTCGTAGGTGCGCCGCGCGAACTCGGCGAGCGGCAGCAGGTTGATGCCGTAGGCGTCCTCCAGGATGGACAGGTTCCCGTAGCGGGCGCAGTTGCGCACCACGTGCGCGATGCAGCCCCACTGCCCGAGCGCGGCGCCCATCCACACGACGTCGTGGTTGCCCCACTGCACGTCGATGGCGTGGTGGCGCATCAGCGTCTCCATGATGATGTCGGGATGCGGCCCGCGGTCGTAGATGTCGCCGACGATGTGCAGCCGGTCGATGGAAAGCCGCTGGACGAGCAGGCAGAACTCGCGGATCAGCGCCTCGGCCTGGCCGGTTTCGATGACGCTGGCGACGATGGTGTTGTAGTACGCGTCGTCGTCCTCGCGGTCGCCGTTCTCGGTCAGCAGCTCCTCCATGATGTAGGCGAACTCGGCGGGGAGCGCCTTGCGCACGCGCGAGCGCGTGTTCTTCTGCGAGCACCTGCGGGCGAGCAGGATGAGGCGCAGCAGCGTGTCGGTGTACCAGGCCCGAACGTCGGGCGCCTCGGCCACGTCGATGGCCGTCTTCTCGTGCGGGTAGTAGACCAGCGTGGCGAGCGACTGCTTCTCGGCTTCGGTCAGGCCGTCGCCGAAGACGTCGTCGATCTTCATGCGGATGGTGCCCGACGCGTTGCGCAGGATGTGCGAGAACGCCTCGTACTCGCCGTGGATGTCGGAGGCGAAGAACTCGGTGCCTTTCGGGAGGCTCGTGATGGCCGTCAGGTTGATGATTTCCGTCGCCGCGTCGTCGGCGGTGGGAAACGAACGGGAGAGAAGCTCGAGGTAGCGCTTTTCGGCTGCGTCCATGGCGGACCTCCTGAGGCTTGCCCGCGCACGCGCGCGGAGGTTCACTTGGGAGGATTGTAGCCCATCGGATGCGCCGCTTCGCCGAGCAGTGCGCCGCCCGATGCCGCACGGCGTGCCAGCGGACGGCCTATGCGTAGCTGACGACGCAGATGACGGCGAACAGCGCGAGCACGCAGGCGAACACCTGGTTGGCGGCGCGGTTGCCGATCAGCGACATGAACTTCTGGCAGAAGGGGAAGACGACCCAGACGTATGCCAGCGCGACCAGCCCCAGGAAGAAGTCGTTCACGAGCCATGCCTGGTCGAGGATGTTGAGCGGCAGCGCCGAGTTGTCCCAGAAGGGGTACTCGCCCAGCTCGTTGGGCTGGTTGATGACGAGCCCGATCGCGCACTCGAGCGCCGCGCACAGCACCACCGCGGTCACCAAAAACCGCAGCGCGGCCCCCCACATCGTCTTGCATTGCCCCACGATCTTGATCTTCAGCGGCAGAAGCAGAAGCGCGCACGCCGCCGCGCCGATGCCGTACACCCAGTACGGGACGTAGAGCGGGTCGCTCCAGACGGCGTAGTCGGCCTCGACGATGCCGAACAGCCCGTGCATGGACAGGCAGTAGGGGAGCTCCATCCAGTGCCCGACGACGCTGAAGACGAAGAAGTACATGACGATGCCGCGCCAGTAGGACCATTTCGTGGGCTCGAAGTACTTCGTTTCGTCCGACTTGTCCAGCGCGAAGCGCTTGAGGTGCGCCCACGCCTGCGAAAGGAGACCGGTCGCGCCCTCGCCGTGCTGCCTGCTTTTCCTGCGCACGTTGCTCGGGACGTGGGCGACGTGCCGCTTGGGGATGGCTATCGTGCCGTCGGCCGCCACCTTGGGCTTGCCGATTCTGAAGGTGTCTGCGGTCGGGATGATGACTTTGCGTATCGTGGCGCTCTTGCTCACTCTGCGGCTCCTGTGCATGCGTTCGGTATGGTTTTCATGCGCAGTATACAGAGCGTTCGCGGGCAGCGGGCGCGCGTTGCCCTTCCGGGAGGAAACTTCAACGAATCTTCGAAACTCCACCCTGGTAAAGCACGACGCAACAGCGCGCTGCGGCCCCTGCCGTGCGGCGAACGGGAAAAGGAATGGCGCCCTCGACAGGATTCGAACCTGCGGCACCCTGCTCCGGAGGCAGGTGCTCTATCCACTGAGCTACGAGGGCGCTTGAAAGCGCGGCAGGCGCATGGCCTGCGACGTGGGCACGGGTACGGGCTTGTTCGCACCGGGAGGCCGAAGCCCCTTGCAACCTCATTATAGCTTTGGCATAATGTGTAGGCTACCGAGGTCGAGCAAGTCCCCATAGTCTAACGGTTAGGACGCGGCCCTTTCAAGGCTGAAATACGGGTTCGATTCCCGTTGGGGGCACCATATCTGCATCGGACCGGTCCGCATCGGGCTCGCATCGCTCGCGATATGGGGCACCGCTTCGCTTGCAATCTCGGGCCTATCATGCGATTTACGTGGGTGCATCCGCTCTTGCCGCAAGAACAAACAGCTCCAACCGAAACCATCGCCATCGAAAGAATGAGCTACGGCCCCGAGGCCGTCGGCCGGCTTGCCTCGGGAAAGACCGTCTTCGTCTCCGGCGCCGTCTCCGGCGACGTCGTCGAGGCGGCCGTCACGGAGGAGAAGCCCTCCTTCGCCCGCGCCGTCGCCCGCGCCATCGTCGAGCCGTCGCCCCAGCGCGCCAAGGACTGGCAGGCCCTCTGCGCCGACGTCTCGCTGCAGGCGGTCGCGCCCTGGTCGCAGCTCTCCTACGACGCGCAGCTGGCCGCCAAGCAGGACAACGTCGCCAGCGCGCTCGCCCGCACGGCGCACCTGGACGCCGGGCGCATCGCCCAGGTCATGGCGCCCATCGCCGCCGCCCCGCAGGAATGGGGCTACCGCAACAAGCTCGAGCTCGCCGCCGCGCCCGACCCGCGCGGGCGGCTCTCCCTGGGCTTTCACCGTCCCGGCTCCGACGAGGTGGTCGCCGCCAAGGAATGCCGGCTGGCGAACCGCCTCCTCCGCAAGGCGCCCAAGGCCCTCGCGGGCGCGCTTCGCTACCTCGCCGGCGCGGGCGACCTGGGAATCTATCGCGTGGGAATCCGCGGCAGCGAGCGCACCGGCAGCGTGGAGGTGGCGCTCTGGACGCCGCCCAGCTCGTTTCCGCGCACCTTTGCCGCGAAGATGCTGCGCGACGCGGTGGGCGCGACGTCGGTCGTCCGCGTGATCGCCGACGCCGGCGCCTCGCGCAAGGTGAAGCGCGTCGAAGTGCTGGACGGCGACGGCTTCTGGTGCGAGCGCGCGTCGGGCTTCTCCTTCGCGGTGAGCGCCCCGTCGTTCTTCCAGGTGAACACCGCGCAGGCCGAGCTCCTCGTGGAAAAGGCGCTCGCCGGTGCCGCCCTCGGCCCGGGCGACGC
>CAJUSL010000062.1:6714-9328 GCA_910589135.1 uncultured Eggerthellaceae bacterium
CGGCGGGCTGGTGGACGGGCACGGGCGGCCAGGACGCCGCCGGCGCCGACGCGGAGATGATATGCGACGACGTGCGCCTCGCGCTGCCCGACCTGGGCGCGCTCGACGCGGTGGTCGTCGACCCGCCCCGCGCGGGCCTGCATGCCGACGTCGTCGGAAGCATCGCCTGCGCCGCGCCCGCGCGCGTGGTATACGTCAGCTGCGACCCGCAGACGCTCGCGCGCGACATCGCCCGCTTCGCCGCCGCCGGCTACGTGCCCGAGAGCGTCCAGCCCGTCGACATGTTCCCCCAGACCTACCACGTCGAAACCGTGTGCGTTTTGGCACGCGTGTGATGTTCTGATAAAATTCCATGAATATATGTGCATTCGCGCCCCCGCGGCGAGGAAGGAAACCAAATGGCCCTCTACACTCCTGAATACAAGCCGACCGGCGACGAAATCGCAGTGATCAAGACCTCCAAGGGCACCATCCGCGTGCAGCTCGCCGGCAAGGACGCCCCTATCCACGTGGGCAACTTCGTCGAGCTGGCGAACAAGGGCTTCTACGACGACCTGAAGTTTCACCGCTACGTGCCCGGCTTCGTCATCCAGGGCGGCTGCCCCAACACGCGCGCCTACTCCGGCGAGGAGGTCGCGAAGGGCATGCCCGGCGCCGGCTTCGGCACGGGCAACCCCGGCTACTCCATCCACGAGGAGTTCACCACCAACCCCAACAACAAGCACCAGGACGGCACGCTTGCCATGGCCCGCTCGCAGAACCCGAACTCGGCCGGCTCTCAGTTCTACTTCTGCCTGGGCGCCCAGCCCATGCTCGACGACGGCTACACCGTCTTCGGCGACACCATCGAGGGCAAGGACGTCATCGGCGAGCTGCGCCAGGGCGACGTCATCGAGTCCATCACCATCGAGAACCAGGCCTAGGGCCGTCGCGCGCCCGTCGCATATGACGTTGACGTCGACACGTTCCGCTGCCGGAAGCGGGGAAGCAAAGTGAACACCACACTGTTCGACCAGGCCACGGTCCGCTACAAGAACAAGGACTACCGGGGGGCCCTGCGCACCTACACCGCGTGCTTGCAGGACAACACGGTGCCGTTCTCCATGGGCGAGGTCGGCCTGATTTACCACCGCATCGGGAACTGCCTCGTGAAGCTGAAGAACCACAACGAGGCCATCCAGGCGTACACGCAGGCGCTGTCCGACGCGGCCTACGACGCCCGCGGCTCGCTGCAGAACAACATCGGCATGGCCTACGCGTCGCTGCGCGACTACGCCAACGCGGCCGACCACTTCCAGGCCGCCATCGACGACGAGTCCTACGACGCCCCGTACAAGGCCTACATGGGGCTGGGCAACGCCGAGCTGAAGCTGGGCAAGTCCGCCGAGGCCGGCGTGGCCTTCCGCGAGGCCGCACTCGACGAGTCGAACCCCGACCCGTCCAAGGCGCTGCTCAACCTGGGCATCTGCTTCATGTCGCTCGACCGCCCCGAGGACGCCATCCTGTCCTACGAAAGCGCGCTGCAGTTCGACATGACGCCCGACACGCGCAACCGCGTCAACGCCAGCATGGGGCAGGCCTACGTGGCGAACGGCCAGATGAGCGAGGCCGTCGAGGCATTCGGCCGCGCCACCGCCGACGCCACCTATGTGCTTTCCGACTCCGCCAGCGTCGACTACCAGCATGCGCTTTCCGAGGTGCAGAAGATGGCGTCCGCGGCGGAGGCCCTGCAGGCCGCGGCCGACATGTCGGGCCTGGACGTGCCGGTCGACGGCGCGTACGGCACGGGCGCGATCGACTCGACCCAGCCCTTCTTCTACGACGAGGAGCTGGAGGACCACGCCGACTTCCCGGGCTACGCCGACGCCTACGACGGCACGGACACGTCGTTCTTCGAGACCACCGACGCGCAGCTCGAGCAGCTGTCGCGCAGCATGGCCAAGAAGGACCGCCGTAACCGCAACGTCGGGCTGAAGGTGCTCGTCGTGGTCATCGTCCTGGTCATCGCCGCCATGGGCGCCGCTGTGTTCGGCTACATGCGCGGCCTGGGCTTCCCGTCCCAGGAAACGGTCGTCCAGCAGCTGTTCAACGACCCGAAGGCCGCCGGCGAGGACGTCTTCGCGAGCGGGCTTTCCAGCGAGAGCATCGCGTCGATGGTGGCGCCCGTCGTGCAGGACTCCGCCGTCGAGGTGAACGGGGTGAACACCACCGCCACCGACTCCGTCGCCTACGTCACGGCCGACACCGGCAAGGGCGGGCAGGTGATGTACAAGGTCACGCTCGTGCGCGACTTCATCGGATGGAAGATCTCGGGGGTCGACCTGTACTTCCCGAGCCAGAACCAATAGTGAAAGGATTCCCCACATGGCAGTTCAGCAGACCTATACGATGATCAAGCCCGACGGCGTGCGCAACAAGCACGTCGGCGAAATCGTCAACCGCTTCGAGCGCGCGGGCCTCGCCATCGAGCGCATGGAGCTCGGCATGGTCACCCCCGAGCAGGCGAAGGCCAACTACGCCGAGCACGAGGGCAAGCCCTTCTACGACGGGCTCATCGCGTACATCACCTCCGGCCCCGTGGTGAAGATGGTCATCTCCGGCGAGGGCGCCGTGG
>CAJUSL010000063.1:0-8739 GCA_910589135.1 uncultured Eggerthellaceae bacterium
CTGTTGCCCGGGACGGCGATGAGCGCCGTGCCTTCCGAGCCGTACAGCAGCCCCCGGAGGATGTCGCTCGTAGGCGCAGCCATAGAGCGACCGCCGCAGGGAGTGCTGGCGGCTTTGCGCCGGTGCGGCCGAAGGACGCCGCGCAAAGCAAAGCCAGCGCGATCCTGTGGCGCTCCCGCCCATCGATTTTCGTCCGGGAGGCCCGTGCCGGGGCATGGCAGACCCTTCCAAATAATCCTCAGGTAAGAATAATCACCCGGCATTCGGCCGATTCTCCTCCCCTCGGCAGGGGAGGGGTGTTTTCCCGTGCACCACTCTGGCGCCATGCATCCACTTTGCCACCGCATGTCCATCTCGGCGCCGCGCATTCGGCTCGACGCTGCATATGACCAGGCCCGATGCAATCGTGGTCCGCCGCTTTAGGGTTTTCGGCCTGTGGATTTTGCGCCGTTGCCAAAAAATCGGCTTCCTGTGGACAAAATTTGCGGAAGTCGGTAATTTTGCGGCGATCTTCGGCTCCCTCCTGCGTAACCATTATGTGGCGCAATGCCTCTACCTGGGGTTTCTCGAGATCGCGCTTTTTACGATGGCGGCCTCGCGTTGCGAAAGCCTGCAAAAAACACCGATTTCCGCAATTTTTGTCCACGAGACGGCAAAAATCTGGCATCGAGGCCGAAATTCCTTTCGCGCAAGGGCGCAAGTGAGGCGCCTTTGCCAGCCAGCCCTTCCAGGGAGCCGCCGCGCCTTTTCAAGGGCTGTGAATCGCGCCTTTTCCCAGGTTGTGCAGTTAATGTTACGAAAGGGCTATCAACATATAAATGCAGCGCGCATCCGGGAAATTCGCGTATAATCGACCGGGTAGCAAACCTAGCAGGTATACAGCAGCTGCTGCACGATCATGAGAAGGAGCACTAAATGAAGGCAATTAGCAAGGTAGTCGCCGTGCTTGCGGTCAGCGCGCTGGCATTTGGCATGTTTGGCTGCTCGAGCAACTCCGGCTCGGTCAACACCAATGCCGACGAGGCACAGACCTACACCAGCGAGGAAATCGGCGCTTCCGACATCACCGTCGAGAAGAGCGGCTATTCCTCCGTCGAGCAGACCACCATCGACGCCGACGGCAACGAGGTTCCCGTGCCTGCGATCGACTTCGCGTTCATCGTCAAGAACAACAACACCGGCTATGTCGCCCAGAACGTTCCGTTCAACGTCAACGGCTACAACGCCAACGGCGAGATCGTCTTCAGCGGCGGCGCCACCTGCATGTATGTGTATCCGGGCATCGACACCGCCGTCTCCGGCACCACTACCATTGCTCCTGCCGAGGGCATCGACACCAACATCACCGAGTTCACCGTCGAGCCGCTGATGTCCACCGTCGAGTGGCTGAAGACCGGCCTCTCCGACGCCGAGATCGCTGGCATGTTCACCGTTGACAACGCCACCGCCGAGCGCACCGAGACGGGCCTCAACATCAACGCCACCGTCACCGGCGACATCGCCGACGGCGACAAGATCTTCAAGGTTGCCGACCTCGAGAACACGCTCGAGGGCCACTGCGTCGCCATCTTCACCGACGAGTCCGGCAACATCCTCTTCGGCAGCGACTCCACCAACGTGCTGATTGACCAGACCACGATCGACAGCGTTCAGGCTGCCGGCGGCGAGGAGGCTGCTCCGCTGAACAACGTGTCCATCACGATTCAGAACGCTCCCGAGTACGCCGACTTCCAGCTGTACGTGATGCCCGGCCTGTAAGCCGCCATCGCACAGCCCCGGCCGCGCCGGGCAAGGCATCCTCGGCCTGACAGCCGACGAACTTTCAAGGGACGGTCGCTTCGGCGGCCGTCCCTTTTTGTGTCGGCTTGGTGTCTTTCGGGCACGCGTTCCCTTCATACGCTTTCCGCATCATTTATATATACTGGTAACCACCCGCCGCCGCGCCGCCCGGCCTGGCGGCCAGCCAACCGACCAACCTACGAGAGGCAACCATGAAACCATTCGCCAAGATTGCTGCCATCATCGCATCGGCCGCCCTGGCGCTCTCCGCGCTCGGGTGCTCGTCCGCCCCGGCGGCGTCCCAGCCTGCCGGCCCTGACTTCGACGTGCAGGACATCCAGGTCAGCAATCCGGGCTATGCCATCACCGACGAGGGCAAGCTGCGCTACGCCTTCGTCGCCGTAAACCCCAACGAGGGCCACGTGGCGCAGGAGGTCATCTTCACCGTCGAGGCCCACGACGCCAACGGGTCCATGATTGCGGGCGGCGGCGAGACCATCGCCGCGCTGTATCCGGGCGTGGAGACCCCGGGCTCCGGCGAGGTCGACCTGTTCTCGCCCGACACCGACAACCCCGAGGTGGCGAATCTTACCATCGTCGCCATGATGGACTCGGTCGTCTGGGCCGACACCACGCTTTCCAACGCCGACATCGAGGGCGCGATCGACATCGTGAGCCCCCGCATGGCGCCCGGCGACGACGGCAGCCTGAGCATCATGGCCACCATCGGCATGAAGTCCGACGACGGCGACAGCGGCCTCGCCAGCATGGAGGCGCGCGCGGTGGCGGTCCTGTTCGACGAGTCGGGCAACGCCCTGTGCGGAACCAGTCCCGTCACGTTCGCCCTGAGCAAGGACGGGGAAGACTACGCCTTCGAGGCGTCCATTCCCAACGCGCCGGAATACAAGGAATGCAACCTCTACGTGACGCCCAACGCCCTGGTGTAGCGTCTTGGCCGTCAACCATCCGTTTTCTGCCGCGCTTCGACGCCTTCGCGGGCGTCGCGGCGACGCAAGTAAGGAGCAGCCGTGATCTATTGCCCGCAGTGCGGAAACCCCAACTTCGACGATGCCAACTATTGCGACACGTGCGGCGAGCCGCTGATCTCTGCCGAAGAGTACGCCAAGATGCGCAACGCCGCCGAAATGCGGCAGCTGCTCGAGGTCCAGCGCCAGCAGCAGGAGGCTGCTGCCTACAACAAGGCGTATCGCAAGGCGCAGAAGGACGCGAAGAAGGCCGTGAAGGCGCAGCAGGGAGCCGCTGGCCAGGTGTCTGTGGGCGGCGCTGACGGATGCGCGACCGGCGCGCCGGACGCCACGGGCACGGTCGATGGCCAGGCAGCCCATGCTGCTGCTAGTGTGGCGACTGCTTCGGGCGCAAGCGCGTCCGCTGCTGACGCTGTCGGTGCGGCCGCTGCAGGCGCCCCCGGTTCCGCCGGCGTGCCTGGCGCCGGTGCGGCCGCCGCAGGCGCCCCCGGTTCCGCCGCCGAGCCCGTCACCTTCCCCGTCTACAAGCACGGATGCCTCGCCCAGGCGTGGGACGACATCACCGAGAGCGAAGGCTGGGCCAAGCGCATCCTGCTGCTCGGCCTGGTCAACCTGGTGCCCGTCCTCAACTTCTTCGTGCAGGGCTTCGCCATGCAGTGGGCGCGCCAGCTTCCCATCGACAAGGTGGAAGGCATGCCCGTCAAGATCTTCCGCGACGGCGCCTTCGTGCAGGGCTTCTACGGCTTCGTCATCACGCTGGTGGTGGGCGTCGTGTCCGCCATCGTGGCGGGCGTCTTCGGCTTCGTGCCCGTGCTGGGCGCGCTGGTGGGCGTGGCGGCGTCGCTGCTGCTGTCCATGTTCCGCGTGCTCGCCACCATGCGCGTCGCCATTGCGCAGAACCTAGCGCCCGGCTTCGACGTGAAAGCGCTCTGGGGCGCGGTGTTCACGAACCGCTTCGGGAAACTGTTCTGCGCCACGCTGCTGCCGGGCATCATCGTGGGCGCGGCCACCGTGTTCATCTGCGGGTCGGCGCTGGTGGTGTTCGGGCTGAACAGCCTGACGCTGCTGTTCGAGAACATCCAGTACGCGCATCAGATGGAGCAGATGGCGCAGATGAACCCCATGATGCAGATGTTCGGCTACAGCAACCCCTGGCCGGCGGTCGTCAGCCAGGCGATGGGGCTCGTGCCGCTGTTCTTCGTGATGGGTCTGATCGCCATGTTCCTTTCCGCGCTGGGCACCGTGCTGACGATGCGCGCCACCGCGCACTACGTCACGCGCTATCACCACGATTGGGCCGCGTTGGCCGAGGGCCAGCCGACGGCGTAGAAGGGGCCGCCCCGCGCAGCCTTCGGCCAGCAGGACGCTTTCAGCCGTCTGGTCGCCATCCCCCCGCGCCACCCTCAGCCAACGGGGCGCTTTTGCGTGCGCAGGTTTTGGCCGGCACGGCGCTTTCGGCTCCGTTCGTTCCTCGCTCGACCTCGCGCTTTCGGCCTTCGCCATCCCAATATGAAGAAAATGTAAAGTCTAGGATTTTCCTAGACTTTACTCTTGCAATCACAGAAAAGTTAACTTAGTATAACTTTCATCGAAGCCGAGCCGGTCCCGAAGCAAAAACGGAAAAGACCGGCGAAGCGACGACACCTCCTCTCTTTTGCATTCTAGGCTTGCCGCCTCCCTCAACTGGCAAGCCTGCAGGAAGGCCCCCAGCTCCGGGGGCTTTTCTGTGTCCGGAGAAGGGAAGAGGCGCTTGCGACGGTGGCGACGTTCGTTTTGGTCGCCCAGGAAGGAAAGGAGCGCTCCGCCTCGGCAACGGCGCCCTCGGCGATGCGGCGCTCAGCCTTCGGGCCACGCCCTCGCGCATGCGGCATCCGCGCCCGCACCGCCCCAACCCTGCTACACTGAAGGGAAGAATTCCGCGCCCTGTGCGCATGCGACGAACGGCAGGCATCATGGCAGACCTACAGCTTCGCTTCCACCACGACATGCTCGTGCTGTCCACTCCCGTTGCGCCCCAGCTTGAACGCATCGGCATCGATTCCGCGCGCGACAACAAGTTGACGCTGCTCCTCGAACCCGAGGTCATGGGCGAGATATACGCGCTCGAGTCCGCTGCGGGCGCCCAGTGCGTCGTCGCCGACACGGCGTTCATGACGCCCGCGCGGCTCGCGCATGCAGGCATGAAGGGCAGCGCCGACAAGCTTGCCGACAGCGCCCTGCGGGTCGCCACCGAGCACACGCCTCAGCACGTGCTCGTGGAAATCGGGCCCTGCGGGCTTCCGCTCGATGCGTCGTCCAAGGCGTCGCTCAACGAAAACCGCGACCAGTACGCGCGCGCTGCGGCCACGTTTGCCCCGTTCGAGTCGCTGTTCGACGCGTTCTTTCTGAACGGGTTCACCAGCTGCTCCGATTTGAAGTGCGCGCTCATGGGCATGCGGAAGGTGACCGACAAGCCCATTTTGGCGTCGGTCGATGTGGTGCCGGCCGGGGAAGGCGCCGCCGCAGGAGCGCTTCATGGCGCGGCTGTGACCGACGCGTCCGCCCCCGCAGCCGACGCCGCAGTCGCCACTGCGTCCACCGCCCCCGTCTACACCCTCGGCGGCAAAGGCCGCGAGACGTTCGCCCAGGCCGTCGCCGTCATGGCCGAATACGGCGCGCAAGTCGCGGGCTTCCAGGCAGCGGTTGCTCCCGACGAGGCCGCCAAGCTGGCCGAACAGGCTGCTTCCGCGTCGTTCCTTCCGGTGCTGGCCCAGCTGGTCGTCGCCGACGTGAACCCCGAGCAGGCCGCCCCTACCCCCGAAAACCCGTACTTCGAACCCGACGCCATGATCGAATCCGCCGACGTCTTGAGGGCCGCTGGCGCGCAATTCCTGCGCGCCACGGGCAACGCCACGCCCTCGTACACGGGCGCGCTGGTGGCCGCGACGGTCGGCGACAGCGTGCTGCGGGCGCCGTCGGCGGCCGCAGCACAGGGAGGTTCCGTCTCGGCCGACCCCGACGAGCTCGCTGCGCTGCTCCGCGCGCGCGTTTCCCAGGCGCTCGACGGCGGCCGCTAAGCGAAAGGCGGTCGACCCCTCCATGTTCAAAGTCCGCGCGAAATACCTGCTGCTCGTAGCCGCCGGCGTCTGGCTGCTCGCCGGGCTCAACATCGTGCGCCTGGGCGTGCTGGCCTGCATGGAGGGTGCCGTGCCGCCGTTCCTGGCAGGCGATGCTGCCTCGTTCGGCGCTCCGGCTGCCGCCATCATGCTGGCGGTCGGCATCCCGGCCGTGTTCCTTGCCTTCCACCCCATGTTCAGCAAGCTGGTGGGCAAGCATGCCGACCGCATCCGCGGCTACGGGGAAGACCGCATGCACGTGCTGCGCTTCTTCGACGTGAAGGGCTACGTGGTCATGGCCATCATGATGGGAGGCGGCATCGGACTGCGCGCCGCCGGATTCGTGCCCAGCTGGTTCGTGGCGTTCTTCTACACGGGCCTGGGTGCGGCGCTTGCGCTTGCCGGCATCGGGTTCCTCGTGCATTACGCGCACCGCGGGGGCACGATCACGTGCCCCGTCACGAAGAAGACGCGCCTGGCGTAGGGGCGGGAGGGCTTTTTCGGCAGGTTCCCGCCGTCGGCTTGGCCGGCGAGCTATCGGTGCATCTCCCGCCCCTTTTTCTCGACGTTCCCTTCCGCCCGGCCACCCGGCCCGCTACACGTTCGCCTGGATGACCTCGTTCAGGAAGGTGGTTGCGCCTTCGCCGGCAGCGCTGTCGTAGTAGTCGACGAAGCGCGCGTCGGTCAGATACCCCTGCGCGAGCGCCCGGTGTGCATCGGGCGTGTAGGCGCCCTCGCCCCAGTGCATGCGAATCCACTGCGCATGCATGGCGGCCAGCCGCGCCGCCTCGGGCGAGCTGGCGTCTCCGGTCCGCATGACTGCGGCCAGCGTGCTTTTGATGTCGGCCTCTAGCTGCTCCTTGGATTCCCAGGTCGCCCGGTCCATGCCCAGGAAGCGCTCGTTCGCCTCGTCGATGGCCTTGCTTCCGTAGCGCTCGCGCGCCTCGGCGCCATATTCGGCCTCGAATCGGTCGACCGACTGACGCTTCAGCTGCTCGAATTTCTGCTCGTCGTTCATTTCCTCGTATGCCTCCAATCCTGCGACCGCCTTTCGCACGGTCTCAATCGTGTGTTGCAAACTGCTTTGCTGCGCGCACAGCGAATCGAGATGAGCAGCAAGCGTGCCTCGCAGGTCGAAGCCGGGGTCGCAGAGCGCGCGTTCGATAGCCGCGAGCGGCAGCCTGCAGTTGCGCAGCATCAGGATGTGCTGCAGCCGGCGCACGTCGCGCGTCCCGTAGCTGCGGTAGCCGTTGGCGTCGCGCGAGGGCGACAGCAGCCCGATGGAATCGTAGTAGCGCAGCGTGCGCGGGCTTACTCCTGCAAGCTCGGCCAGCTGCTTGGTCGAGTAGCTGACTTGCGTGGCCGCCGCGGAAGCATCGCCGGCGCCTTGCGCGCCGCCGGTTGCGTTCCGCGCGACGCTGCTTGCCAGGCACGCTTCTTTCCGGCTATTCGCCATCGTGCCCTCCTTCCCATGCGCTTCGCGTTTCATCTCGCAGCCTATGCTAGGGGGTGACGCAGCGTCAAGGTCAAGCCCATCGTACGGCCAGCGGCCAGCCTACGTGCCGCGTGCCATGATTGCAGGCAGCCATCCGCTTCGCCGCGAATGCAATTTCGTCCTCGCATTCTTCCGGCAATGTGACGTGCAGGTAACGAGTGCATTCGGAATTGACGGATAGTCAATTCTGTTCATTGACGGGGTGTCAACTACGGCAGTAGTCTTCGACGTGTACTTGTTGCGCGGTCAAGGAGAGGACGCATGAGGGGCCAGGGAAGCAACGCGAGCAAGCAATCGGCTTCTTCCAAGAGCGACCTTCGTCGTGCCGAAATCATAGCGGCTGCCCGCGAATTGTACGAGGAAAAGGGCCTTTCCCGCACCTCCGTCCGAGACATCACCGCCCGCGTCGGCGTCACGCGCTCGCTGTTCTACCACTATTTCGCCGACAAGGACGCCGTCACTTCGGCCGTGCTCGACGATTACATCGACGACTACCTGGAAGCCCTGTCGCACTGGAACGCCGGCCGTCGCGAGGGTGACATCGACCACGCACTGGCCACCGTCGTGCGCCTGCTGCGTCTGGGCCTGTTCGAGAACGACGCCTTCCACGCCGCGCTGGCCTCCGACGAGAACGCGGCGCTGTACCTCGAGTTCGTCAACCGCGTGGCCGACCACATCACCAACTACATCATTGAGACCACCGTGCGAGACTATGCAAGCCTGCACGAGATTCGGATTCAACACCTGTATGAGACGTTCTATGTGCTCACGCTTGGTGTTATCGGGTATCTGCGCAAGCACCCCGACGCTGACGACGCCGTCATCGCCGACGTGATTGCCCAGACGCTCTATTTGGACAGGCCCCAGAAGTAGAGGAGGACATCATGTTATTCGACGTATACGGGCCTAACGCGCTGTACCAATGGCTGGGACTGTTCATGGTCCTGGCCGCGCTCATCCTGCTGAACGAGTTCGCGCGCAGGACGAAGGCGGGCGGCATCTTCATCTTCATCGGGGTGTGCGGCGCCATGACCGTCTACTGCCTGGCGGTCGAGATCGGCGCGGCCATGGGCGCCGAATGGGCGCTCAACAATCCCACGCACACCGACATGAACAGCTGGTTCCACTACGCCAAGGTCTATGCGGCCACGGCCGGCTGCATAGGCTTCATGATGATCAAGTACAGCTGGGGCAAGATCGGGCGCAGCCATTGGTTCAAGGCGTTTCCGTTCGTGATCGTGGCCATCAACATCCTCATCGCCGTGGCGAGCGACTTCGAGAGCGCGTTTCGCGCCTGGGGCACCAGCTGGGTGTCCACCGAAGGCGTGGTGCTGAACGGCGGCTGGCACAACGTGTTCAACGGCGTGGCGGGCCTGCTCAACAT
>CAJUSL010000063.1:8749-9277 GCA_910589135.1 uncultured Eggerthellaceae bacterium
CGGCATCTACGTCTCCAAGAAGCGCCAGGACATGCTGTGGCCCGACATGACCTGGGTCTTCATCATCGCCTACGACCTGTGGAACTTCTGCTACACCTACAACTGCCTGCCCACCCATTCGTGGTACTGCGGCATCGCGCTGCTGCTGGCGCCCACCATCGCGGGCCTTATGTGGAACAAGGGCGGGTGGATCCAGAACCGCGCGTTCACGCTTTCCATGTGGTGCATGTTCTGCCAGATGGTGCCCATGTTCGCCAACGACTCCATCTTCGCGGCGCAGTCCGTCAACGACCCGGCCGTCAACACCGTGGTTTCGCTGGTGGCCCTGTTCGCCAACATCGCCGCGCTGGCCTACATCGTCTATCGCTCGAAGAAGCTGGGCGTGAACCCCTACAAGCAGGAGGTGTTCGTGGGCACGAAGGACTTCCGCGAGGCCATGGCGCGCCGCGCTGCCACCCCGTACCTGCTTGAGACCATGCCCAAGAGCGCGACCGCGGCCGAGATCGCCGAGATGGTCGCCTACAACGA
>CAJUSL010000064.1:0-1530 GCA_910589135.1 uncultured Eggerthellaceae bacterium
GTCGATGATCTCGTAGGTGTCGCGCTTCTTCAGCACGCCGTCCTGGTGGATGCCGGACGAGTGCGCGAAGGCGTTCGCGCCCACGATGGCCTTGTTGGCCTGCACCACCATTCCCGTGATGGAGCTGACGAGGCGCGAGGCCTTGACGAACTCCCTGGCGTTGACGTCGGTGTGCGCGTCCAGCTCCTCGCCATGCATGCGGATGCCCATGACGACCTCCTCGAGCGAGGTGTTGCCCGCCCGCTCGCCGAGGCCGTTGATCGTGCACTCGATCTGCCGCGCGCCGTTGCGCACGCCGGCGAGCGCGAGCGCCGTGGCCATGCCCAGGTCGTTGTGGCAGTGGACGGCCACCGTGACGTCGTCGATGCCGGCCACGTTGTCGCACAGGTACTTGATGCGCCTGCCGAACTCGTCGGGAAGCGAGTACCCCGTCGTGTCAGGGATGTTGACCACCGTCGCCCCCGCGTCCACGACCGCCTGGATGATGCGCACGAGGAAGTCGTAGTCGGAGCGTCCGGCGTCCTCGGCGTAGAACTGCACGTCGTCGACGTAGCCCTTCGCCAGCTCGACGGCGGTGTCCTCGTCGATGCGCAGCTTGGCGTGGATGTGGCTCGCGGAGACGCCGATGCCGGTGTGGATGCGCGGGCGCTTGGCGAACTCGAGCGCCTCGGCGGCGCAGACGATGTCCTTGTCGACCGCGCGCGTGAGGGCGCAGACGACGGCGTCGTAGCCCGCCAGCTCGGATATCTTGCGCACGCTCTCGAAGTCGCCCGGCGACGATATGGGAAATCCTGCCTCGATCACGTCCACGTTCATGCGGAGGAGCTCGCGGGCGACCACGAGCTTCTCGTCGGTGTTCATCGACGCGCCGGGAGACTGCTCGCCGTCGCGCAGCGTCGTGTCGAATATGTCGATCTTGCGGGTCATGTTCATCCCTTCTTCCGTGAGGTCTTCGATGCGCGCGCCGCTTCGCCCCAAGGCGTGGCGACGCCCGATGCCGCTATAGGCGCAGGTGCCAGATGTTCTTCAGATCGACGGCGCCGCGCAGGGCCGCCAGCACCTCGTCGTCGACGTCGCCCTCGACGTTGACGTACACGAGCGCGCACCGCTCGGCCGTCTTGTTGCCGATCTGCATGGTGGTGATGTTGATCCCGGCCTCGCCGAGGATGGTGCCGATGACGCCGATGCGCCCGGGCGCGTCGACGTACTCGAACACGAGCGACTGCTGCGCGGGCGAGATGTCGATGTCGTAGCCCATCATGTTGATGATGCGGGCCGTCTTGTCCAGGCCGTACAGCGTGCACGCGATCTCGGCCTCGTCGGCCTTCACGCGCACCGCCGACGAGAAGCCGCGGGCGTCCTGCCCGGCGTTCGATTCCACCCTGATGCCGTGGCGCTCGGCGCGCTCCATCGTGTCCTTCAGCGACGGGGTGCCGATGTTCTTGTACGACACGATGCCGTCCACGAGGCCGGCTATCACGATGTCGGGGTCGGCCTCGGAGATGGATCCCTCCAGCGTGACCTCCAGGT
>CAJUSL010000064.1:1540-6551 GCA_910589135.1 uncultured Eggerthellaceae bacterium
CGTCCCAGCAAATCGACGATCATGCCCCCCATCATCTTCGAGGCGCGCGCGTAGGGGCGCATGTCGTCGATGACCTCGGGCGGCAGTATGGTGGGGTTGATGGCCGTGGGAACGATGGAGCCTTCGAGCCCCTGCCAGACGTACTCGGCGATCTGCTCGCCCGCACGCACCTGCGCCTCCTTGGTGACCGCGCTGATGTGGGGCGTGAGGATGACGTTCTCGATGCCGTGCAGAGGCGACGAGCGGCAGGGCTCCTCTTCGAAGACGTCGATGGCGGCCGCCGCGATCTTGCCGGCGGCGACGAAGTCGGCAAGCGCCTCGACGTCGTAGATGCCGGCGCGGGCGGAATTGACCAGGACGACGCCCGTCTTCATGCGGGCGAACTCCTTGCGTCCGAACATGCCCACCGTGTCGGACGTGCGCGGCAGGTGCACGGTGATGAAGTCCGCCTGCTCGATGACCTCGCCCATGTCGTCGGAGAGCTGCACTCCCAAAGACGAGGCGCGCTCCTCCGAGCAGTAGGGGTCGTAGGCGACCACGTTCATGCCGAACGCGGCCGCGCGCTCGGCCACGGCGGACCCGACGCGGCCCAGGCCGAAGATGGCGAGGGTCTTGTCGTAGAGCTCGACGCCCATGAAGCGGTGGCGCTGCCACTTCCCGTCGTGCACGAGCGCGTTCGCCTGCGGGATGCGGCGCGCGGCGGCAAGCATGAGCGCCATGGTGTGCTCGGCCGCCGAGATGATGTTCGAGGCGGGCGCGTTGCAGACGATGACGTCGTGCTCGGCGGCGGCCTCCAGGTCGATGTTGTCGACCGTGACGCCGGCGCGGCCGATGATCTTCAGGTTTTCGGCCGCGTCGAGCAAATCGCTCGTGACGCGCGTGGCAGACCGCACGATCAGCGCGTCGTAAGGACCGATGGCCGCCTTCAGGTCGTCGGGTGCAAGGTCGGGCTTGACGTCGACCTCGTAGCCGCGCCCCTCGAGCGCCTCGATCGCCTCGCGTGCGACCTCCTCTGCGACTAGAACCCTCTTGGCCATCTTCGCCTCCTCGCCTGGTGCCCAGCACCGATTCCGTCGCGTTGCGACGGTGCCCGACCGGGACGTCGGCCCCGCGTCCGCCGCAGCGCACCGGGGCCTTCCCTGCCGTCTGTTCCTATGAATGGTCCCTCTCGAACTGCGCCATGAAGTCGACCAGCGCCTGTACGCCGGCCTTGGGCATGGCGTTGTAAATGCTGGCGCGCATGCCGCCGACGCTGCGGTGGCCCTTGATGGACTGGATGCCGTGGTCTTTCGCCTCGGACACGAACAGCGCGTCGAGGTCGGCGTCGCCCGTGACGAACGGCACGTTCATCAGCGAGCGGCACGAGGCGTCGGCCGTGCCCTCGAACAGCTTCGACTGGTCGAGGAAGTCGTAGAGGATGGCGGCCTTGTCTTCGTTGATCTTCTTCATGGCGTCCAGGCCGCCCAGGCCCTTCAGCCACTTGAACACGAGACCGCAGACGTAGATGCCCCAGCACGGAGGCGTGTTCGAGAGCGACTTCGCCTCGGCCTGCGTCGTGTAGCGCATGATGGTGGGCGTGAGGGGGTTGACGTCCTCGCGCACGAGGTCGTCGCGCACGATCGCGATCACCACGCCGGCAGGCCCGACGTTCTTCTGCACGCCGCCGTAGATGACGCCGTAGTCGGCCACGTCGATGGGCTCGGACAGGAACATGGACGACACGTCGCTGACCAGCGGGATGGACCCCGTGTCGGGCAGCTTCGGGTATTTCGTGCCGTAGATCGTCTCGTTCTGGCAGATGTAGACGTAGTCGGCGTCGGGCGAGAACTCGATGGCGTCCACGTCGGGCACGTAGGAGAAGTTCTCGTCCTCGGAGCTCGCCACGCAGCGGGCGTCGCCGTAGAGCTTGGCCTCCTTGAACGCCTTCTTCGACCAGGAGCCGGACACGATGTAGTCGGCCTTCCCGTTGCGCATGAGGTTCATCGGGATGGCGGCGAACTGCTGCGTGGCGCCGCCCTGGAGGAACAGCACGTGGTAGTTGTCCGGAATCTGCATGAGGTCGCGGATGTCCCGCTCCGCGGTCTCGATGATGTCGGCGAACGCGGCGGAGCGGTGGGACATCTCCATCACCGACATGCCCGTGCCGTTGTAGTCGAGCATTCCGGCCTGCGCCTCGCGGAGGACCTCCTCCGGAAGCACCGCCGGACCTGCCGAAAAGTTGTAAACCCTGCCCATTAGCATCCCCTTCGAATCTTTGCCTTTGGAACGGTGCGCGCTAGTTCGACAGCCAGCTGAACATCCCGCGGATCCTCTCGCCCGTCTTCTCGATCTCGTGGTCGTTGATGGCCTCGCGCTGCTCGACGAGCCACTTGTGGCCGTTCTTGCAGTCCTGCACGAACTCCTCGGCGAAGCTGCCGTCCTGGATGCGCTTCAGGATCTCGCGCATGGCCTCGCGGCTCTGCTCGTTGATGACCTTGGGGCCGGCGTAGTACTCGCCGTACTCGGCCGTGTTGGAGATGGAGTAGTTCATGAAGTGGATGCCGGACTCGTACATGAGGTCGACGATCATCTTCATCTCGTGGTAGCACTCGAAGTACGCGAGCTCCGGCGGATACCCCGCCTCGACCAGCGTCTCGAATCCGGCCTTCACCAGCTCGACCAGGCCGCCGCAGAGCACCGCCTGCTCGCCGAACAGGTCCTCCTCGGTCTCCTCCTTGAAGGTGGCCTTGATGACGCCGGAACGGGCCCCGCCGACGCCCCACGCGTAGGACAGCGCGATGTCCCAGGCGTCGCCGGTGGCGTCCTGCTGCACGCAGATGAGGTCGGGCACGCCGGAGCCTTCGGTGTATTGGCGGCGCACGATGTGGCCGGGACCCTTGGGCGCGCACATGATGACGTTCACGTCCTCGGGCGGTGTGATGTAGCCGTAGTGGATGTTGAAGCCGTGGGCGAACGCGAGGGTGTCGCCAGGCTTCAGGTGCGGCGCGACGTACTCCTCGTACACCTCGGGCTGGAGCTCGTCGGGAACCAGGATCATGATGAGGTCGGCCTCTTCGGCGGCGGTCGCCATGTCCGTGACCTTGAGCCCTGCCTCCTCGGCGGCCTCGATGGACTTGGAGCCCTCGCGCAGCCCGACGCGGACGTCGCAGCCGGAGTCCTTCAGGTTCAGCGCATGGGCGTGGCCCTGAGAGCCGTAACCGATGACGGCGATCTTCTTGTCCTTGATGATCTGAGGGTTGCAGTCCTCTTCGTAGTAGATGGTTACAGCCATGGGTCGATCTTCCTTTCTCTGTGAATATGACTTACATTCTACCTATTCTTTGCTGCTGCGCGACATCGCTATCTTGCCGGTGCGCACGGTTTCCCGGATGCCGTACGCGCGCATCAGGTCCTCCAGCCCCTGCAGCTTGGCCTCGTCGCCGGTCGCCTCGATGGTGAGCGAGTTGCGGCCCACGTCGACGACGCGCGCGCGGAAGACGTCGGCGATTTGGATGATCTCGTTGCGCCTCTCGGGTGTCGCCTTCACCTTGTAGAGCACCAGCTCCCGCTCGATCGCCCCCTCGTCGGTAAGGTCGGTGATCTTGTGCACGCTGATGAGCTTGTGCAGCTGCTTGGTAATCTGCTCGTAGGCGACGTCGTCGGCATTCACCACCGCGGTGACCCGCGACTTGGTGTCGTCCTCGGTGGGGCCCACCGAAAGCGACTCGATGTTGAAGCCGCGCCGCGAAATCAGGCCCGTGACGCGCGACAGCACGCCGGGCTTGTTCTCGACGAGGACGGACAGGACGTGCTTCATCTCGCCTCCCATGCTATTCCCCCTCCCCGTCCTCGGACACGGGATCCTCGGACTCGGGAGACGCGTCCGCGCGTTCTCCCTCGTCGCCAGGCTCCGCCTCCCAGCGGCCGCCGAACTGCGCGTCGATGCTCGCGCAGGGCGACGGTGCGCCGGGGGACACGCCTGCCGGCATGTCGGTGCGAACGGCGCCCACGGCCACGTCGATGGCGCCCATGGTGTCGTCCAGCGCCGCGCCGGGCGCGACCATCGGGTAGACGCTCTGCTCGCGGGATATCTTCACGTCCAGCAGATAGGGGCCCTTCGCCGCGAGCATGCGGGCTATGGCCGCCGGCACCTCGGCCGGGCCCTCCACCCGCTCGCCCTGCCAGCCGTACGCGTCGGCGAGCTTCACGAAGTCTGGGTTCTCGTCGAGCAGCGTCTGGGAGTAGCGCCGGTCGTAGAACAGCTTCTGCCACTGATGCACCATGCCAAGCGCCCGGTTGTCGAGGATGAGCACCTTGACGGGCACCCCGTTGATGGCGGCGGTCGCCATCTCCTGCGAGTTCATCTGGAAGGAGCCGTCGCCGGCGACGCACACGACGGCCTTGCCTGGCTGCGCGATCGCGGCGCCGATGGACGCCGGGAACCCGAAGCCCATCGTCCCCAGTCCGCCCGAGGACAGGAAGCTTCGGGGAACCTCGCGGTCGATGAACTGGTGCGCCCACATCTGGTGCTGGCCGACCTCGGTCACGACGATCGACCTGGCGGGGTCGAGCTGCGCCGAGAGCTCCTTCATGACGAGCTCGGGGACGATCTCCGCGTCGTCGTCGCCGAGGTTGGGATGATAGAAGGGGTAGCGCTCGCGCCAGGCGTTGATGCGGTCGACCCATTCCTGGGACTGCGGGGCGGCGCCGTCCTTCTCCAGCTGCTCGAGAAGCGCGTCGAGCACGCCCTTGAGGTCGCCGACGATGGGGACCTGCGCCTCGCGCACCTTGCCGATCTCGGCCGGGTCGATGTCGATGTGGATGACGTCGGCGTGCGGCGCGAACTCGGACAGGCGCCCTGTGACGCGGTCGGAGAAACGCGCGCCTGCCGAGACGATGAGGTCGGCCTCGGTCATGGCCAGGTTCGAGTACTTCGCGCCATGCATGCCCACGGGGCCGAGGTTCAGAGGATGCGACGCCGGGAAGGCCCCCTTGCCCATCAGCGTCGTCACCACGGGAAGCCGCATCATGT
>CAJUSL010000064.1:6561-8943 GCA_910589135.1 uncultured Eggerthellaceae bacterium
CCCGAGGCCACGGCGCCGCCGCCCACGTACAGCACGGGACGCTGCGCGCCTTCCAGCATCTTCGCCGCCGCGCGCACCTGCTTTGCGTTGCCACGGTAGTTGGGCTTGTACGAGGGGATGTTGACCTCGTCGGGGTACTCGAACGTCATCATCGTGCCGGCCAGGTCGGACGGCACGTCGATGAGCACCGGGCCCGGGCGGCCCGTCGAGGCGATATGGAACGCCTCGCGGACGGTCTGCGTGAGCTCGTCGGTGGACTGCAGCAGGAAGGAGTGCTTCACCACCGGGATGGTGATGCCCACGATGTCGGACTCCTGGAAGGAGTCGGTGCCGATGACCGCGCGCGGAACCTGCCCGGTGATGACCACCAGGGGCACCGAGTCCATGTAGGCGGTGGCGATGCCGGTGACGGTGTTGGTGGCGCCCGGGCCGCTGGTGACGATCGCCACGCCCGGCCTGCCCGTCGCGCGCGCGTAGCCGTCGGCCATGTGGACGGCCCCCTGCTCGTGGCGCGCAAGCACGTGATGCACCTGGTCCGAGTCGTACAGCGCGTCGTAGAGCTTGATCGCCTGGCCGCCCGGATAGCCGAACACCACGTCGACGCCCTCGGCCTCGAGCGACGCGACGACCGCCTCGGCTCCCAGCATCCTCTTTCCCTGCTTGGGCGTCTTCGACCCAAGCCCGCGCGGCGCGCCCACGCTTGCGGCGTTGCGGCGCGTCTTCTTCTCGTCCGTCATCATGCCACGTACGCTCCTTCGTCTGCCGATGAAACAAGGCGTGCGTACTTCGCGAGCACGCCATGGTCGTGCTTGGGGGCGGGGGGCCGCCAGGCGTCGCGCCTGCGGGCGAACTCGTCCGCGTCGATGTTCAGCACGAGCGCGCCGCCCTCGATGTCGACGGTGACCGAGTCGCCCTCCTCGATCAGCGCGATGGGGCCGCCCGAGGCCGCCTCGGGGCTCACGTGCCCGACGGCGGGGCCCTTGGTGGCGCCGGAGAAGCGCCCGTCGGTGATCAGCGCCACGCTGTCGGAGAGGCCCATGCCGCAGATGGAGCTGGTGGGCGTGAGCATCTCGCGCATGCCGGGGCCGCCCTTGGGGCCCTCGTAGCGGATGACCACCACATCGCCCGGCCGGATGGCTCCGGCGTTGATGGCGGCGCACGCCTCCTCCTCGCCGTCGAACACGCGGGCGGGGCCGGTGTGCTTCATCATCTTGGGGTCGACCGCCGCCTTCTTCACGATGGCTCCGGCAGGCGCAATGTTGCCGTGCAGGACGCGCAGGGCGCCTTGCGCCGAGAAGGGGTTCTCGTGCGTGCGGCACACCTCGCCGTCGGCCGCCTTGGTGCACGCGGCGATGTAGTCGGGCATCGGCCCCATGCAGGTGAGCGCGTCCATGTCGAGCAGGCCGAGCTCGGCGAGCTCGTGCATGACCACGGGAACGCCGCCCACCTCGTACAGGTCGGAGAGCGGGCGCGGGCCGCTCGGCTGCAGCTTCACCAAATGCGGCGTGCGGGCGCTCGCGGCGTCCCAGTCGTCCATGGTGATGGGATATCCCGCCGCCTTCGCGATGGCCGTCAGGTGCAGCACGGTGTTCGTCGATCCGCCGAAGGCCATGTCGCATTCCATGGCGTTGTGGATGGCGGCGCCGTCCACGATGTCCTTGATGCGGACGCCTCGCTCGACGAGCTCCATTATCTTCATGCCGGCGTGCTTCGCCAGGCGGATGCGCTCGGAGTAGACGGCCGGTATGGTGCCGTTGCCCGGAAGCGCCACGCCGAGCGCCTCGCACAGGCAGTTCATCGAGTTCGCCGTGAACAGCCCCGAGCAGCTTCCGCAGGTGGGGCATGCCGTGTTCTCGTAGTATTCGAGCGAGTCGGCGTCCATGCTGCCCGCGGCCACGGCGGCCGCGCCGTCGAAGAGCGTGTTCAGGTCGGTGGTGGGGCCGCAGCCGCCGGGCTGCCTGCCAGCCAGCATCGGGCCGCCGGACACGAACACCGTGGGGATGTTCACGCGCAGCGCGCCCAGCAGCATGCCGGGCACGATCTTGTCGCAGTTGGGGATGCACACGATGCCGTCGAAGGCGTGGCCCTGCACCGCGCACTCGAGCGAGTCGGCGATCGTCTCGCGCGAGACCAGCGAGTAGTGCATGCCGTCGTGGTTCATGGCTATGCCGTCGCACACGCCGATGGTGGATATCTCGAACGGCACGCCGCCGGCCATGTAGATGCCGGCCTTCACGGCCTCGGCCACCTTGTCGAGGTTGGTGTGCCCCGGAATGATGTCGTTGCGGGAGTTGAACACGGCGATGAACGGCCGCTTCATCTCCTCGTCGGTGATGCCGTCGGCCTTGAGCAGGCTGCGGTGCGGGGCGCGTGCCACCCCTT
>CAJUSL010000065.1:0-2169 GCA_910589135.1 uncultured Eggerthellaceae bacterium
CTTGGCCGGAACGCCATCCTTGTTGCGCTTGAAGTCGATGATGCGGTAGCGGTTCTTGTTCCCGCCGCCCTTGTGACGCGTGGTGATGCGTCCGTTGTTGTTGCGACCCGCCTTGTTCGCCTTCTTTGCCAGAAGCGACTTCTCAGGCTTCGAGGTGGTAATCTCCGCGAAGTCGGAAACCGTCTGGAAGCGGCGGCCGGGGCTGGTCGGCTTGTATTGCTTTACTCCCATTTCTTTCCTTTCCTTCCCTTTGCTCGCGCGCCTCTCCGCACACCAAAGGGATTTGCCCGTTCGGACCGACGATTGCTTCCCCACAGATGGAGGCTCCATGGGTCTACGCCGCCTGTCCACGCGCCCGGGTGTGCCCATATGCACACAGACGCAAAAATGAATGATATCACAAAAGCGCCCTCACGCTGGAAAATATCGCGTGAGGGCATATAACGGCGGGGCCGGATCTGGAGAGGTGGAGGCGAGGCAAGCCAAAGGAGCCGAGAAATCCACTCGGCTAAGCCGAGTCAGCTCGAGGCGGCGACGCGTCGAGCGGAACCTCTCCGGATCCGGCATCGGCGCAGCACGGCCGGTAGGCAGGCGCCTACTCCTCGACGTACTGGATGTTCGCGTGCTCCACGGCGTAGATGTTGGCCTTGTAGCGCTCTGCGGACTCGCGCAGCGCGAAGCCTTGGCCGCGCAGCTCGATCTGCTCGCGCAGCTGGCGCGGGTCGGCCTGGGGGTTCATGGCGCGGCACACCTGGTCGTAGTCGGCGTCGGTGGCGGTCAGCCCGAAGTGGCGGAAGATCGCGTCGAGCGCGTAGCCCTGCGTCAGCACCTCGCGGGCCTGCATCATCAGCATCATGCTGACGTTCGACTCGCCGCCGCTCTGCTCCACGAACTGCTCCCAGTCGGCGCCCTGCTGCTGCAGGTCGGCACGGATGTTTTCGCGCAGCTGGACCATCATCGACTCGTACACCTCGTCGGCTATCTTGCCCTGGAAGCGCTTCGCCCACTCGGCGGCCACGGCCTGGCGGATGTAGGCGTCGTAGCCTTCGCGCTGCGAGACCTCGATGCTCTTTCGGATGCTGGTCTTGAGCTCGTCGGCCGTCTTGAACCACGGCATGGTCCTCGACACCCACTCGTCGTCGATCTGCGGCTTCTGCTCGACAAGGAGCTCCAGGACCTCGACCGTTGCCTCGACGCGCTCGGTGGTCTCGTTGTAGTCGTCGTCGAAGGAGGGGCCGTCGAAGGAGAACGACTTCTTCTCCCCCACCTTCATGCCCTGAATCTGCGAGTCGAAGCCCTCGGGCATGTGCCCTGCGCCCACGGCGTAGGTGCGCCCCTCGGTGCTGAGCCCGCGGAAGGGCTTGCCGTCCTCGCCCGTGGCCGTGATGGCGACCTTCACGAAGTCGCCGGGCGCGATCTCGTGGGCGGCATCGGCGTCCTCGTCGGCCACGTAGGCCGTGTACTGCTGGGCCATGCTGTCGAGCTCGGCCTGGACGGCCGACTCGTCGACGGAGAACGGCACGGCCTCGACGGTCACCGGCTCGTAGGATGTCATCTCGTAGGCGGGCCGCAGCGTGACCGTCAGCTTGAAACGGTACTCCTTGCCGCGCTCGAGCGCGTCGCCCGCGTCGAGCGTGGGCATGAACGCGGGAATGATGTTGCGCTTGTCGAGCGCCATGGGCACGAGCGCCATCGTCGCCTCCTTGGCGACGATCTGGTCGAGGTTCTTGACGCCCATCTTCTCCTCGGCGGCCTGCGCGACCGTCTTGCCCTGTTCGGGCATGAGGCCCATCGCGTTCGCGAAGCCCTCCTGCGCGAACTGCAGCACGCGGGCCACGTCCTGGACGGACGCGACCGCGTCCAGCACGACGACGTCGCCGTCCTTCTTGACCTGCTTGACCTTCATGAGAACACGCTCCTGTTCCTAGGTTGTTTTCCGAAAGATTGTAACAGGTGCAACTGCTTCCATGCGCCCACATCTTTGGTTGCGGACGGCCCGCACCGCAGGATTTCCCCGCCGCGAGCTACCACTCCAGCAGGTCGGCGTCCATGGGGCTCTCCTGCAGCTCGACGGCGTCCACGCGCCCCTCGCGGATGCGAATGATGCGGTCGGCGATGGCTTCGAGCGCCGCGTTGTGGGTTATCACCATGACGCACTTGCCGCTGTCA
>CAJUSL010000065.1:2179-8938 GCA_910589135.1 uncultured Eggerthellaceae bacterium
GGCCTTGCCGGTCTTGTAGTCCAGTGCGCCCGTGGGCTCGTCGCACAGCAGCAGCTTCGGGTTCTTCGCCAGCGCACGGGCTATGGCGACGCGCTGCTGCTCGCCGCCCGACAGCTGCCCGGGAAAGTTCTCCATCCTGTGCCCCAGGCCCACCGCCTGAAGCGTTTCCGCCGCCGGCAGCGGGTCCTTGCATATCTGCGACGCCAGCTCCACGTTCTCCAGCGCGTTCAGGTTCTGCACCAGGTTGTAGAACTGGAACACGAACCCGATGTCGTAGCGGCGGTACAGCGTGGCTTCGCGGGGCGAATAGGCGCTCACGTCGCTGCCGTCGAGGACAATGGTGCCGGACGTAACCGTGTCCATGCCGCCTATCATGTTGAGCAGCGTGGTCTTGCCCGAGCCCGAAGGCCCCACCACCACGACGAACTCGCCCTGCTCCACGTCGAAGTCCATGCGGTTGACGGCCTCGACCGTCACCTCGCCCATCTGGTAGGTCTTGCAGACGTTTCGCACCTCGAGGAATGCCATACCTTCTCCGAATCACTCGTTCGACTTCAGGCTTTCGACCATGTCGATCCCGTCAAGCTTCCCGCGCATGGCGACCGCGACCGCCGCGGCGAACGCCATGGTCATGGCAAACGCCAGCACGAAGCTGGGCCCGTGGATGTCGCGTCCGAACATGACGGCGTCCACCTCGGCGGTGGTCACCACGAAGTTCTCTAGGAAAATGCCCAGCACGAGCCCTACCGCCGCACCCAGCGCAGCCAGGATGAGCATCTCCCTGAATATGTAGAGGTCCACTTCGCGCCGCGTGAAGCCCAGAACCTTCAGCGTGGCGATCTCGCGCATGCGCTCGGCGACGTTGATGCTCGTCAGGTTGTACAGCACGATGAACGCGAGCAGCGCCGCCGCGACTATCAGGACGACCACCACCATATTCACCGACTTCAGCGCCGTCTTGTAGGCGTCGATGGTCTCGTCGTTGAACGACACGGTCTTCACGGCGTCCATGCCCTGCATCTGCTGCGCGAACGCCGCGCGATCCTGTTCGGATATGGGCGCCTTCAGATAAGCCTCGTTGGGTTCGTGCACCGATCCGAACGCATCCTCGCAGGCAGGCGGACTCATGAAAACGGAGTGGCCTATGTAGTTCTCGGCTATGCCCACGACGGGGACTTCGCGCACGCCGCCGGTGGCGTTGCCCATCTCGTCCTGCTCGGCCAGGGACAGCATGTCGCCCACGGCCAGCCCGAAGCGCGTCGCCACCTTCTCGGTGACCACCGCGCCCTCGTCGCCCAAAGGCACGGCTTCGTGCGTCAGGCGGTCGCGGAGGTGCCAGAGCTCCTCGAAGGCCTGCAGGTCCTCGGGCACTATCAGCTGCACCGAAAGCTCTCCCCCCTCGCCGACTGCCGCCATGGGCTCGTCATAGGCCATGGCCACCTTGGAAGCGGATGCGCCGCCCGCGAGCGCGCCTTCCAGCGCCTGGCGGTCCTCCGCGGCGGCATCGGGCTCCATGGACACGACGGCGTTGTATTCGATCAGCTCGCCGTAGTGCTTGTCTATGATGTCGTTGATGGAATCTTGCAGACCGAAGCCGGTGAGCAGCAGCGCCGTGCACCCGGCTATGCCGGCCACCGTCATGAACAGGCGCTTCTTGTAGCGGAAGATGTTGCGGCACGTCACCTTCCAGAGGAACGAGAGGCGGCTCCAAAGCGGGCGCATCCGTTCGAGCAGGATGCGCTTGCCGGCCCTGGGGGCCTTCGGCAGCATGAGAGCCGCGGGCGACTCGCGAAGGGTGGCGACGGAAGCGAATGCGGTGGCCGTCAGGGTGACGCCGACGCCCAGGAGCGTGGCCGTCGCGGCTATGGGCCAGTCTATCTGCAGGTTGGCGATTGGCACGATGTAGACGATGGAGTACGCGGCCATGATGATGGCCGGAAGCGTGAACGCGAGCAGCGCTATGCCCACCAGCGAGCCGCCTACGGAAGCGGCGCCCGCATAGAGCAGGTACTTCGACGCTATGCGCGCCCGGGAGTACCCCAACGCCTTCAGCGTGCCGGTCTTCATGCGTTCCTCGTCGACCATGCGCGTCATCGAGGTGAGGGCCACCAGCGCCGCCACCAGGAAGAACACGAACGGGAACAGCTGCGCGATGCTGTCCACGCGCCCGGCGTCCGAGTCGAAGCCTTCCGCGCCGTGGTTCTTCGTGCGGTCCATGACCAGCCACTTCGGCGCCTCCAGCGCATCTATCGCGGCCTGGGCGTCGGAAAGCCGCCGCTCGGCGTCGGCCAGCTCGGATTCGGCTTGGGCCTTCGAGTCCCCGTATTCCGCAAGCCCCGAGCCGTAGGCGGCCCTTCCCTCCTCAAGCCGGCGGCGCCCGTCGTCGATTTCGCGCCTGGCAGCATCGAGGAAGGCCTGCCCCTGGGCGAGCTGGGCCTGGGCGTCGATGCGCGATGATTCCAGCTGTCCGCGACCTGCGGCGAGTCGAGCGGCCCCTTCATCAAGCTGGGCCTTGGCGGCGTCTGCGGCCTGCTGGCCCGTGGCGAGGCCTTCCAGCATGGCTGCCTGCTGCGCTAGTTGGTCACGCCGGGGGTCGCCTTCGGGAAGCAATGCGAGCTGCGCCTTCAGCCGCTCGATTTCCTGCGCGACATTCTGGGGAGTGACGCCCAGGGCGGCCGCCTGCCGCCAACCGGCCTCAAGCTCTGCTTCCTTTTCGGCAAGGGCCGCGCGGGCGGATTCCAGCTCGGCGGCGCGGGCGTCGATCTCGCTCTGCACCTGGGAAAGCTGCGCGTCGGACTCCTGCCTCTTCGCGGCCAGCTCGCGAACGCCCGACTGGTGCCGGTGCTCCCCTTCCGCAAGCTGCGACTCGCTGGAATCCAGTCGCTCCTTTGCCGAGTCCAACTCGGCAGCCGCCTCGTCCAGCCGGGCGTAGGCGTCGTCGCGCTCGGCTTCGAATTCGCGCCGCTTGGAGTCGAGTTCCTCCTGGGCGTCGCGCTTCAGCTCGTCGAGGCGCGCCTGCTCGCGTTCGCCGGCTATTCCGGCGAGCTCCTCCTTCACGTCGTCGACGAGCGACTGGTAGCCGAAGCCGCCCGCCACCGTGTCGCGCGCGCCCGACACGGTGACAAATGCCTCGGTCATGGGGTAGTCGTCGGCGAAGTCGGTGCGCGGGACGTACATGAACTGCTCGACCGAGCCGGATCCCAGCGACGAGGCGCCCATGGTGGCCGACGACGCATAGTAGGGGGCATGCACCAGGCCGACCACCTTGTACTCCGTCATGCGCAGGGGCTCTGACGCGCCCATCTCGGAGATCCGCACGATGTCGCCCACGGCCAACGGGCTTGACATTATCCTATCGGCCGACATCACGCACTCGCCCTCGTCGGAGGGAAGGCGCCCCTCCGCCAGCACGAGGTCGTTCAGGCGCACCTCGTCCCACATCGCCATGGCCTCGTCCATGGACACGGACGTCTTGACCTCCAGCGGCAACGAATGCACGCGCACGGTGTAGGGCTCGCCGCCGATGTCGGCCATGACGTCGGCCTCGTAGGCGCCCATGACCTCTTCGACGCCCTCGACCGCACGTATGGCGTCGACGTCTCCCTCGGCCATCCCCATGGTGGACGCCACGCGCAGGTCCATCAGCTTGCTGGCGTCGTAGAACGCGTCGGCAGCCAGCCGCATATCGGGCGCAGTCATGCGCAGGCCCGCGTAGAAGCCGACGCCCAGTGCCACGATGGCGAAAATGGCAAGGAAACGCCCCGGCGACCCCGTGACCGACCTGAGCACTTCCTTGTTGAACATGCTAGCCATATTCAGATGATAAAGCAGAAAGGGCGCCGAAGCGCCCTTTCGCATCAAGTCGCTCTTCCCAGTGCCTAGCTGGCGAAGATCTCGATGGAGTCGCCCTCGGAGAGCGTCACCATGGCCTTCTTCCAGTGGCGGGTGTAGCCCTTCTGGTAGCGGACGCGCTTCGGCTTCGGCTTGACGTTGATCACGTTGACCTTCTTCACCGTGACGTCGAAGATCTGCTGGATGGCGTTCTTGATCTCGATCTTGTTGGCGTCGCGCGCCACCTCGAAGGTGTACACGTTGTTCTCCATCACGTCGTAGCTGTGCTCCGTGATGATGGGGCGGATGATGATGGAGCGGGGATCCTTGTTCATTATGCAAGCACCTCCTCGATGTAGCTCAGGCAACTGTCCTGGATGACAAGCTTCTTGTTGTCGACGAGGTCGTATGCGTTGATGTTGTTGACGGGAAGGATTTCCACGCCCGGGATGTTGCGGAACGACAGGAACGTGTTCACGTCGTCGTTGGCGATGACCAGCGTCACGCGCGTGCCGGACAGGCCGAGCGCTGCAAGCGCGGCCGCGGCCTCCTTGGTGGAGGGCTTCTCCATCTCGAAGGGCTTCACGACCACGATGTCGCCAGCGGCCTGCTTCGCCGAGAGGATGCTGCGCATGGCGAGCTTGACCTCCTTGGCGTTGACCTTCTGGTCGTAGTGACGCGTGTGCGGGCCGAAGACCACGCCGCCGCCGCGCCACTGGGGCGCGCGGATGGTGCCCTGGCGGGCGCGGCCGGTGCCCTTCTGGCGCCACGGCTTCTTGCCGCCGCCGCGCACCATGGAGCGCGTCTTGGTGTTGGCCGTGCCCTGGCGCCAGCTGTTCTGCTGGGCGAGCACGGTGCGATGCATCACATGCATGTTGGGCTCGATGCCGTAGACGGCATCGTTGAGCTCGGCCTTGCCGGCCGAGGCGCCCTTCGCATCCTTAATGTCCACTGTTGCCATTGTTTCAGACTCCTTAGTTCTTCGAGCCGGAGACGCGCACGCGAACGACGCCGTTCACGCCGCCGGGAACGGCTCCCTTGACGATGATCAGGTTCTGGTCCTCGTCAATGCGAACGAGGTCGAGGTTGCGCACCGTGACGGTCTTGCAGCCCATATGGCCGGGAAGGCGCAGGCCCTTGAACACGCGCGAGGGCGTCGCGCACATGCCGACGGAGCCGGGGGCGCGGTGGAAGTGCGAGCCGTGTCCGCCCGGGCCGCCGCGGAAGTCGTAGCGGCGCATGACGCCTGCGAAGCCCTTGCCCTTGGAGGTGCCGGTGACGTCCACCTTGCTCGCCTCGGCGAAGGCGGCGACCTTGTGCTCGTCGCCGACGTTGTACTCGCTGGCGTTCTCCACGCGGACCTCGCGGAGGTACTTCGTGGGCTTCACGCCACGCTTGTCGGCCTCGCCCTTCATGGGCTTGTTGACCTTGTTCTCCTTGATGGCGCCGAAGCCCATCTGCACGGCCTCGTAGCCGCACGTTTCGGCGGTCTTCACCTGGGTGATGACGTTCGGCTCCGCCTGGATCACCGTCACGGGCACCACGGTGCCGTCCTCGGTGAATTCCTGCGTCATGCCGATCTTCTTGCCGTAGATTGCGTTAATCATGCCGCGCCCCCTTACAGCTTGATCTCGATGTCGACGCCGGCCGGAAGGTCGAGGCGCATGAGCGAGTCCACGGTGTTGGGCGTGGGGTTGATGATGTCCATGAGGCGCTTGTGCGTGCGCATCTCGAACTGCTCGCGGGAGTCCTTGTCCACGTGCGGCGAGCGGATGACGCAGTACATGTTGCGCTCGGTCGGCAGAGGGATGGGGCCGGAAATCTGCGCCCCGGTCTTCTGCGCGGTGTCGACGATCAGCTTGATGGACTGGTCCACGATCTCGTGGTCGTAGCCCTTCAGGCGGATCCGAATCTTCGAATTAGCCACTTTGACTTACCTCCAAAACTTGTCTACTGGCCAGGCTAGGCGTTTCCGCCGGACTTGCCGATGATCTCGGTCGCTACGTTCTTGGGGACGGGCTCGTAGGAGTCGAACTGCATGGTGTACACGGCGCGTCCCTGGGTGCCGGAGCGCAGGTCGGTGGCGTAGCCGAACATGTTGTTCAGCGGCACCTTGCCGCTGATGACGACGGCGTTGCCGAGCTGCTCCTGGCCCTGGATGATGCCGCGGCGCGACGGGATGTCGCCCATGACGAAGCCCGTGTACTCCTCGGGGGTCTCCACCTCGACGGACATGACCGGCTCGAGGATAACCGGGTCGGACTTCTTGAGCGCGTCCTTGATGGCCATGGAGCCCGCCACCTTGAAGGCGGCCTCGGAGGAGTCGACCTCGTGGAAGGAGCCGTCGATGAGCTCGACCTTGATGTCCTCGACGGGGTAGCCCGCCAGCACGCCGGAGTTCAGCGCCTCCTTGATGCCCTTGTCGACAGCCGGGATGAACTCCTTGGGGATGACGCCGCCCACGATCTTGTTCTCGAACTCGTAGCCGGTGATGATCTCCAGGTGGAGCTCGCCCATGCCGGCGATGATCGTCTGGCCGGTCTCATGGTTGGTGGACACGCGGAACGTCGGGTCCTCCTCAGCGAGCTTCTGCAGGGCGATGCCCATCTTGTCCTGCTCGGCCTTGGTCTTGGGCTCGACCGCGATGTCGATGACCGGGTCGGCGAATTCCATCGACTCCAGGATGATGGGTGCATCCTCAGCGCAGAGCGTGTCGCCCGTGGAGGTGTCCTTGAGGCCCACGACGGCGACGATGTCGCCTGCGGAGCACTTGTCCACATCGAGCTGCTGATTCGCATGCATCTGGAGCATGCGGCCGATGCGCTCCTTCTTGTCCTTGACGGCGTTCAGCACGTAGCTGCCCTTGTCGAGGCTTCCGGAGTAGCAGCGAAGATACGTGAGCTTGCCCACGTACGGGTCGGTCATGAT
>CAJUSL010000066.1 GCA_910589135.1 uncultured Eggerthellaceae bacterium
TACGAGCGCGGCTACGAGGAGGTCATCACCCCGCACATCTACAACGCCGACGTGTGGAAGACCTCGGGCCATTACGGCTTCTACAAGGACAACATGTACTTCTTCGAGATCAACGAAGGCACCGAGGAAGACCCGCGCCTGTCGGAGTACGGCGTGAAGCCGATGAATTGCCCCGGGCATGTGATGCTGTACAAGAACGAGCTGCATTCCTACCGCGACCTGCCGCTGCGCTACTTCGAGTTCGGCACGGTGTACCGCCACGAGATGTCGGGCGTGGTGCACGGGCTTCTGCGCGCCCGCGGCTTCACCCAGGACGACGCGCACGTGTTCTGCACGCGCGACCAGGTCATCGACGAGGTCGAGGCCATCCTCGATTTGGTTGACCACATCATGACCACGTTCGGGTTCGCCTACGAGACAGAGATATCCACGCGGCCCGAGAAGTCCATCGGCACCGATGACATGTGGGAGTACGCTACCGACGCCCTGAAGCAGGCATGTGTGCGGCATGACCTGGCCTACGACATCAACGAGGGCGACGGCGCGTTCTACGGGCCCAAGATCGACATCAAGGTGAAGGACGCCATCGGGCGCACCTGGCAGTGCTCCACCGTGCAGGTGGATTTCAACATGCCCGAGCGCTTCGATCTGACCTATCGCACCGAGGGCAACACCGAGGAGCGCCCCTGGATGCTGCACCGGGCCATCTTCGGTTCCATCGAGCGCTTCCTGGGCATCCTCATCGAGCACTACGCCGGCGCGCTGCCGCTGTGGCTTGCGCCCGTGCAGGCCGTCGTCATCCCCATCGCCGACCGCCACAAGGAGGCCGCCGCCGAGTTCGCCGGCGAGCTCAAGGGCGCGGGCGGCCGCGTGGAGGTGTACGATCAGAACGAGCCTATGAAGGTGAAGATCGCCAAGGCCCAGGCGCAGAAGATCCCCTACATGGTGGTCATGGGCGACAAGGAAGTGGAGGAGCGCTCGGTGAGCGTGCGCGACCGCGCCGAGGGCGATTTGGGCAGCTGGGAGCGCGAGAAGTTCATCGACGTTATCCGCGACGCCGCGCTGTAGGGCTTCGGGGCGGCCGCTGCGCTATTGCGGCGGCCTCTCGCCGCTCTCGGACTTCGTCAAGACGTGCCTGCTGCTGGCGCGCTTCTCGCGCTCCATGCGATGATGCTGCTTCAGGATGCCGATCGCATGGCGCGGGTTCTGCGCGATTTTGTGCGCGGCCGAGGGCAGGTCGGCGTCGATTGCATGCAGCGCGACGCTGGCGAGAAGGGGCATGACGAGGACGCTCAGCCCTCCCGCCGCGACGAGTGCCGACCCCGTCGAGGCCGATAGCGCTCCCGACGACATCGCCACGGACGTCACGGCCACGATGAGGGGCAGCGCGGTGGTGCAGTACAGGGCGATGCTTGCCCGCACCCGTGGGTCGGTTCCCTGCATGTCCTTGCGCCTCGAGGCGGAGACGAATATCGGTATCGCCCTGACGAGCAGCAATCCGGCCATGAACGTGGCGAGCAGCAACGGCTCCGCAACCACGCCGAGGGGGTCTATCTTCATGCCGCTCGCCACGAAGAACAGCGGGACGAGGAACCCGTAGGCGATGCCGTTGAGCTTGTGCTCGAGGCTGGAGTCGCCTTTGGGAATGATGGCCCGCAGGGCGAATCCGGCCGCGAAGGCGCCCAGGACGATGTCCAGGTTGAACAGCGCGGACAGCGCGACGAGGCCGACGAGAAGCACCATGACGAAGCGCACGCTGGTCTGCGAGTTGGTCTCGGAGTTCTTCTTGACGAACCGTGCGAGGGGAGAGCCCTTGCGGTTCAGCCACTTCGACACGAAGACGGACGCGACGGCCACCGCCGCGAAGAGGGCGAGCAGCAGCACGGTGATCCATTTCGCGCGGGTGCCCAGCAGCACGGCCATGACGATGACGGGGCACAGCTCGCCCCAGATGCCGTACTCGACGACCCCCTTGCCCACCGCCGTGTTCTCGAGCCCGCGTTCTTTGAGGATGGGGATGAGCGTGCCGAAGGCGGTGGTGGTCAGCATGATGGCAACCGCCAGGCCGCCGGGGGCGTTGCCGCGCCAGAGGCCAACGGGTATCGCGATGGCCAGCGCGAATGCGAACGTCGCAAGCCAGGTCAGAAGGCCGTGCCGGCCTCCCTCGCCCCGCAGCTCGCGCGTGTCTATCTCGTAGCCGGCCAGCAGGAAGAGGAAGCCCAGGCCCAGATCGGACAGGAGGCCGATCGCGACGTCGGCGTGGACGACGCCGAGGACGTTCGGGCCGAGGACCATTCCTGCGACGAGCAGGAACACGGTTTCCGGAACGACGCGGTTGGGCGTTAGAGCGGCGAGGACGGGGCACACGAAGGCGCACAGCACCACGACGAACACCGAAACGAACTCGTTGGCCATGCAGTTCCTCCTCGGTCGTTGCGGGCGCCCCTATGCGCCGTTTCTGCCTGAGGCCCGGACAGAATCCGCGTCCGTCGTTCGACAAAATCGCGGCGCTGTCAAGGGCTCGTATATAACAGAATAGCGAACTTTGGGAAACAAACTCCGCCTTGCCTCGTTTTCGCGCTTGCCAGGGGTCCCATCTGGAATAGTATGCATACAGCAGTATATGATGCACGAAACGCAACCAGCCGACACCCGGCAGCGAAAAGGAGAAGGCAATGAGCGAAGTAGTCACATCCGCGGATTTCCAGAAGAAGGTCCTCGAGTCCGACAAGCCCGTCCTGGTCGATTTCTTCGCGACGTGGTGCGGGCCCTGCAAGCGGCTCGGCCCCACCCTGGACGAGGTGGCCAAGGACGTCGAGGGCAGCGCGTACGTCTACAAGGTCGACATCGACCAGAGCCAGGACATCGCCGCCAAGTACCGCGTGAGCTCGGTCCCCACGCTGATCCTGTTCAAGGACGGCCAGCCTGCGAAGAAGACCATCGGCGCGCAGCCCAAGCAGGCGCTGATGCAGATGTTCGACTAGTGCGCGCTGCGGACAGCACGGTCTACGACGCCGCCATCGTCGGCGCCGGTCCGGGCGGCCTCACGGCGGCCATGTACTGCGCACGCGCCGGCCTGCGCTGCGTGATCGTGGAAATGTTGAGCCCCGGCGGCCAGCTTGCCCAAACCGAGCATCTGGAGAACTATCCCGGCTTCAACCAGTCCACCAGCGGCTACGAGCTATCCGAGATCATGAGCGACCAAGCCACCAGCTTCGGTGCCGAAGTCGTCTACGACCAGGTGGTCTCGGTTGATTTCGAGGCGTGTCCCAAGGTGCTTCGCCTGACTGAGGGATTGATGCTGGCCAAGACGGTCATCGTCGCCAGCGGCGCGCGCCCCGCCAAGCTGGGCGTGCCGGGCGAGGAGGAGTTCGCGGGTGCGGGCGTGTCGTACTGCGCCACGTGCGACGGCAACTTCTTCAAGGGCAAGGACGTGTGCGTCGTGGGCGGCGGAGACACCGCTGCGGCGGACGCGATCTACCTTTCCAGGATATGCGACACGGTCACCGTGTTCGTGCGACGCGACGTGCTGCGTGCGACGGCCATCTACAACACGAAGCTGCGCGAGCTCGACAACGTGCGGATCGTCTGGAACACCATCGTGGAGTCCATCGAGGGCGATGACGGCGCGGTTGTGGGCGTGAGCGTCAGGAACGTGCAGACGGGCGAGACGGCGAAGGTGCCCGTCTCCGCATGCTTCATCGCGGTGGGGACGGTCCCGAACACCGAGTTTCTGGACGGGGCGCTCGAGCTCGGCCAGACGGGTCGCATCGTCACGAACAGCGTCGGCGAGACCAGCGTACCTGGCGTGTACGCGGTGGGGGACGTGCGCATGAAGAGCCTCTATCAGGTGACCACGGCGGTGGCGGACGGGGCCAATGCGGCCGAGGATGCGGCGGAATACCTGATACAGCACGAATAGACTCTATTTGATAGAATAGCTTCAAAATCGAATACGCGCTGCTAGGCGCGTATTTTTTCGCATTCGGCATCGAGATGGGGACGCAATGCAAGACGTGAACATGAAGGAGAAGCTGGCCGACTTCCTCGAGGCCTACGAGGACCTTCAGAGGAAGATGGGCGACCCTGCCATCCTGGCCGACCAGAAGGAGTACAACCGCCTCGCCAAGGAATACGCCAACCAGGGCGCGCTCGCCAAGAAGGCGCAGGAGTACGTCACGGCGATGGAGGACCTGGAGGCCGCCAAGGAGATGCTCTCGGACGCCGACATGAAGGAGTTCGCGCAGGAGGAGATCGCGGGCATCGAGGAGAAGCTTCCCCAGCTCGAGGAAGACATCAAGTTCATGCTGATCCCCGCCGATCCGGCCGACGAGAAGGACATCATCGTCGAGATCAGGGCCGCCGCAGGCGGCGACGAGGCCGCCATATTCGCAGGCGACCTGTACAAGATGTACGAGCGGTTCGCGGGCGACCAGGGCTGGAAGACCGAGACGCTGGACGTCTCGCCCTCGGAGGCCGGCGGCTACAAGGAGATCCAGTTCAAGGTCAAGGGCGACCACGTGTACTCCCTGATGAAGTTCGAGAGCGGCGTGCACCGCGTGCAGCGCGTTCCCAAGACCGAGAGCCAGGGCCGCATCCACACGTCCACCTCCACGGTGGCCGTGCTCCCCGAGGCCGACGAGGTGGAGGTCGAGATCAACGAGAACGACCTGCGCATCGACGTGTTCCGCGCGGGTGGCCCGGGCGGTCAGTGCGTCAACACCACCGACTCCGCCGTGCGCATCACGCACCTGCCCACGGGGCTGGTGGTGCAGTCGCAGGACCAGAAGTCGCAGCTGCAGAACAAGATCGCGGCCATGAGCGTCCTGCGCGCGCGCCTGTACGAGAAGATGCTCGCAGAGCAGCAGGCCGAGGAGGGCGCGAAGAGGCTCGCCCAGATCGGCTCGGGCGACCGCGCCGAGAAGATCCGCACCTACAACGGTCCGCAGGACCGCGTCACCGACCACCGCATCGGCTTCAACTCAAGCTACAACGACGTGCTTATGGGCAGCAAGCTGATCGACGTCATCACGGCCCTGCAGGCGGCCGACCGCGCGCAGAAGCTGGAAGAGGCCGTCTAGTTGGAGGCATGGACCATCGGCAGGATGCTCTCGTGGATGGAGGGCTACCTTGCCGAGCACGGCGACGCCGACGCCAGGACGTCCACGCGCTGGCTCGTGTCCGACGTCGTCGGCATGTCTTTCATGCAGCTCTACCTCAACCTCGACCGCCCGCTCGACGCCGAGGAGCTTGCGAGGCTGAAGGTCTTCGTGAGGTGGCGCGCGGCGGGGGAGCCCGTCCAGTACATCGTCGGCAAGACGGCCTTCAGGCACATCGACGTCATCGTGCGCGAAGGGGTGCTCATACCGCGCCCCGAGACCGAGGTGCTGGTGAGCGAGGCGCTCGGTCGCCTGCCGCGCGACAAGCACGCATCGGGCGATGCGGCGTGCGACGACCCTGACCTTCTGATCGCCGATTTGTGCACGGGCAGCGGGTGCGTCGCGTGCTCGATCGCCTACGAGAACCCGCGCGCCCGCCTGGTCGCCACCGACATCGATCCCGGATGCGTGCGCCTTGCGAGGGACAACGCGGCCGCGTTGGGGCTCGACGCACGCGTGCAGGTGGTCGAATGCGACCTGGGGGAGGGCGTCGATGCGGCGCTCATGGGCGCCTTCGACGCCGTCGTGTCGAACCCGCCCTACGTTCCCACTGCCGTGCTTGCCGGGCTTGACCGCGAGGTGCGCGACTTCGAGCCGCACCTGGCGCTCGACGGGGGCCGAGACGGGCTCGACGTATTCCGGCGCATCGCGCAGTGGTCGCTTGCCGCGTTGAAGCCGGGCGGCTTTCTGGCCATCGAACTGCACGAGACGACGCTCGACGCCGCCGCTCAGGCCGCCCTGTCCGCAGGGTTCGCCGATGCGGAGGTGGCGCGCGATTTGAACGGGCTTCCGCGCATACTGGTCGCGCGCAAGCCTGCAGACGACGCGGCTTCCCGCGCCGAGGGAGACGGCACGGCGCTCTAGCCGTGCGTACCCCGCCTGATTTGGAAGGAGGCATCATGGCTGACGAGATGCCGCTCGTCGAGTGGCTCGAGGAATCGAAGGCAGTGCTGGCAGACCGGCTCGAGGGCAGGACGCCCCAGGTGGCCATCGTGCTGGGCTCGGGGCTGGGCCCTTTGGCCGAGCAGGTGCAGGACGCCGTCTACGTGCCGTTCTCGGAAGTCCCTCACATGAAGACGTCCACGGCGAGCGGGCACGTGGGCCGCTTCGTCTGCGGCATGCTCGGCGGCAAGGAGGTCGTCTGCATGCAGGGGCGCCTGCACGGCTACGAGGGGAACAGCGCCCAGGAGGTGGCCTATCCCATCTGGCTCATGCATGCCATCGGGGCCGACACGCTCGTCACCACCAACGCCGCCGGCGCCATCAACGAAGGCTTCCAGGTGGGCGACTTCTGCGTCATGAGCGACCATATCAACTTCACGGGACGCAACCCGGCGGCCGGGCAGCAGCCCGATCGGCTCGCCATGCGCTTCTTCTCCATGCACGAATGCTACGACCCTGCACTGCGCCAGCTTGCGCGCGAGGTCGCCGATGCCGAGTCCGTGCCGCTTCGCGAAGGGGTTTACCTGGGGCTTCTGGGCCCCAGCTTCGAGACCGCGGCCGAAATCAGGGCCTTCCGCGCCTGGGGGGCCGACACCGTCGCCATGTCGGTGTGCGAGGAGGTCGTCGCGGCGCGACACGTCGGGATGCGGGTGCTCGGCATCTCGCTGTGCTCGAACATGGCCTGCGGCATCGGCGGGGCGAGTCCGTCGGACGCCGAGGTGTTCGAGGTGGCGAGGCGCAGCGAGGCGAACTTCTGCCGGCTGGTGCGCGGCATCCTGGAAAGGCTGTAGGCGCGCATGCTCGCGCTTCACGTCATCGGAAGCGGGTCGAAGGGCAACTGCGCCGTCGTCGAGAACGTCGACGAAGGGCGAGGGGTTCTCGTCGACTGCGGCATATGCAAGCGCGACGTGTTCGGCTTCGCCGCGGAGGCGGGCTTCTCCATGGACGCGCTCGACGCCATCCTGCTGACGCACGACCATTCCGACCACGTGTCGAAGCTGGGAGTCGTCGTGCGGGGCTTGAAGCGTGGCGCCGTGCCGCTGCATGTGCTGCCCGAAGTGGCCGCGGCGACGCCGCAGGTGGGCGAGCTGGGCGACAGGGTCCGCGTCGTGCCCATGGGCATCGGCGATCCCTTCGTGGCCGGGAACATCACGGTGCGCCCTGTCGGCACCTCGCACGACGCCGCCGGGTCGTGCGCCTTCCGCTTCGAGGCGCCCGACGGCGACGCGGTAGGCTACGTCACCGACACCGGATGCGCCACCGCGGGCATGGCGTGCCTCCTCGACGGCGTGCGCATCCTGGCGCTGGAGTCGAACCACGACGAGCGCATGCTGCGCGAAGGGCCCTATCCGCGCTTCCTCCAGGACCGCATCCGCTCCGATGCGGGGCACCTGTCGAACGGCCAGGCGGCGGCCCTTCTGCGCGAGGTCGCCACCGACGCGCTCGAATGCGTCGTCGCCATGCACCTTTCCGAGCACAACAACCTGCCGAGCCTCGCGCGCGACGCGCTTGCGGCGGCGCTTGCGGACGCGGGAGTTGGCGCCGAGGTGCGCGTGGCGTCGCAGCGCCGCCTCGTCAGCGTGCGCTAGGCGCGTCGCGTTGTGCCACCCGTTCGCCCACGCCGTCGCCCGTGCGCGCGATTTGGGTGTATACTCCCAACCACAACTTCATACAGCGAAATGCTATGAAGGGGCCATCGGGGGTCCAGCCCATGCCGACGCAGCAGATTGCCGGCATCGGATGACCTTCCGGGAGCCTCCGAGCAGTTCGGCATGAAAGCTTCCCTGCCGCCAGGCTCACCGCCGGGCAGGGGCGGCAAGTAAGGTTGAACCGGCGACACCGTCACCAGTCAGCTTGACGCGCCCGCATCCGTGCGGCGCGAAGGCCACAGATGTCCCGAGGCGACCGCTTCGGGCTTTTTGTTTTAAGGAGGAGGAATGGAGCTTCGCAGCGCGCAGATCCGCGAAGGGGTGGCACGCGCCCCGCACCGCAGCCTGCTCAAGGCCGACGGCATCACCGA
>CAJUSL010000067.1:0-2736 GCA_910589135.1 uncultured Eggerthellaceae bacterium
TACCTGACCATGATGTGCCTCGGCGCCATCATCGTGTTCCTCTACACGCTGGTCGGCGGCTACCTCTCCGTCGTCGCGACCGACTTCGTGCAGGGCTGCCTCATGTTCTTCGCCCTCGCCGTCGTGCTGGTCGGCTCCATCACCTGGGCCGCCGGCGTCGAGAACGTGGTCGCCGTGCTGAACGACTTCCCCGGGTTCCTCTCGGGCGTCCAGATCGCCGTTCCCGCGCTCGGGCCAGACGGGGCGCAAATGGTGCAAGGCGAGAGGCCCGTGTTCGACATGCCCGCCGAGTACGGCCTGCTTTCCATCGTGTCCATGATGGCGTGGGGCCTCGGCTACTTCGGAATGCCCCAGGTGCTCGTCCGCTTCATGGGCATCCGCTCCGCCGACGAGATCAAGCAGAGCCGCGTCATCGCCGTCGTGTGGTGCGTCGTCTCGCTGTTCTGCGCCATCTGCATCGGCCTGGTGGGCCGCGCCGTGGCGCCCAGCATGTTCACGACCGGCTCGGCTGCCGAGAACATCTTCATCGTGCTCTCGCAGATGATGCTCCCCGCGTTCCTCTGCGGCATCGTGGTGTCCGGCATCCTGGCGGCGTCGATGTCCTCCTCGTCGTCCTACCTGCTCATCGCGGGCTCCAGCGTCGCCGAGAACATCTTCCGCGGCGTCATCAAGAAGGACGCGACCGACAACCAGGTCATGATCGTCGCGCGCATCACGCTCATCGTCGTGTTCCTGTTCGGCATCTTCGTCGCGGCCGACGAGAACTCGTCCATCTTCGGCGTGGTCAGCTACGCCTGGGCGGGGCTTGGAGCCTCGTTCGGCCCGCTCACGCTGTGCTGCCTGTACTGGAAGCGCACCACGAAGCAGGGCGCGCTTGCCGGCATGATCTCGGGCACTGCCTGCGTGCTCATCTGGCACAACCTGCTGGCCCCCATGGGCGGCGTGTTCGGCATCTACGAGCTTTTGCCCTCGTTCATCGTGTCGTATCTGTTCATCGTGGCGGTCAGCCTGCTCACGCCCGAGCCGTCGGACGCCATCAAGGACGAGTTCGACCACTACATGGACACCGACCCGGAAATCGAGGCGCGGGCGCAGGCCCAGTCGATTCAGGTCGAGAAGGCGGCAGCCGTCGCCCTCGACGGGGAGTAGGTAGCATCAAGCGTCCGTGCCATCGGAAGCGTTTCGATGGCGTGCTTTTTCAAGGCGGCCGCGTTCGCGCGGTCGCTTTTTTTGTTGTGCAGATACTCTGTGCATAGGCGCCGCAGTTTGGTGGGGAAGGCGAATAGTGTTATAGTTTTCGTTCATGTTTGCAAAATCATCAATTGCTCCAACCGGGAGGTAGTTCCACACATGGGCGAGCAAAACGCACTAAGCAGACGTGCCTTCATCGGTTGCGCGGCAACGGCTACCGCAGCCGTCGCGCTCGGCGCAGCCGACCCGATTCAGGCATATGCGGCCACGGCGGCCGAGAAGAAGGCCGAAGCAGAGGCCATGAAGGCCAAGCTCGAAGTGATGCAGGCGAAGCTCAAGGAGTCTTCCGAGGCATACGAAGGCGCCATGGGGCGCCGCGAAGAGGCTCAGGCCAAGATGGACGACGCGCAGGCCCGCATCGACGAGGCCAGCGAGCAGATCTCCGGCCTTCAGGAGCAGCTGGGCGTGCGTGCCCGCAACATGTACCGCTCCGGGTCGTCCTCCTTCCTCGACATGCTTCTGGGAGCGACCTCCTTCCAGGCATTCACCACCAACTGGGACCTGCTCAACGACATGAACGAGAACGACAGCGAGATGGTCGAGCAGACCAAGCAGCTGCGTGCCGACGTCCAGCAGCAGAAGGAGGTCTTCGCGGCCGAGGAGAAGGTCGCGGCTGAGGAGCAGGCGCGCGCCGAGCAGATCGTCCAGGAAACCCAGGGCCTCGTCGAGGAATACGAGGCGAGCTACCAGCAGCTTTCCGCCGAGGCGGCCGCCCTGCTCGAAGCCGAGCGCAAGGCAGCCGAGGAGGCCGAGCGCAGGCGTGCCCAGCAGGAGCAGGAGCGCGAGCGTCAAAATCATCGCGACGGCGACAATTACCCTCAGACGGTGGGCGGCACGGCCGTTAGCCGCGCCTACGGCGAAATCGGCAAGCCCTACGTGTGGGGGGCCTGCGGCCCCAGTGGCTTCGACTGCTCCGGACTGGTCAGCTTCTGCCTGTCCGGCGTCTACGGAAAGCGCCTGGGCACGGCGGCCAGTTTCACGAGGTGGCCGCGCGTCGGCAACCCCCAGCCGGGCGACATCTGCTGCAACAGCAGCCATTGCGGCATATACATCGGCAACAACCAGATGATTCACGCCCCCCAGCCGGGCGAGCGCGTCAAGGTCGGCCCGGTGCAGTCGGGCATGATCTACACCAGGTACTAGCCGCGCATGTGCGGAATCTGCGGGTTCACCGAGGCGGGGGAGGGCTCCCGCCCTGTCCTCAAGGCGATGTGCGACGTCATGGCGCACCGCGGCCCCGACGGCGAGGGCTTCTACGTCGCCGACGGTGTGGCGCTCGGGCATCGGCGGCTTTCCCTCATCGACCTCCACGACGGCAACCAGCCTATGGTTCGCGCCACCGGCGCAAAGGAGTCGGCGATCACCTCTCCGTCGTACCGCAAGGACGGGACCCCTTGCGGCACCGACGAGCAGATGGCGGCCACCGGCGACTTCGTCATCGTGTTCAACGGCGAGATTTACAACTATCGGGAAATAGCCGACCAG
>CAJUSL010000067.1:2746-8009 GCA_910589135.1 uncultured Eggerthellaceae bacterium
ACCAGCTGATCGAAGAAGGCTGGCAGATGCGGACCCGGTCCGACACCGAGGCCTTGCTGGTCGGTTATATCGCATGGGGCGAGCAGGTGCTCAAGAGGGTACGCGGCATGTTCGCCTTCGCCATCTGGGACCGCGCGAAGCGTGAGCTGTTCTGCGCCCGCGATTTCTTCGGCATCAAGCCGTTCTACTACACCATGCAAGGCGCGCAGTTCGTGTTCGCGTCCGAGATCAAGTGCATCCTCGAGCATCCCGCCTACCGGCGCGAGCTCAACATGGACGCGCTGCAGCAATACCTCTGCTTCCAGTTCAGCGCGCTCGACGAGACGTTCTTCAAGGGCGTCTTCAAGCTGCCGCCCGCGCACTTCATGCGCGTGGGCGCCGACGGTTCGATCGAGGTGGAGCGCTACTGGTCGCCCGAGTTCGCCGCCGACGACGCGCGCAGCCGTCGGCAGACGGTCGACGACATCGACGCAGAGATGCACGAGAGCGTGCGCTATCACAACGTCGCCGACGTCGAGGTGGGGAGCTTCCTTTCCAGCGGCATCGACTCCAGCTACATGGCGGCCTGCCTCGCCGAGGAGAACCCCGGCATCAAGACGTTCACCGTAGGCTTCGCCGAATACGGCTCCGAGAAGGGCGAGCGCGACGAGATCTCCTGGGCGCGCGAGCTTGCCGACACCCTCGGCGTCGAGAACTACAGCCACCACATCGGCGAGGAGGAGTACTGGAAGTCGCTTCCCCTGGTGCAGTGGCACATGGACGAGCCTTCCGCCGACCCGTCCGCCGTCGCGCTCTACTTCGTCGACAAGCTGGCCGCCGAGCAGGTGAAGGCCGTGCTTTCCGGCGAGGGCGCCGACGAGTTCTTCGGCGGCTACCGCATCTACCAGGCCCCGCTGGACAGCGGCAGGCTGTCGTGGTGCCCGAAGCCCGTGCTGAAGGGCGCGTCGAGGTTCCTCCGCAAGCTGGGCGTGCGCGGCGCGAACTACCTCGAGCGCGCCAGCGAGACGGTCGCCGACTGGTACTACACCAACGCCAACGGCGTCGCGTTCACGCCCGATGAGCGCCAACGCGTGCTGAAGGGCGGCTGCAGCGCGCAGACGCCCCAGGAAGTCGTCGCGCCGGCATACGCCGAGGCGGCCTCCTACGATCAGGTCACCCAGATGCAGTATGTCGATCTGTTCTTCTGGCTCGTGGGCGACATCCTGCTGAAGACCGACAAGATGTCGATGGCCCACTCGCTGGAAAGCCGCGTCCCCTTCCTCGACAAGGGCGTCTTCGACGTGGCGCGCACCATCCCCGTGCCGCTGCGCGTCACCGAGCAGGAGACGAAGGCGACGCTGCGCGAGGCGGCCGAGCGCGCCATCCCCGCGGACTGGGCGCGCAAACAGAAGCTTGGATTCCCGGTGCCCATCGTGAAGTGGCTGCGCGAAGACCGCTACTATGGCCAGGTCAAGGAATGGTTCACGGGCCCCGAGGCGCAGCGGTTCTTCGACACCGACGAGCTTATGCGCATCCTCGACGAGCACAAGACAGGCGCCGACCGCAGCCGCAAGATCTGGATCGTGTGGATGTTCCTCATGTGGTATCGCATCTACTTCGTGGACCAGAAGAAGCCCGAAGCGTAGGCGGTGGCCGGGCAGAACTTTGCCCCTGCTTCCTCGTCCGCGTCGCATGTTGACGCTATCTTCACAAAGGGTTTGCCCCGCATGGCGTTCGTGATATCATGTTCAGGTATGTTTGCAAAACGACCCATGCTCAATCCGGGAGGTACTCCATTTTGAAGAGCGAGCAGAACCTTGCACTCAGCAGACGTGCATTCGTAGGCGTCGCGGCAACCGTCGGCGCAGCAACGGCCCTCACCGCCATCAATCCCCTCGAAGCGCATGCGGTCACTGCGGCCGAGAAGAAGGCGCAGGCGGCCGAGGCCCTCAACAAGCTCAACGGCATGCAGTCCAAGCTCAACGCGGCGTCCGACGACTACGTGAACGCCGAGGCCGAGCAGCTGGCCGCAAAGGCGAAGATGGACGAGGCGCAGGGCCGCATCGACGAGGCCAGCGAGCAAATCTCCGGCCTGCAGGAGCAGCTGGGCACCCGTGCCCGCAGCATGTACCGTTCGGGCTCCGCTTCGTTCCTCGACCTGCTCCTGGGTGCAACGTCCTTCCAGGCGTTCACCAACAACTGGAGCATTCTGAACAACATGAACGAAAGCGACGCCGAAATGGTCGAGCAGACCAAGGCGCTTCGTGCCGAGGTGGAGCAGCAGAAGGAGGTCTACACGCAGCAGGAGGCCGTGGCCGCCGAGAACGTGGAGAAGGCCGCTGCGGCCCAGTCCGAAGCCAAGGCCCTCTACGACGAGATGCAGGCCACCTACAACACGCTTTCCGCAGAGGCCCAGCAGCTGTTCAACGAGGAGCAGGCCGCAGCGGCACGTGCTGCCGAGGAGGCTATCCCCACCAGCACGAACAACGGGGGCGGCGGCACCTATTCGGGTGGCAACTCCGGGGGTGGCAATTCGGGCGGCGGCAGCTCGAGCGGCGGAAGCTCGAGCGGTGGCTCCAGCGGCAAGGGAAGCACGAGCAAGCCCCAAAGCTACAACGGCGCCGCCGCGGTGGCCAGGGGAATGACCCAGAAAGGCAAGCCCTACCAGTGGGGCGGCTCCGGCAATCCGGGCTGGGACTGCTCGCACCTCGTCTGCTACGCGATTGGCTGTAGCTATCATACGTCTGAATGGTTCTCCAGCTTGCCGAACGCCGAAAACCCCATGCCTGGCGACCCGGTTTGGAGCCGCGGCCACGTCGGTCTTTACGTCGGCCCTGGCCAGATGCTCGAGGCCCAGACCGAAGGCGTTCCGGTGGGCGTATATGGTCTGCGTGGCACCGTCAAACGCATGTAGCGTTTCCTTGATAAATGCTCGTAACGGACGCGCCCCTCGGGGCGCGTTCTTTTTTTGCGGACGGGCTCCGTGGTGACGTGAAAGAATGCATCACTCAAGCCGTCTTGGCCTTGCAACGGCGGTAGAATCGATGGCAAGGATTTCAGGCTTCGCGTGAGAAGCCTTCGCGCCGAATACGCGAGCGATCAAAGGAGGAAGCATGGCGATGCCCAACGAGACGTGGCTGCGCAAATACGAAGGCGTCAAGGAGAAACTGTACTGCAAGGTTGACCTGGAAAGCTACTTCAAGGAGAAGAGCATCGGGGGAGTGGACGTCGACGTCATCGAAATGGGAAGCGTCCATTTCCCCACCGGTACGATATTCGCCTGCGACCCGCTCGTCGACCTGGAGGAGTGCCTGCCGTACTTTCAGAAGATACCTGCCGGAACCTATCCGGTGAAAATCTGCGTCGCAATGAGAGAGGATGGCGACGAGCGGTACGCTTGCGCGAAGGTGGCGGTGTCCAACGGACGGCCCGTCTGCTACGAAATGGCGATGGTCGGCAACGAGAACCTCGACGCGGAGCTGAGCGACGACTCCTTCTTCGGCTTCGGCGTCGACGCCGGCATGGGGTGCGTGGCGGACGTGCGGGCGCAGGAGGCGTACAACGCATATTGGGAGAAGCGCCTCGAGGAAGACGAGTGCATCGACAACTACAACGACCTGTTCTGCGACGTCTTGGAGGAGAGCGCCCGCGAGCATCCGGCGCACCAGAGAAAGGACGGCGACTGGGCGATCTGGCCCGTTCCTGGAAGCGATTGCAGCATCCCCATCTTCGCCGCCGGCTGGGGGGACGGCGTCTACCCGTGCTTTTTCGGGCGCGACGAGGACGGAGCCGTATGCGGCGTCTACGTATGGTTCATCGTCATCGACGAGGAATACGCCGACGAGGATTGACGCGTTACTCCTCGTCGTCCACCAGGTTGCAGACGGCGTCGAACAGCCGCGCCGCGCCGGCGGGCGTGTCGTTCCAGCCTTCCGTGAAGGGTTCGAGCGGCATGACGAAGCCCGCCTTCTGCATCACCTCGGCGATTTCCTTCTGGGCGCCCGGCACCCATCCGAACGATCCGAAGCTGATGCCGATGCGTCCCTTGGGCGCGAGCCCCTTCAGGTAGGTGAGGAACGCGCCGATGGTCGGCAGCGTGGTGTTGTTGTGGGTGGGCGACCCCACGGCCACGTACCTCGCGAAGAACACGTCGGTGACGATGTCGGACATGTCGGACACGTCGATGTCGTAGCAGCGCACGTTGACGCCCTTTTCCATGAACGCCTCGGTGATGGCGAGCGCCATGCGTTCGGTTGACCCGTACATGCTGCCGTACACGACCACGGCGGAATCGTCGGGCTCGCAGCGGCAGAGCTTCTCGTAGAGCCCGAGGATCTTGCCGACATTGCTGCGCCAGATGACGCCGTGGGCCGGACAGATCAGCTCCAGGTCGAGCGTGCGCACGGCCTCCACCGCCTTGGCGGCCTGCTTCGCGTACGGCGTGATGATGTTGGCGAAGTACTTCTTCGCGCACGACAGGACCGTGTCCAGGTGCACCTCGTCGTCGAAGCGCTTGCTGGTGGCGATGAACTGCCCGAAGGCGTCGTTCGAGAACAGGATCGAGTCCTCGCGGCAGTAGGTGACCATGTTGTCGGGCCAGTGGACCATCGGGGTGTGGACGAACTGCAGCGTGCGCGCGCCGATGCTCAGCGTGTCGCCGCTTTTCATGGGAAGGAACGAGGTGCCTTCCGGCAGGTAGGTCTTTAATATGGCGAGCCCCTTGGGGTCGCTGGTGACGACCGTGGCGTTCGGGGCCGCCGCGAGCACCTCTCCGATGGAGCCGGCGTGGTCCTTCTCTCCGTGGTTGGACACGATGTAGTCGATGCGCGCCGGGTCGGTCACGCTGGAGACGCGCTCGAGCAGCTCATGCGCGTGCGGGCCGACGCAGGTGTCCACCAGGACGATCTTCTCGTCCATGATCAGGTAGGCGTTGTTGGTGGAGCCGAGGGGCATCGTGATGCCGTGGATGTAGCGCTCCTCCCATTCCAGCGCGCCCACCCAGTGGATCCCTGGCTTGATCTCGCGTGCCTTGAACATCGCTGCCTCCTTGTGCAGATTTTTTGTACGTAGCGGAGTATACTGCTTCGCTTGCGTCAACCGGGGCGGGGAAGGGGAGCCGCAGGCGCCTGAAACCTGCTTGTATAGTGGCCGTTTGTTGTTTCGATAGAATAGATACGCCCGGTGGCGTGTAAACTGTTGACAGCGAGTTTACCGTGCTTTAGAATTCCTTTTCGCTCGGCTAAATCCGTCTTGGATTCGCCGGGTGGCAGCTTGAAAATTACAC
>CAJUSL010000068.1 GCA_910589135.1 uncultured Eggerthellaceae bacterium
ATTCCGACCGGCTTGTCTGCGGGAGGTTATGTCGCGGCGACCGCGTTCGGCGTGCTGGAGAAGCGGCGCCTACGAACCTTCCCGTTCGACGTCCTCTGCCTGGCTCTCCTCGGGCTGGGGCTGCTGGGAACGCTGCTTCATCTGGGGCATCCCGAAAGATTCCTGAACGCCCTGGCAAACCCGTCCGCGATGATCGCCCAGGAGGCCTATTGGTCCATCCCGTTCGGGACGCTGGTTCTCGTGGATGCAATCCTCGTCAAGGCCCGGGACTACCGAGGCAGGGCGCTGCCTCTGGCCGCATCCGTCCTGGCCTGCGGCCTCATGCCGTCACGGCCATCGCCTACTTCACGAGCTACGGCGTGCCCGGCTGGCCCGAAGTCCCCACGCTTTTCCAATTCATAGTAGGCGACCTGTGCTTGGGAGCTGCTTTCGCCGGCGCGTTCCTGAAGATCGAGAAGAAACGTGCTCTGACCGCAATATGCGCAGCACTCTATGTCGCGCTTGCGCTCGTGCTCGTCTGGGAAGCGGTCGTGTTCGGCGCGACGGCCGTCGGGGCCGCACCCTTCGTCGTTGCGGCCATATTGGCGGCCGCAGCGGCAGGCATCGAAGGCATGCCGCTGCGTAAAAAGACATGCAAGCCGGGCATTGCTTTGATCGCTTTCGGCTTGATCCTCGTTGTCATGGTCGTGGCCCGCTACGGGTTCTATGCGGCGTTCTAGAACGCGGCGTTGTTCAGGAAAGCGAAAGGAGGAACGGGCGTGGCTTGGTTTGCCTTGATATCCGCCGGGGTCTTGGAGTCGGTTTGGGCCATAGCGCTCGAAAGGTCGAACGCCTCAGCCAGGTCGTCCCCTCGATCGTCTTCGTGGCCGCGCTGATCCTCAGCATGCTGGGACTTTCCTTCGCCTTGAAGACGCTTCCTCTGGGAACGTCTTACGCGGTCTGGGTAGGCATCGGAGCAATGCTCACCGTCGTATACGGGATGCTGACCGGCGAAGAGTCGGTGAGTGCGGTCAAGGTCGTGCTCATTGCGGGGCTTGTTGCCTGCATCGTGGGGCTCAAGGCGGCAAATGGGGAGACAGCGGCGAGCTAGAAAATCAACCGATCTGATTGACGGCGCATATGCCGGCCGGAAGATACGAAAGGTGGCAGATATGGGAAATACGAGCATCGAAGGACATGGCATGACCCGCAGAAGCTTCGTCTCTGCCAGCCTGCGGCAGTTGCCGCCCTGGGAGCGAGCGATTCCATCTTCGCAGCAGACGGCCGTTTCGCGTTCGCGGACGAGGTGGCGGGCGCGACGGATGCCGTCGCCGATGCGGAGTGGAAGACCCTCGCGTGCCTCCATGGGTGCGGAACGCGTTGCATGAACCGGGCGTTGGTGAAGAACGGCATCGTGTTGCGCCAGAAGACCGACGACACGCACCCTGACTCCGTTCTGTATCCGCAGCAACGCGGGTGCCTGCGCGGGCGCTCCCTCGTCGAATTCGAGAACGGGACGGACAGGCTGAAATACCCGATGAAGCGCCTCAGCTGGACGCCGGAGGAGCCCCATGGCGAACTGAGGGGCAAGGAGGGCTACGAGCACATCAGCTGGGACGAGGCCCTTGACCTTGTGGCGCAGCAGCTGAAGAAGACGTATTCGGAGCATGGGCCGCGGGCGGTGTACATGCCGTGCAACATAAGCGGCGGACGCAAGAACGTGGGGGCCTTTGCTCAATGCCCTTGGTGGATACCTGACCGTGTCGGACTCCATCTCGTACGGGTCCTACACGCTTGACACCGAAGCGCTCGGCATCAGCTATGGCGGCGAATGTGCCGGAAACGACCGCCTCGACATGGTCGAGAACGCCGACACGGTCGTGCTCTTCGGCCAGAACCCCGGCTGGGGCTCCAACGGCAACCCGGCCTATTTCTTCCGCGCGGCCAAGGACAACGGGGCGCAGTTCGTCTACGTCGGCCCCTCCTACAACGTTTCGGCCGCGATGCTCGACGCCCGCTGGGTTCCCGTAAGGCCAGGCGGGGACATGGCATTCCTGATCGGCGTGGCCCATTCGATGCTCGATCTGGACAAGGAGCAGGGCGGCGTCATCGACTGGGACTTCCTGCACGCCTATTGCGTCGGGTTCGACGCCCAGTCCATGCCTGGGAGCGCCGCGACCGAGGAGAACTTCAAAGGCTATCTCGAAGGCGACTACGACGGCATCGTGAAGGACGCCGCATGGGCAAGCGAGCGTTGCGGCACGCCCGTGGAAGACATCGAATGGTTCGCCGGGCAGATGACGAAGCAGAGGAATGTGACGCTGTCCCATGGATACTCGGCCGCGCGCTGCACGGGGGCGGAGGACATTCCTCAGATGTATATGACCATCGCGTGCATGGGCGGCCACTACGGCAAGCCGGGGAATGCCTGCTCCAACTACTGGGTTGATCGCCAAGGGCCGGTGGCGCTTCAAATCATATCTACGGGAGACGACGGCACCGCCGACATCACGCTGCCGGATGTCGAGCCGCTCTATGACGCCGACAGGTTCGAGCCGGTCGACGAGACCGACTACGTCCAGGCCCTTCAGATCTGGGATGCGATCATCGACGGGAAGTACACGAGCACGGGCCGTTGCTGGTCGGGCAACTTCACCGCTCCCCAAGAAAAGGAGTGCGGCATTCGCATGATCTACGCCGCCCGCGACGGCTCCGCCCGTTCGGTGACCAACGGGTCGAAGGCCGAAGAGGCGTATCGCAAGCTCGACTTCATACTCTATCAGCATTTCGTGCCGTCGCCTTCCGCCCCCTATGCCGACATCATCCTGCCGGTCACCTCCGACATCGAGCGCAACGCCATTGCGGAGAACGGCGACCGCGACCGCGAAATGGTCCTCGTGTACTCGAAGCTGGGCGGCGAGACCTACGAGGCGAAAACTGACCAGTGGATCGCCGAGCAGCTCTTGTTTCGGCTGGGATACGACCCCAAGGACGTCTACCCCATTTCCGAGGAGCAGGCGTTCTTCAACCAGCTGAAGAACACCAAGATCGAAAACGTCGACGGAACCTCCACTCCGCTCGCCACCATCACGCCCGAAAACATCAAGGAATGGAACATCGAAGGCGAGCCGCAACAAGGCGCCATAGGCATAAACGAGCTCATGAAGCGCGGCGTCTACCAAATCGAGCGCCATTTCGGAGACCAGTACCAAACGATCGCCTACGCCGACTACATCGAGGACCCCGCCGCGAATCCGCTGGGTTCGGAGAGCGCGAAGTTCGAGATATACTGCCAGGCCAAGGCCGACACGTTCAACATGGCCACGCTGACCGACGAGGAGTTCAAGCCGTATCCCACCTATCGCGACGTTCCCGAGGACGCGGACTATCCGCTCCGCATGTTCAACACCCACTATCCCAGGAGCGCCTGCACCGACTTCAACAACGTGGAGACGTTGCGCGAAACGTTCTCGGCCCCTGTCGTCATGAACGCGAAGGATGCGCGCGAGCGGGGAATCGGCTCAGGCGATGCGGTGCTGGTTTCGAGCCCTCACGGCAAGATACTGCGCCCGGTAAGCGTGAGCGAGCTCGTCGTTCCCGGCAGCATCGATGTGCCCAACGGCTCCTGGCCTGATTTCGACGACGACGGAATAGACCGCGGGGGAAGCCCCAACACGCTCTACGGCGGATCCCCTCAAGGCATGGGCGTTTCCGGCTACAACAATGTAAGCGTTCAGGTGGAGAAATGGACCGGGCCGGCGCCCGTTCCGGACCATGACACGCGCCTTGCGCTCGATATCAAGGAATAGAGGTGAACACGATGGCCCGTAAAGGATTCTATTTCGACAGCACCAGATGCGTGGACTGCAAGACGTGCCAGGTTGCCTGCAAGAAGAAGTTCGACGTCCCGAAGCTGCTGAACTACCGCCTCGTGAGGGCGTACGAGGTCGGGGAGTACCCCCATGCCCGGTTCTACAGCGTCTCTGGCGCCTGCAACCATTGCAAAGATCCGGCGTGCGTCAGAAACTGCCCGACCCGCGCGATGTACAAGAACGAGCAGGACGGCACCGTGCAGCATGACGACGCAGTATGCATCGGGTGCCAGGCCTGCATCATGGCCTGTCCCTACGGCGCCCCGGTGTACCTCGAGGACGAAGGCATAGTGAACAAGTGCAACGCCTGCATCGACACGCGCGAAGAGGACGGCGCCACGACCTGCGAGGCGTCCTGCGGCATGAGGGCGATCGAATTCGGCGACTTCGACGAGCTTCGCCGGAAGCACCCCGACGCCGTGCAGGGGATTCCGTGCCGTCCCGACCCGTCCATCACGGACCCGAGCATGATAGTCGAGGCGAGGGAGTACGTGTTCGACGAGGACTTCAGGGAACTGGAGCTGTAGGCGGTGGGGGACCGTCGGCTTTTCCTGCTGAACCGCCAGTTCATGTACGCGCTCCTCGCAAGGGCCTTCTGCGAGGAGCCTGACGACACGCTCATGGACGTGTTGGAAAGCGAGCATGCGGTGCAGGAGTTCGCGTTGGCTTCAAAGGCCGTCTTCTGCGATTTGACGTGCCAGCTTGAGGGCATCCGGGCCTTCATTCCCGAAGCTGTGCGTGGCGACGGGCGGAATCTGGCGGAGCTCAGAGGGCAGTACACGCGCATCTTCCTAGGGCCGGGCGCGCCTGTCGCCTCGCCCTGGGAATCCGTGCACGTTACCGGCAGGAAGGCATTGTTCCAGCCGGAAGTGCTGGGCGTCAGGGAGGCCTATCGGCAGGCGGGATTCCTGCCTGCCCGGTATCCAGCGGTATCGGATGACTTCATCGGGCTGGAGCTCGACTTCATGGCAAAAGCTCTCGCAGGGCGCCTATGCCAGCCTGGAGGCGGGCGACGAGAAGGACAGCGGTCTGAGGCTTGGGCAATCCCGTGGCTTCCTGCGCGACCATCTCCTGCTCTGGGTCGACGATCTTGCGACGAGCATCAGGGAGCATCAGGGAGCATCAGGGCGACTGCTTCTATTCCCGGATGGCTTGCCTTGCATCAAGCTACCTTGCGTTGGATGCAGCTGCCTTGGAGTCATGGGCGGAGCAAACGAGTCAGGGGGACGGTTCTCCTGGCTCGGTTTGCTAGCCGGAGTCGTGAGTCGGGGGGGGGCTGTTCCCTGGCTCGGTTTGCTAGCTACGCCTAAGGCATGCCTGGAAGGCGGGGTTGAGCGAGGAGGACCAACTCCGTGCCTTGCACGCGGCTCGCGCCCAGGCAGGGCGAGCCGAACGGCATTCCGGCCCGAATACCCCGTCCCTTTGGGTCTTTGTTGCGTTGGGCGGGCGCGGCGGACGTGATATTCTACGCCCATGGAAAAGCGCGTTGACATAGTGGGCGGCGGCCTTGCCGGCAGCGAGGCGGCGTTGACGCTGGCGGCGTTGGGCCACGCGGTGCGCCTTCACGAGATGCGGCCGCACGTCGCCACCGGCGTGCACCACACCTCCGACCTGGCCGAGCTCGTGTGCTCGAACTCGCTGAAGTCAACGAAGGGGGACAGCGCCGCCGGCATGCTGAAGCGCGAGCTCGCGGAGCTCGGCTCGCACCTGTACCGCACGGCGCTGGAATGCAGCGTTCCTGCGGGAGGGGCGCTCGCCGTCGACAGGAGGGCGTTCTCCGCGGCGGTGACGCAGGCGGTGGAAGCGCACCCGCTCGTGGAGGTCGTGCGCGGGGAGGTGCGCGACGTTCCTACGCTGGCGGATGGGTCGAGCGCCATCGTCCTCGCGACCGGGCCGCTGTCGAGCGACGTGCTCGCCGAATCCATAGAGGCGCTCTGCGGCAGCGAGTCGCTTGCCTTCTACGACGCCGCGGCGCCTATCGTCATGGCCGATTCCATCGACCTCGGCAAGGTGTTCAGGCAGAGCCGCTACGAGGACGATGCCGAGGCCGGCGACTACCTGAACGCGCCGTTCGACAAGGACGAGTACGAGCGCTTCGTCGACGCGCTGCTCGACGCGCGCCGCGTCGTGGCGAAGGAGTTCGAGGCGGCGGACCTGTTCCAGGCATGCCAGCCCATCGAGGAGATCGCCCGCAAGGGTCGCGACGCGCCCCGCTTCGGGCCCATGAAGCCGGTCGGGCTCACCGACCCGCGCACCGGAAGGCGCCCGTGGGCGGCCCTGCAGCTGCGCGCCGAGGACCGCGAGGGGCAGAGCTTCAACCTGGTGGGCTTCCAGACCAACCTCGCCTTCCCCGAGCAGGAGAGGGTCTTCCGCATGATTCCCGGGCTCGAGCGCGCCGAGTTCGCCCGGTTCGGCGTCATGCACCGCAACACCTTCGTCGACGCGCCCCGCTGCCTGGACGCAACGGGGCGCCTGGTGACGGACGCGGCCGCCACCCTGCCGTGTCCCGCGTTCGTGGCCGGCCAGCTGTCGGGAACCGAGGGCTACTGCGAGGCGATCCGCTCGGGGCTGAACGCCGCCGTGTCCGTGCACTGCATGCTCGAAGGCATCGACGTTCCCCCGCTGCCGGAGGAGACGGCCTTCGGCGCGCTTCTGCGGCACGCCGCCGACCCCGCGACGAAGGACTACCAGCCCATGCACGTCAACTTCGGCATCATGAAGCCGCTCGACGAGCACGTGCGCAACAAGCGCGAGCGCTACCGCCGCTACGCCGAGCGCGGCGCCGAGGCGCTGGCCGCCTACCGCAAGGCCCTCGCGGAGGCGGGCGTCCATGGCGCGTAAGGACGCGCGCGAAAAGCCGGCCGCCGCGCTGCGGCAAGACGCTGCGGGGCGCTCCGAGAGGCAGCCGCAGGACGCCGCGGGCGCGCCCGAGGAGCCGCTGCCGGGCGGCGGCGAGCTCGCGGCCTTCCTCGATTCGCTGCGTTACGAGGAGAACGACTCGGCGCATACCGTGCGAAGCTACGGCTGCGACCTGGAGGACTACCTGCGCTGGGCGCACCGGCGCGGCCTCGACCCGTTCTCGGTGACGCACAAGCAGGCGCGACGCTACCTCGGCGAGCTGGACGCCGCGCGGTACTCGAAGGCGACGGTCAACCGCAGGCTCTCGGCCCTGAAGGGGTTCTTCCGATGGCTGAACGCCATGGGCGTCGTGGAAGTCGACCCGGTTGCTTCGCTGCAGGGCCCGAAGAAGGCCGCGCGCCTGCCCAAGTCCATCTCGCCGTCGGACATGGAGAGGCTGCTCGCCGTGCACGAGGAGGCGCTTGCCTCGCTCGACGCCGGCTCGCCCGCGTTTGCGAAGGAGGCCCGCGACCAGGCGGTTCTCGAGACGATGTACGCCTGCGGGTTCAGGATATCCGAGGTGTCCGGCATGCTCGCGCGCGACGTCGACTTCGGCCTGCAGCAGATCAAGGTGATGGGCAAGGGGTCGAAGGAGCGGATCGTGCCCATGCACCGCACCGCCGCACGCGCCATCAGGCGCTACCTCGTCGAAGGCAGGCCGCTGCTGCTTGCGGGCGACGACCCCGGGTGCCTGTTCCTCTCCGACCGGGGCAAGCGCTACTCGCCCGAGTCCATCCGGTCCATGTTCAAACGCTCGCTGGCCGCGGCGGGGCTTGACGCGAGCCTGTCGCCCCACGCCATGCGCCATTCCTTCGCCACCGACGTGCTCTCCGGCGGCGCCGACCTGCGCAGCGTGCAGGAGATGCTCGGGCACGCCGACTTGTCGACGACGCAGGTGTACACCCACGTGTCCGCCGAGCGCCTGAAGGATGTGCACCACCAGGCGCATCCGCGCGGGTAGGCGGCACGTGTCGAGGGGCGCACGCTTTCGACGCGTGCGACGAAGCGCCCCGACCCCATCGTCGGCTGGCACGTGCAGGAATGGTGAAGCGGCCGAATTACGAACATTTATTCGTGTTTTGAGGTAGAATGTCGCGGTAAAATCACGCGAAGGAAGCACGATATGCCACAGAACGAAATCGTCATCAAGGGTGCGCGCGAGCACAACCTCAAGAACGTCGACCTGGTCATTCCGCGCGACAAGCTGGTCGTCATAACCG
>CAJUSL010000069.1 GCA_910589135.1 uncultured Eggerthellaceae bacterium
GCGCAGAAGGCCGAAGCGCGGGCGGATCTCGTCGCGGAACTTCACCTGAATCTGGTACAGCGTGAGCGGGAGCTGCTTGTAGCTGCGCAGCTCGCCCTTCACAAGCGACGTGATGAGCTCCTCGTGCGTGGGCCCGAGGCAGTAGCCGTGGTCGTGGCGGTCGACCAGGCGCATGAGCTCGGGGCCGTAGTCGTCCCAGCGGCCGCTCTCGTGCCAGAGCTCGGAAGGCTGCAGCGCCGGCATCATGATCTCGAGTGCGCCGGTGGCGTCCATCTCCTCGCGCACGATACCCTCTATCTTGGCGAGCACCTTGTAGCCCAGCGGAAGGAAGGTGTAGATGCCGCTGGCCGTCTTGCGGATCATGGCGGCGCGCAGCAGCAGCTGGTGGCTGGCGATGTCGGCGTCCGCCGGCACGTCGCGCAGCGTGGGCATGTACATGCGGCTCAGGTGCATTATCTCGCTCATAGGGGTTCCTTCCGGTGCGGCAGGCGGCCCCTGCGGCCGCCTACAGCGATTCGATTTCCTGCATCAAGGCCTCGACGATGTCGGCCTCGTCGACTTTCCTCACGATTCTACCATTACGGAAAAGCGCGCCGACGCCCGCGCCGGCAGCGATGCCGACGTCTGCGTCCTTCGCCTCGCCAGGCCCGTTCACCACACAGCCCATCACGGCCACCTTGAGAGGCTTTTCGACCGAGGCGAGCCGCTCTTCCACCTGCTTCGCGATGGAGATCAGGTCCACCTGGCACCGCCCGCACGTGGGGCAGCTTATGATCTCGGGGCCGCGGGCGCGCAGGCCGAGCGCTCCCAGAAGCTGCCAGGCCGCACGCACCTCGAGCATCGGGTCGTCGGTGAGCGAGATGCGCAGCGTGTCGCCGATGCCCTCGTCGAGCAGGATGCCGAGCCCTGCGGCCGACTTGATGATTCCCTGCATGGCGGTGCCGGCCTCGGTGACGCCGATGTGCAACGGGATATCGGGCATGGCCTCGGAAAGCAGGCGGTAGGTCTCGACCGTCTGCGGAACGTCGTGGGCCTTCGCCGAGACGACGATGTCGCGAAAGCCGCGCTCGCCGACGAAGTGGCGCACGTAGGACGTGGCCGAGGCCACCAGCTTCTGCGCCGTGGACAGGTCGCCGCGGGAGGCGAGGTCCTTGTCGAGCGAGCCCGCGTTCACGCCGATGCGCACGGGAATGCCGGCGCCGCGGGCGGCGTCGATCACCATGTCGGCCTTCGCCAAACCGCCGATGTTGCCGGGGTTGATGCGCAGCTTGGCGGCGCCGCGCCAGGCGGCCTCCATCGCGATGCGCGCGTCGAAATGCACGTCGGCCACCACCGGCAGCGACGACCGCGCGCACACCTGCTCGAAGGCGCGCATGTCGGCCTGCGACGGAATGGCCATGCGCACCACCTCGCACCCCGCCTTGGCAAGGCGCGCCACCTGGTCGAGGTTCGCCTCGACGTCGGAGGCGGGGGCGTTGAGCATGGACTGCACGACGACAGGCGCGCCGCCGCCGAGGGCCACGCCGCCCACCTTCACCTGGTGTGTGTTCCGCTTGGTCATGATGGCCTCATTGTACTACGGATGGCGCGAACCAACCCGGAAGCCTGCAGGCAAGACCCGCGCGCTATCCGCCCAGCACGAAGCGTTGGATGTCCTGGTTCAGCATGAACACGAAGAAGCACAGAAACAGCGCCATCCCCGCCATGCTGACGTAGCCCATCACCTTCATGGGGACCTCGCGGCGCGTGACCTTCTGGATGACCTCGACGAGGAAGCGGCCGCCGTCCAGCGGCGGGATAGGCAGCAGGTTCATGAGCCCCAGCGACACCGAGATGGCCGCCATGAAGAACAGCGCGTCCACGAAGCCCTGCGCGAAGAAGTCGGCCGACATCACCGCGATGCCGACGATGCTGGTGGACTCGGACACGGTCTGTGCGGCCGTGGCGGGATTGAACAGGCCGAGGATGGCCTCAAAGACCGCCCCGATGTAGACGAACCCGGCCTGGATGGACTGGATGGGCGTGGCGTTGTAGTGGACGACCCCGCCGGTCTGCGGGTTGGCCACGTCGACGCCGATGACCGAGTAGATGACGACGAAGGCCAGCATGGCGAACAGCAGGTTCACGGCGATGCCCGCAAGCACGATGACCGAGCGCTTCCAGAACGGCAGCGAACGGTACTGCTGGCGGTACTCGGACTGGAACAGCGCGGACGGGTCGGCGACGTCGCGCGGCGAGCCCTCCTCCACAGCCTCGGGCACGCAGGCGCAGTGGCGGCGCGCGAAGACGCGCTGGGCGCGCGTGGGCTCGAAGGCGGGCGTGCGGTAGGTGTTGAACTCGTCGGAGCGCTTCGGCGCCGTGACGCTTCCCCACTCCACCAGCTCTTCGAGCGCCTCGTAGGCATCCTCGTCGTCGATGCCGCAGTCGTGTGCGACCTCCTCCATCGTGGCCGCGCCTCGGCGGTACACCGACGCGAGCGCGCCCTCGAGGTGCGGGGACATGGCGCCGGTCTCCATGCCGCAGACGCGCGCGTATCCACCGAGCGGGATGGCCGTGAGGCCGAACTTCGTGCCGTTCCTCGTGAAGCCAACGTTGGGGCCGGGAAGGCCGATCATGAATTCCGTGACGCGCACTTTGAACGCGCGCGCGGCAAGGTAGTGGCCGCCCTCGTGGATGAAGACCAGAAAGCCGATCACCACGGCGGCGCAGAACACGGTGTACAGGATGTCCATCTCGACGTCTCGTTTCGCATCGGGCGCAAGCCGGAGGCAAGGTTCGCGTAAGAGGCGTGCAGGCATGGTGCAAGGCCGGCATCGGCCGCCCGCAAGGTTCGCCCGGGTTCGCGCAGCGTGTTTTCCAGAACGATTATCGACGGCCGCGCAGTCTTTTGGAAGAGCCGGCCCCGATATTGCACAAAAACATTCGAATCGGGACGAAACGGGGCAAGGCCCGCTTTCGATCCGCGTCGGCGCCAAAGGCGGTCGTGCGTAACCGCGGTTTCGAACGCCGCGTCTAAAGTCGTTGAAGAGGCCGAACGACACCGATGGCGAGGAGGCGGTTCCCCATGAAGGAAGGACGCATACGAAGACCGACGGCGACGAGGGCGGCGCTTGCGACGCTGCTGGCGGTGGCGCTGGCGATGCAGCCGCATGCGGTACTGGGGCTGCCGCATGCGCAAGCATTCGCGCAGACGGGCACGTCCCACAGCATCGCCAAGAACGTGGCGCAGATATCGCAGTACGACAACGGAACCTACGTGCACGACTTCACCGAGGGGGTGCTCGGCGTGAACGGGGAGCTGGCGTTCTGCGTCGATCCGAACGTGGGCTTCAAGCCCGGCCAGGTCTCGTCGGCAGACATCGGCTCCCTCGCCGGGCCCGACCAGGTAACCGACATGGCCCTGCGCGCGCACTTCATGCGCAACGTCTACGCGGACAGCCCCCTGTCCGAGAACGCGAGGATCATCATCGCGCAGACGCTGATATGGGAAGTGCTGTCCCCCAGCCAGTCGTTCGTGGTGGTGCCGGCCGAGAACGGAGGCAGCTTCGCCGAGGTGAGCGCGGCGGTAAGGGACGACGCGATGGCCAAGGCGAGGGACTTCGCAGCACGCAGCCATGCACGGTACAAAGGACACGGGACGCTTTGGCTGAACGGGTCGACGCAGCCCGTCGCCACGTTCGGATGCGACCTGGTGGTGCGCGACGCCCTGGCCAAGATTTCCAAGCATGACGCCGAATCGGACTGGAGCGAAGCGATGAACGAGGCGTTGGGCGCGGCCTCGCTGGAAGGCGCGCGCTACGCGGTGGCGCACTACGAGGGCTCCTTCGGAACCGCCGAGGAAGCCGCCGCCTCGGGCGCTCCGGCCCGCCAGTGGGAGTTCCTGACGGACGCCCGTGGCATGATCGACCTTGCCGACCCCGACGCGTATCTGGTTTCGGGCAACCTGTACCGCGACGGCTACGGAAAGGCCGTCTTCCCGCTGGGAACCTACGTCGTGCGCGAGGCGTCGCCCTCGGAAGGTTACCTGCTGTCGGATGCCGCCAGCGTGCTCAGGGTACAGCAGGCGGCAGGGACGCAGGAGCCCGCTTTGTCGGGAGACGTCACCGGCGACGGCTTCGTGACGAGCGCCGAGCAAGTGAAGCGGGGCGACCTGTCCCTGGTGAAGGTGCGCGAGGACGACATGACGCGCCTGGCCGGCGTCCCGTTCCTGCTCGCCAGCGACACCACCGGAGAGGCGCACGTGCTCGTGACGGACGACAACGGCCGCATCGACACCTCGGCCGCCTGGAACCCCCACAGCCGCCGCACGAACGCGAACGATGCCGCCTTGGACGCGGACGGAACGGTCGACGAGACGCTACTCGACGCGGGCGCCGGCGTGTGGTTCGGCCAGCGTCGCGACGGCAGCATGGCCGATGCGGACGACGCGCTGGGGGCGCTTCCCTACGACACGTACACGCTGAAGGAGCTTCGGTGCCCGGCGAACGCCGGCCTGATGCTGGTCACGCTTCCCGACATCTCCGTGACGCGCGACGGCGTCACGCTCGACCTCGGAACGGTGGCCGACAAGAACGAGCAGCCGCCTTCCGTGACCACGTACGCGCGCGACGCCCACGACGGGGACAAGAGCGTGTCGGCCCAGCGACGCGTCGCCGTTACGGACGAGGTCGAGCTGCACAACCTGACGCCGGGCAAGACCTACCAGCTCTACGGCACGGTCATCGACCTGGAAACGGGGCTTCCCATCCTCGCAGCCGCGCACGACGAGGCGGAGGATGCGCCCGAGGCGCAGGCACCCGGCGATCCGGCAGAGGCGCCCGAGGCGGAACCGGTCGACCAGGAAGGGCTGCGTGAGTACTGGAACGCCTTGCTGGATTTGTTGGGAGCCGTCGAAACGGAAGGCGAACGGGGCTCATCCTACGAGATTCCCGTGGGCAGCGCCATAGACATGGACGCGATTGCGGCGTATATGGGCGAGAACGAGGCCGTGTCGTCGAGGATGGTGCTGGCATCGATGGACGTCACGGCGACATCTCCCCGCATGACCGCGTCGCTGAACTACGAGATGGACGCCTCGGACATGGAGGGAGGCTACGTGATCTTCGACCTGCTGACCAGCGGCGACGAGGTCACGGCGACGCATGCCGACCCCGCCAACGAGATGGAGTCCTTCGAAGTGGAGCAGCCCTCGCTGCGCACCGAGGCCACGGACGCCGCCGACGGAGACCACGAGATCCTTCCGTCCATGGACGCCAGGATCACCGACACCGTCTCCTACAGCGGCCTGGTGGCCGGAACCGAATACGTTCTGACGGGACTCGTGGTCGACAAGGCGGACGGCAGCCAGCTTCACGTCGACGGCAAGCCGGTCGTTGCAGAGAGGTCGTTCGTTCCCGACTCCCCGTCGGGGTCGGTGCAGGTCGGATTCTCGTTCGATTCCACGGGCCTCGAGGCTGGAACGGAGCTGGTGGTATACGAGTTCCTGACGCAGGGCGGAGACGACATAGCCGAGCATGCAGACCCAGACGACGTCGCGCAGACCGTCGTCGTGGGCGCGCTTCCTGCGGGGAAGGGCTACTACAAGACAGGCGCGAAGGAGCCGGACGCGTCCCCTGCGATGGTCGCAACCGGAGCCGTGGCAGGCGCGGTGCTGTTCCTAGGCAGCAGGCGGCTGATGGGCGGCAGGCGTGCGTAGGGCGGAAAAGGGCGCCATGGCGGCAGGCGGCCGGGCAGCAACGGCGGCGGCCGCTTGCCTGCTTGCCACCGCCGTGGTATTCGGCCTCCTTGCGCCCGGCGCCCAGCGGGGCGATGCCTTCGGAACGCAAGAAGCCGACAGGAACGCATCGCCGGCCACCGAACAGGAAAGCGAGTTCCCGCGCATCGACTGGGAGCATTGGCGCGCCGTGAACCCCGACGTCGTGGGATGGGTCACCGTGCCAGGCACTGCCATCGACCAGCCCATCGTGCAGGCGCGCCCCGAAGACGACGCGTTCTACCTCTCGCATGCCGTCGACGGAAGCCCCGACGCCATGGGCTGCGCCTTCCTGGACGCGGGCTGCGCCGCCGGCCTCGACGCGCCCAACTGCGTCGTCTACGGCCACAACTGGAGCGGGGGCAGGATGTTCGCCGACTTCGCGGACTTCGCAGGCGCGGACTTCGCCGAAGGGCACGGCACCGTCCTGCTGCAAACCCCCGACACCAGGCGGCGGCTGCAGGTTCGCTGCGTCGAGGTGGCCGACGGCGCGTGCGGCACGAACGTCACCGCCTTCGAAAGCGCTGAAGAGCTGAAGGCGTGGTTCCAGGCGCGCTACGCCGCAAGCCGCGTGAAGCTGGAAGACGCCCCGGTCGCGGAAAGCGCGCCTGCGCGCGTATACACGTTCTGCACCTGCTCGGACGACGAGTCGCTCGACCAGCGCGTGCTCGTGTATGCCTACGAGGAATAGGCGGCAATGTAATCGCGCGCGGCGTCGCGCGAGCGGGCATCCACCTCGACCAGCTGCTCGATCGCCTCGACCGGGCGCACGTCATGTGCGCCCATGACCGCCTCGACGCAGTCGGCGATGCCGAGATAGGACAGCCCTCCCGCCAGGAACGCCGCCACCGCCACCTCGTTCGCCGCGTTCATCGCACACGGCAGCGTGCCTCCCTGCATGCCGGCGGCCCTCGCCAGCGCAAGGCACCTGAACGTGTCGACGTCGGGGGCGCCGAATTCGAGCGAGCCCAGCGTACGGAAGTCCATCCGCTGGACGGGCGAGTCCCAGCGCTCTGGATAGCTCAAGGCGAACTGGATGGGGATGCGCATGTCAGTCGTGCCGAGGTGCGCCTTCACCGACCCGTCTACGAACTCGACCATGGAGTGAATCGCGCTCTGCGGCTGGACCACCACCTCGATGGCCTCGTAAGGCGCACCGAACAGATGATGGGCCTCGATGACTTCGAGCCCCTTGTTCATGAGCGTGGACGAGTCGATGGTGATCTTCGCGCCCATGTTCCACGTCGGGTGCGCAAGCGCCTCTGCGGCCGTCACGCCCTCCAACTGCTCGCGCGTCCTGCCCAGGAAGGGACCGCCCGATGCGGTCACCCAAAGGCGGTCGGCTTCCGCCATGTTCTCACCGAGCAGGCATTGGTAGATGGCACCATGCTCGGAATCGATGGGCATGAGCGCGCCCTCGGGGCGGAACTCGGCAGGCTGCCCCCATGTCGGACAGCAGGCGTCGGCGGCGTGGGCCAGCGGCATGATGAGGTCGCCCCCTACCACGAGCGACTCCTTGTTGGCCAGCGCGAGGACCTTCCCTGCCGCAAGCGTTCCGTAGCTGGCACGCAGGCCCTGCGCGCCTACCAGCGAGTTCACCACCACGTCGCATCCGCTGGCGTCGATCAGCTCGAGCACGGCCTGCTCCCCCACGCCGAAGAAGCCGTGCGTCCGCGATTGCGCCTGCGCGCGGAGGGCGTCCACGTCGGCATCCGCCGCAGCGACACCGAGCGCGAGCGCCCCCACGCCGAACTCCTGCGCCTGCGCCAGCAACTCCTTGGCGCGCGTGCCCGCCGCAAGCCCCACCACCTCGAGGCGCTCGGGGTTCTTGCGCGCCACGTCGAGGGCCTGCGTGCCAATGGAACCGGTGGAGCCCAGCACCAAAACCTTTTTCCTGGCCGACACGGCGACCCTCCTTAGGCTAGAGCAGCGGATAGTTGATGCAGCCGCCCAGAATCAGCAGGATGGCGGCGGTAGTGGACGCGAGGAACAGCGAGTCGCAGCGGTCCAACAGGCCGCCGTGGCCCGGCATGATGGTCCCCGAATCCTTGAAGCCGGAGTTGCGCTTGATGCGGCTCTCGGCCAAATCGCCCAGCACCTCGGTAAGGCCGCAGATGGCACCGAAGAGGATGGCGAGCGGGAGGGGCAGG
>CAJUSL010000070.1:0-1050 GCA_910589135.1 uncultured Eggerthellaceae bacterium
CGGCACCCAGGCCGTGTTCAACGTCATCACCGGCAAGCGCTGGTCGGTCATTTCCAAGGAGATGAAGGACTACATCTGCGGCTTCTACGGCAAGGCGCCCGGGCGGATGGACCCGGCCATCGTCGAGAAGGTCGCGAAGAGCACCGAGATCCTCGACCAAGACGTGGCTCCCGGCACGCTGGTCACCACCACCTACGAGGACGTCGCCGCCGAAATCGGCGACCTCGCCACCTGCGAGGAGGACGTCCTCATGTACGCGCTGTTCCCCAACGAGGCGCGCACCTATCTCAGCAAGCATCGCACGTCCGAGAAAGTGGACTTCATGCTCGAGCAGGAGTCCAGCGGAACCAAAGAGGAGGACTACGTGGACATCAACCAGATCCGTGAGCTCGTCAAGGTCGCCGAGGAGAGCGGCGTGGGCGAGATCGTCGTCGAGGAGGAGGGCGTCCGCATCGCGGTGCGCATGCCCGGCGAGGGGATGCAGGCCGCCGCTCCCGTCGCGGCCCCGGCGCCCGTCGCCGTGGCCCCCGCCGTGCAGGAGGCCCCTGCCGCAGCGCCCGCGGCCTCGCCGGCAAGCGAGCGCCCTGCAACGTGGTACGCGGTCACCGCGCCCATGGTGGGCACCTACTACGAGGCTCCGGCTCCCGGCGAGCCTCCGTTCGTGAAGGTGGGCGACGAGGTCGCCGCCGGCGAGACGCTGTGCATCGTCGAGGCCATGAAGCTGATGAACGAGATCGCCGCCGAGGAGATGGGCACGGTCCGCGAGGTGTGCCTCGAGGACGCCACGCCCGTCGAGTTCGGCACGGTGCTCTTCTACGTCGAGCCCCACGAGAAGGTTCCCACCGTCTCGGAGCAGGCATAATGTTCCAGAAGATCCTCGTCGCCAACAGGGGAGAGGTGGCGCTGCGCGTCATGCGCGCCGCGCGCGAGCTCGGAATCGAGACCGTCGCGGTCTACTCAACCGAGGACGCCGACACCTATCCGGTGCGCTACGCCGACGAGGCCGTCTGCATCGGGCCAGCCCCTTCCAACCAGAGCTACCTCGTCATT
>CAJUSL010000070.1:1060-5384 GCA_910589135.1 uncultured Eggerthellaceae bacterium
AACACGGGCGCCGAGGCCATCCATCCCGGGTACGGCTTCCTGGCCGAGAACGCCGAGTTCGCCCGCGCGTGCGTCGACAACGACCTCGTGTTCATCGGGCCGTCCGCCGAGTGCATCGAGCGCATGGGCGACAAGGCGTCGGCGCGCGAGACGATGATGGCGTGCACCGTCCCCACCGTCCCCGGCTCCGACGGCATCTGCGAGACCGTCGAGGAGGCGAGCGCCTTCGCCGAGCGCGTGGGCTATCCCGTGCTTATCAAGGCAACCGCCGGCGGCGGCGGCAAGGGCATGCGCGAGGTGCACGAACCCGCCGACTTGGAGTCGCAGTTCAAGGCCGCCCGCGCGGAGGCCGAGGCCGCCTTCGGCAACGGAGGGGTCTACCTGGAGAAGCTCGTGCTGCGCCCGCGCCACGTCGAGGTGCAGGTGCTGGCCGACGACTTCGGCAACTACATATCCCTCTGCGAGCGCGACTGCTCCATCCAGAGGCGCCACCAGAAGCTGCTCGAGGAGGCGCCGTCCCCGGCGCTCAACGACGAGATCCGCCGCGCGATGGGCGTCGCCGCCGTGAAGGCCATGCGCGCCGTCGAGTACCGCAACGCCGGCACGGTGGAGTTCCTGCTCGACGAGTCCGGCAGCTTCTACTTCATGGAGATGAACACGCGCGTGCAGGTGGAGCACCCGGTCACCGAGATGGTCACCGACACCGACATCATCAAGGAGCAGATCCGCATCGCCGCCGGCGAGCCCATCAGCGCCGCAGACCGCGTGCCCTTCAAGCCCATCGGGCACGCCATCGAGATGCGCATCAACGCCGAGGATCCCGACCATGGGTTCCGCCCGTGCCCCGGCACCATCACCAAGTTGCGCCTTCCGGGCGGCCCGGGCGTGCGCGTGGAGACCTACCTGCAGGAAGGCTCGCGCATCTCGCCGTACTACGACTCGCTCGTGGCAAAGCTCGTCTGCCACGGACAGGACCGCGAGGAGGCCATCGCCCGCGCCAAGCGCGCGCTCGACGAGTTCGTCATCGAGGGCATCGCCACCACCATCCCGTTCCACAAGCGCGTCATGGACGACCAGGTCTTCGTCGACGGCGAGGCGACCACCGACTTCATCGAGACGCAGATGGGAGACCTCCTATGACGAACGAGCAGCACGTGGAAAACATGACGCTTGCGCCCGGCGTGGTGGACACCATCATTTCCATCGCCGCCAGCGAGCAGGACGGCGTGGCGTCCATCGGCACCCCGGCGGGCGGATTCTTCGCGCGCATCTTCAACCGCCCCACGACGTCCGGCATCCAGACGCGCTACGACGCCGACGGCAGGATAGAGGTCGTGCTGCACATCGTGGCGGAGTGCGGGCACGTGCTTCCCAAGCTTGCCGACGATTTGCGCCAGGCCGTCGCCGACGCGCTTCTCGTGCAGGCGGGCGTCGAGGTGGCGTCCATCGACGTGTTCGTTGACGGAATCCAATTCGGTGAGAACTAGCGGGCCGTTTCGCCCGCAGGAGGCCTGATGTCAAGACAGCATGAACGCACCGCCGCACGCAAGTGCGCGGCCCAGATCCTCTATTCGGGGGCGATACGCAACACGTCCGCGTTCGACCTGCTCGAAGGCGGCAGCATGACGTGCCTCGAGAAGACGGTCTCCGACTACGCGTACAACCTCGTGAAGGGCGTGGAAGAGCGCAAGGACGAACTCGACGGCAGGCTTTCCTCCATATCGAAGAACTGGTCGGTGAGCCGCATGCCGCTCATGGACCTCGCCATTCTGCGCATCGCGCTCTACGAGATGCTCTACGTGGACGTGGTGCCCATATCCGTGTCCATCAACGAGGCCGTCGAAATGGCAAAGGAGTTCGGCGGCGAGGACGATTCGCCCAAGTTCGTGAACGGAATGCTCGGCAACGTCGCGCGCCAGCTCGAGGACGAGTGCCCCGAGGAAGGAAGCGAAGATGAGTGACACCCCGCAGGGCTTCGAAGCCATGAAGGCGCGCCTCGACGAGATCGTCGACGAGGTGTCCGCCGAAGGCATATCGCTGGACGAGGCGCTTGCGCTCTACGAGGAGGCGGTCAAGCTGGGGCTTTCCGCATGCGACGTCAGCGAGGCCGACATCCTGGTCGCCGAGGACGAGCCGCAGGACGGCACGCCCGAGGTGGCTGCGGAGGGACGGCCGGCGCAGGACGCCCCGCTGCCGCAGGACGCCGACGACGCCGGCGAGGGAGGCCGGCCTGCCGTGGCCGCACCGACATCGCAGGCGCCTTCCGGCCCTGCCGAAGACGGCCAAGCCTAGCGCCAACGCCTTCGCCATGCAGCGCAGGATGCGCATACTCGACAGCATCGCAAAGCCGACGGACCTCCATGTCTTGAGCGTGGCCGAGCTCGGCATACTCGCGAGCGAGATCCGCGCCCAGATCATCGACACCACGTCCAAGACGGGCGGCCACGTCGCCTCCTCCCTCGGCGCGGTCGACATCATCGTCGCCCTGCACAGCCTGCTTGACGCCCCCAAGGACAAGATCGTCTTCGACGTAGGGCACCAGTCCTACGCGCACAAGCTCGTGACCGGACGCGCCGACGTGTTCGACACGCTGCGGTCCTACGACGGCATCTCCGGCTTCCCGCGTCCCAGCGAGAGCGTCTACGACACGCATCCGTCCGGCCACGCGTCCGACTCGCTTTCGGTGGCGTCGGGCCTGGCGAAGGCGAAGCAGCTCAACGGCACCGACGAGAGGATCGTCGCCGTGATCGGCGACGCGGCGCTTGCTGGCGGCATGGCCTTCGAGGCGCTCAACTACATCGGAAGCCAGCAGCTCCCCATGGTCATCGTGCTGAACGACAACGAGATGTCCATCTCGCGCAACGTGGGCGCGCTGATGAAGCACTTCGGCAACATCCGCGCCACTTCCCAGTACCGCGACGCGCGCGAGCAGCTGCAGGAGATGCTGGAGGGGGGCGGGCGCACCAGCAACGCCTTCGCCGAGTTCGGCAAGCGCGCCAAGGAGTCCATGAAGCAGATGTTCCTGCCGCAGTCGATGATCTACGAGCAGCTGGGCATCGTGTGCACCCCGCCCATCGACGGCAACGACATAGGCGTCCTGCGCGAAATGCTCGAGCTCGTGCTTCCAGTGAACGGCCCCGTGCTCATCCATGCGGTCACGAAGAAGGGCGCCGGGTACGGCCCCGCCGAGGAGCAGGCCGAACGCTTCCACGGCGTGGGGCCCTACAACCCCGCCACCGGCACGCCGCTGTCGCAAGGCGGCCCGGCGAAGACCGCCACGCAGGTCTTCAGCGAGGCCCTCGTGCGCGAGGCGTCCGCGGACGGGCGCATCGTCGCCATCACGGCGGCCATGGAGGGCGGCACCGGCCTCAAGGCGTTCCGCAGCGCGTTCCCCGAGCGCTTCATCGACGTGGGCATCGCAGAGGAACAGGCCGTCGCCATGGCCTCGGGGCTGGCCATCGCGGGCAAGAAGCCCGTGGTCGCCATCTATTCCACGTTCATGCAGCGCGCGATCGACCAAATGGCCGTCGACGTGGCGCTTCCGAACCTCGACGTCGTGTTCGCGCTCGATCGCGCCGGCCTCGTCGGCGACGACGGACCGACGCATCACGGCGTGTTCGACCTGGTGTATTTGCGCATGCTGCCGAACATGAAGGTCATCGTCCCTTCCAGCGAGCAGCGCCTCTCCGATGCCGTGCACACCGCGCTGCGCCTGAACGGCCCGGTCGCCATCCGCTATCCGCGCGGAAGCGCCGAGCATGACGACTACGACGACGCGATCGCCCCCGAGCTTTTGGAGGTGGGCGCATCGCGCACGCTGCGCGAGGGAGACGATGCGGCCATACTCGCCTTCGGACGCATGGTCAGCCGCTCGCTCGCGGCGGCCGAGCTGCTTGCCGCCGACGGCATATCGGCGCGCGTGGTCGACATGACGTGGGCGAAGCCGCTCGACGAGGAGGCCATCCGCGCCGCGGCGGCCACCAGGCTTGTCGTCACCGTCGAGGAGGGCGTCGTTGCAGGCGGCGTGGGCGAGGGCGTGCTCGAGGTGCTTTCGCGCCTGGACTCCAAGACGCGCGCCATCACGCTGGGGATACCGGACTCGTTCGTGCTGCAGGGCAAAAGCGAGCTGCTTCTGCACGACCTTGGGCTCGACGCGGAGGGCATCGCCGCCGCCGTCCGGGAAGGAATCGCTTGATGGCAGCGAGGAGGGCGACCGCGTGGGCACGCTGACGCTCGTCCTGTGGCTCGCCATAGCCGTTCTGGTCTCCGCCGTCATCGACCAGATAGTCCCCCGCATCTCGCTTCCCCTCATCCAGGTGGTAAT
>CAJUSL010000070.1:5394-7524 GCA_910589135.1 uncultured Eggerthellaceae bacterium
GTTACCCTCGATCCCGAGCTCTTCTTGGTCATGTTCATCGCGCCTCTGCTCTACCTCGAGGCCAAAGACGCCGACAAGGCGCTGCTGTGGCGCAACCGCAAGCCCATCCTGTCCCTGGCCATCGGGCTGGTGGTCGTCAGCACGCTGTGCATCGGGTTCGTGGTGAACGGCCTGGTGCCTTCCATCTCCCTTGCGGCGGCGTTCGCCCTGGGGGCGGCGCTTGGCCCCACCGACGCCGTCGCCGTCACCTCGCTTTCGAAGTCGGTGACGCTGCCGCAGCGCCAGTGGGGAATCCTCAAGGGCGAGCTTCTGCTCAACGACGCCTCGGGTATCGTGTCCTTCCAGTTCGCGCTGGCGGCTGCGACCACCGGCGTGTTCTCGCTGCTGGACGCCGGCGTCGCGTTCGTCGTCGAGTTCGTGGGTGGGCTGTTGTTCGGTCTGGCGTGCGGCTACGTCGCCAACTTCGCCCTGAGGCGCATCCGCGACCTCGGGATAGAGAGCACCACCTTCCACGTGCTGTTCGAGGTCTGCATCCCCTTCGTCGTGTACCTTGCCTCGAACGCCATCCATGTCAGCGGCATCATCGCGGTCGTCGTGGCGGGGCTGGTGAACGTCATCGCGCCGCGCACGGTGAGCCCGTCCATCGCGCACATGAACATCGTGTCGTCGAGCGTCTGGCAGGTGCTCGCGTTCGCCCTGAACGGCATCGTCTTCGTCATGCTGGGCACGCAGATCCCCACCGCGATGTACTACTCGTGGGAAAGCCCCGACGTCGACAACGCCATGCTCGTCCTCTACGTGCTCGCCATCACGTTCGTCCTCATGGCCGTGCGCTTCGCGTGGTGCTTCGCCATGGAGGCCGTGCATGTGAAAAAGGGGGAGATGCGCCCGCTCAAGGGCTCCGACGTGCGCAACGCGCTGCTGCTTGCGCTGTGCGGGTCGAAGGGCACCATCACGCTGTCCATCCTGTTCACCATACCGTTCTTCGTGTCCACCGGGCAGATGTTCCCGCAGCGTTCGCTGATAATCTTTTTGGGGTGCGGCGTCATCCTGTGCACGCTGCTGATCGCGAACTTCGTCGTGCCGCTGGTCAGTCCCAAGCGTGAGCGCAAGCAGACCGAGCTCGAGGCGAAGCGGAACTATTACGGGGTGCTCCGCGACATCCTGCGAAACGTGATAGAGGAGCTGACGGCGCAGCAGACGCCGACCAACCGCCGCGCGTCCCGCAACGTCATCAAGGCATACCAGGACCGCCTTTCCAACACCAGCGAGCACATCGACGACGCCGACGAGGCGTCTTCCAACCTGCGCCGGGAGTCTCTGCAGTGGGAGCAGGAGAGGACGCTTTCCATGATCGAGGAAGGCGTCGTCTCGCGCGACGTGGGCTTCGACTGGCTGAGGCGTCTCGAGCGCATGGAGACGCTGGCCAGCGTCGGCAAGGACCGCAACCTGGTGCGCCGCCTGCTGGTGGGCACGCGCCTTGCGCTCGTGCAGGCCAAGCATGCCCTGGCAAGCCGCTTCGACAGTCCCACGAAGGAATCGAGCCGCCGTGAGGAGATGCGCGGCCTGCAGCTGCAGACGGCCGAGTGGGCCGCCGGCATCCTGCGCGGCCTGGTTGCCGGCGACGACGTGCGCACCGAGGACGCAAGCAGGCTGCTGCTGGGCTACGAGCAGCGCATCTCGATCCTGCGCGGTTCGTCGCGCTCGCTGACCACCTCGTTCAGAATCGCCGACGAAAGCGACGACATCCTGCGCCTGGCCTACCAGCTGGAGCTCGAGCAGATCCAGAAAGCCTACGAGCAGGACCGCATCACGCGCCAGGAGGCGGGCCGCATGCGCGACAACGTCTTCATGATGCAGATGGATCTGGAGGACAAGCTGTAAGGCATGTCGGAGGGGGGGTAGCATGTGGCCCGGGCGTCCCCCGGCGACTTCCTGCTTCGGGATTCCATGATGTCCCGCATCGCGGAATTCCTTGTTCCGGGGGTTTGCCGCCCGGACGCGCGGGCTACATGTGGCGACGCCCTTCGTTCCCGCAGTCATTCCCCCAGGGAATGCAAAAAAGGCCGGCTTTCCGGCCGGCCTTGTCGTTCGCAAGTGGTGCGGGTGAAAGGACTTGAACCTTCATGA
>CAJUSL010000071.1 GCA_910589135.1 uncultured Eggerthellaceae bacterium
CCGCAAGAGCCCGGTGGACATCATCATCGACCTGAAATCCAACGCCATCCCGCAGGTGGTGCTCAACAAGCTGTTCAAGCACACGCAGCTGCAGACCGGCTTCGGCATCAACATGCTGGCGCTCGTGAAGGGCTCGCCGCGCGTGCTGTCGCTGAAGGAAATCCTGCACCATTACATCCAGCACCAGATCGAGGTCATCACCAGGCGCACCCGCTACGAGCTGGCCAAGGCCGAGGAGCGCGCCCATATCCTCGAAGGCTACGTCATCGCGCTTGACAACATCGACGAGGTCATCCAGATCATCCGCTCCTCGCAAACCGACAAGGAGGCGGGCGAGCGCCTGCGCGATCGCTTCGGGCTTTCCAAGAAGCAGACCGATGCCATCCTCGAAATGCGCCTGCGTCGCCTGACCGGCCTCGAGCGAGACAAGATCGAAGCCGAGCTTGCCGAGCTGCGCGAGAAGATCGCGTACTACAAGCGCGTGCTCAAGGACGAAGACCTCGTGCGCGGCATCATCAAGGACGAGCTAGGCGAAATCCGTGGCAAGTTCCAAACCCGTCGCGCCACGCGCATCACCAACGCCGCCAAGGACATCGACGTCGAGGACCTGATCGCCGACGACAAGATGGTGGTCACCATGACGCGCGCCGGCTACATCAAGCGCATGCCGGTCACGGCCTACCGCCAGCAGAAGCGCGGAGGCAAGGGCCTGCAGGGCGTCAACCTGAAGGAAGCCGACTTCGTCGAGCATCTGTTCGTTGCCACCAACCTGTCGTACATGCTGTTCTTCTCCACCAAGGGCAAGGTCTACCGCCTGAAGGTGTACGACATTCCCGAGGCGTCGCGCCATGCACGCGGCACCGCCATCGTCAACCTGCTGCCGCTCGAGAAGGGCGAGACCATTTCGGCGGTCATCTCCACCAAGGAGTTCCCGGCCGACGAGTTCCTCATGTTCGCCACCAAGCAGGGCATGGTGAAGAAGACGGCCATGAACCTGTACGACCGCACGCGCCGCGACGGCCTCATCGCCATCAACCTGAAAGACACCGACGAGCTCATTTCGGTGCGCCGCGTCGCCAAGGGAGAGAACGTCATGATGGTATCGTCGGCTGGCAAGGCGATACTGTGGGACGAGGACGACGTGCGCCCCATGGGCCGCGGCACCATGGGCGTGCGCGGCATGAGGGTGCCGGCGGGCGTCGAGGTGCTGGGCATGGAAATCGGCAAGCCCGGAACCGACCTGTTCGTCATCACCGAGAAGGGCTACGGCAAGCGCACCCCCATGGACGAGTACCCCGTGCAGCACCGTGGCGGACAGGGCGTGTTCACCATCAAGATGACTGACAAGAAGGGTCTGCTGGCGGCCATGAAGATCGTCACGGACGACGACGAGCTGATGATCATCACCGAGGAAGGCGTCATCGTGCGCACGCCGGTCAAGGGCATCAGCGAACTCGGCCGCGCCACGCAGGGCGTGAAGGTGATGAACATCGCCGGCGGCGACAAGGTCACGTCCGTCGCAGTCACCACCGAAGACTAAAGAGCCAAAGGCCCCAGGCAAGCCTCGCGCGCAGGCTGCGCGGCCACGCGCGACGCCGGGGTCACATCTCATATATAGTTGTTGACCGCGCACGTTACTTTGTTGTAAAGTGTTCAAGCACTTTTTGCGCCGCTTAAGCTGTGCATGCGTGCGGGCCCGTAGCTCAGTTGGTTAGAGCGCACGCCTGATAAGCGTGAGGTCGCTGGTTCAAATCCATTCGGGCCCACCATTTACGTTGCGATAAACGCTCCACCGTGAGCCGAGTTAGCCGGTGGAGCGTTTATTAAGTGTGGGGCGTTAGCTCAGCTGGGAGAGCGCGGGCTTTGCAAGCCTGAGGTCAGGGGTTCGATCCCCCTATGCTCCACCATCATCTTCGCCGTCCAGCCGGACGGCTTTTTTGTGACAGCAGCCCTCGTTCGCCGTCTCGTCTTTCCGCCCGCTTCACGTGAAACACGCCCGAGCACACCGAACCTCCATGCGTCGCTGCAGCCCGGCTGCGTGCGCTCGCTGTGCTCGGCTATAATCGTCCCATGATTCCATTGCATGTCCTGACAATGATTTTCACGCAGCCCGACCAACCGGCAATCATGGTTCTCGAGCCCGACGAGCCTGCCATTGCGGGCAAGCAACGCATCGTCCCCATCTGGATAGGCGCGCAGGAAGCCATGCAGCTCGGCGTCGCGCTGGAACAGGTGAAGCCGCCGCGGCCGCTCACGCACGATTTGTTCATCGACGCGCTCACCAACCTCGACGCCCGCGTCGACCATGTCGTGGTGAACGACGTCGCCGGGCAGACGTTCTTCTCGAAGATGTACCTGCGCCAAGGCGGCCGCCTGATCGAGCTGGACGCGCGCCCCACCGACGCCATCGCGCTTGCCATCCGACAGGGCGCGCCCTTCTATATAGACGAAGACGTTCTCGCCCGCGCCTCCTATCCGTTCATTCTCAAGGAAGGCGCAGACAAGGAAACGGAGTTGAAGGAGTTCGACTCGTTCATCGAGAATCTGAACCCTGAAGACCTGCTCAAATAACGACGATGTTTGTGGCATCAGATGTGTTCTAATGTCACAGAGGGAAACGAAAGGAAACGCACCATGACCGCACCAATCGCAGGATGGTACGCCGACCCCGCAGGCGATACGTCGAAGCTTCGCTACTGGGACGGAACCAAGTGGACCGACAGCTGCATGGAAGCCGCTGCGGCGCAGACGCCGCCAACCTCTCAGCCGGCGCAGCCCCAGCCTGCAGCGACAGGGCAGTTTGCCGGGCAGGCAGCGCCGACCGCGCAGCCCGTCTACCCCTCGGCTGCGGCCCAGCCCGCCGGGCAGCCCGTGCCGCCGGTCCAGGTCGACTGCAGCCAGACGTATGTCAACTACGCGGACATGCCCCTCTACTACGTCAGCCCGCAGGATTCCACTCTGCGCCTGATCGCCTTCATTTTGGCGCTGCTTTCCACCATCACCGCCGGCTGGCTCATCATCCCGCTTGCGTGGATGATTCCCATGACGGTCATGACGTGGGGCGTCTACAAGGGGAAGCGGCCCAACACCGTGGCCTTCGGCGTGTGCTCGCTCATTTTCCTGAACGTGGTGGGCGGCATCCTTCTTCTGGTTTCCACCAAGGACGAGTAGCTGCAGAGGAGCCAACGCCGTGCGCTGTGCTCCGGGTGGCGGGTGCGCCGGGCGTGGGGAGCGCCGGATGCCGTGTGCCGGGAACGCCGGGCGCCAAATGCGGTCGGGCGCGCCGGGCGCCGGGCGTGAGGGACGTTCGCTTTCGACGCAGCGCGCCGCGTTTTGCCGCGTTCCGACACGCTTCGGCAACCCTGACTTCTTTAGTCCTTCTCTTTCGGTTTCGCGAAAATGAAGTGACGTTTGACCAACAGCTAGACTGGCTGACGCTGTGGCCTGTGCCTGCATCATAGAATGAGCTCGCTTTAAAGCTATACTTGTAAAAGGCGTGCGAGGCACGCACGGGAATGCCAAGGAGGCAGAGATGAACAAGTTCGTAACCTTCCTGTTCGGTGGAGCAATCGGAGCCGTGGGAGCGCTGCTGCTGGCGCCTCAGTCTGGCGAGAAGACGCGCGACATGGTCGCCGATCAGGCAAACAATATTGCCAACAACGCCCAGGACATGGGCGCACAGGTCGCCGAAAAGGTGCAGAACGTCGTGAAGCAGGCCACCGAGAAGGGTGCCGACGTGGTCGACGAGGCCAAGGACGCCGCCGCCAAGGGCGTCGAGGCTGCCGTCGACAAGAACGACGAGCTGCGCGCCAAGATCGAGGCCGCGCGCGAGCGCATTGCCAAGCAGGTCAGGGAAAACGCCAACGAGACGGCCGACGCCATCAAGGACGCTGCCCCCGAGGCCGCCGACAAGGCAAAGGACGCCGCCAAGGACATCGCCGACAAGGCAAAGGACGTGGCCGGCAAGGCCAAGGACAAGGCCGACGAGGTCGTCGACGACGCCGAAAAGGCCACCGAGAAGGCTGCCGACAAGGCCAAGGAGGCCACTAAGTAAGCATGAACACCAAAGACCTGGCCAACAAAAAGGTCTGGACATCGCGCTCCACCAAGAACGACCCGGATGCGGTCAAGAAGGTGGGGCGCATTCACGCGTTCGTCTTCCATCCGTCGAAGGCGCAGCTGGTCGGCTTCCTCGTGAAGCGGCCTGACATCGCACTGATGTTCCATCGCGAGGACATGTTCGTCGCGTTCAACGGCTTCGACTTGCTGCAAGACGAAGGCGGCAGTCAGGTGATTGTGGTCCGCGAGGACCCGCAGGCACACGGTCGGGGCGCGATGAAGGCGCTCGGGCTCAACCTGGACAACTGCGTCATCTGGATCGGCCTGCCCGCCATGACCCCCAGCGGCCAGTCGCTGGGCATGGTCGACGGCGTGGAGTTCGACCCGAAGACGGGGCGCGTCGTCTCGGTCGAAGTCAGCCAGGGGGCCACGGCGAACACGCTGCTGGGCCGCCGCCGCATTCCTGGGAGGCTCATGCTGGGCTTTCGCCGCGGCATGGGCACGCAGCTGCTCCTCGCCGACGACGATGACGACCCCGAATCCCTTGGCGCGGTCATCGTGAACGAGCAGGCGCTCGACCTTCCCGTCGAAGGCGGCGTTGCCGAGAAGGCAGGCGCGGCAACGGCGGTGGCGACCGACAAGGCGAAGAAGACGTATCGCAAGGTGGCTAACACCGTGTCGGAGAAAGTGACGCCCAAGGCCAAGGAGGCTTCGGTCATCGCCGGCGACGCCGTGCAGAAAGGCGTGTACGCAACCGGCAGGCAAATCGCTCGTTCGCAGGGCATGTTCGGCCGGTTCAAGGACGAGTTCAAGGCCGCCATGAACGGCGACAGCGCCAACAACAACGGCGGCAGCGACAGCGGCAAGGGCAAGACCGATGAGTGACACGAACCGCGCTCCCAAGCAACCCATGCAATCCACGTCGCACGCATCGCCCGGAAAGCCTAAGGCGTCCCATGCCGACAAGGTCAAGTTCATCGGGCTGATCGCGTTCTTCGCCGTGATGGCGATCATCGTCGTCATCGTGTGGCCCTACATTCATCTGGTGTTCGAGCCCGATGGCCTCGACCGCCTCATCGACCGCGTGCAGAGCGCTGGCCTGGCCGGCGTTCTCATCCTCGAGGCCATCCAGTTCCTGCAGGTCGTCGTCGCGTTCATCCCCGGCGAGGTGGTGCAGATTGCCGCCGGCATGCTGTACGGGCCGTGGTGGGGCGCGCTGATCATTCTGGTCGGGTGCGTCATTTCCAGCGCATTCATCTACATGTTGGTGCACAAGCTGGGCGCGCCGTTCGTGCACGACATGGTGCCGCAGAAATACGCCGAAAAATTCCACGAGTTCGAGAAGTCGGGCAGGCTCGAGATGGTCGTGTTCGTCCTGTTCCTGATCCCGGGGCTCCCGAAGGACATCTTCACGTACATCACGCCGCTGTCCGACATGAAGCTGGTGCCATTCCTGGTGATTGCGAACCTGGCACGCATTCCGGGCATCGTGCTGTCCACCTATGCGGCCGACGGCCTGCTTGAAGGCCGCATCATGGAAAGCGTCGTCCTGTTCGGCGGCTTGGCGGCCGTGGCCATCATCGCCTTGCTGGTGTACAACAGGCTTACTAGCAAGAAAAAGCCGCAGGATGGGCCCGGCGAGTAGCCGCTTGGGCGTCTCCCGCCAAAGCGGATACTCGCTGCCGGCGAAGGACGCGGTCTGCAGCAGCGCGATGCGACCGTCACGGAGAAAGGCCACGAAGGAGACCATGCAGTAGCAGTTTCTGTCCGCAGGGGCGCTGAAATGTGGCAACGCGACGCTTATTGCGGTTGGCAGCGGGGTCAGCGGGTCGGGGGACGTTCGCTTTGGGCGCGTTGTCCAGCAGAGATAACAAGAGGAAACGGGTCGCCTTGTCCTTTCCCGTCGCCCGACCCTACCGACACGTCAAAGCGGATACTTCTCGACATGCCTTCCGATGTCTGCCGGCACACCGGAAGGAAAGGCAAGGTGGGTCGCCTTTCTTATCGCGACGTGCCAAAAGCGAACGTCTCTGGGGCGCGACCAGGTTGTAGGCATCGTGTGACCAACCCGTAACGGTCCCGCTGCTCGTTTCGCCCGCTCCCCAATCCTTGCTAGAATGGAAGCATCTATACCTTGGGGCTCGCCCACACGAGGCCCGAACCGACACTTGGAGGAAACATGCCCAAGATCACCGCAGCAGACGTCCGCGTCCCCATGGACGTCCCCGCCGCATCCCGCGACACCTACGTCGACAACTACCTGAAGGCCACCCAGAACACGGGGCGCCTCATGCTGTTCGCGTGCGACCAGAAGGTCGAGCACATGAACAAGGACTTCTACGGTGACGGCATCGACCCGGCCGACGGCAAGCCCGAGCACCTGTTCCAGATCGGCAAGGACGGCGTCATTGGCGTGCTTGCCGGCCAGCGCGGCCTTGTTGCCCAGTACGCGGCCGACTATCCCGACATCAACTATCTGGTGAAGATGAACTCCAAGACCAATCTGGTCGGCACCAAGCAGGAAGATCCGTACTCGCCGCAGCTTACCGACATCGAGGCCGTGCTGCAGATGCGCGAGAACGGTGTCAACGTGGTGGGTCTCGGCTACACCATTTACCTGGGCAGCGAGTACGAGTCCACCATGATGGCCGAGGCCGGCCAGCTCATCGCCCAGGCGCATGAGAACGGTCTGCTGGTCGTGCTGTGGATC
>CAJUSL010000072.1 GCA_910589135.1 uncultured Eggerthellaceae bacterium
GCGCGGAACATCGCGGAACATCGCCTGGTCAAAAGTAGTTAAAAGTGGTCAAAAACGTACGAATGTATGCATTTTTGCCGTCCAGTCAGTACAAAGCAAAAATCAGTCCTGAACTGGTAAAAGTTTCTGGTAGGGGCGCAGGGGTTCGAACCCTGAAGCCTTGCGGCGACGGATTTTAAGTCCGTTGCGTATGCCAGTTCCGCCACGCCCCCGTTCTGGGGAACATTATAGAACTACGCAGAGGGCATCCAGCAGCGTGATGGCGAAATGCTGGGCCGAGCGCTCGGTACCGGCCTCCCTCCATCTGGTTTCGGGAAGCACGATGCGCACGCGCTTGGGATTGCGGGCGCGCGCCATGTCGAGCGCGCCTTCGAGCCTGCCCGCCAGCGTGTCGTCGTCCACGTAGACCACGGTTGGCGTGGAGTCGTCCCCCGCGTCGGTGGAAATCTGCACGAGCAGCATGTCCTCGTTGGGCTCGACGGAAAGCATTTCGGCGCTGAGGATCTTCGAGGAAGGGTTGGTGGCGAGCGCCAAGTTCGACATGCGCGACGCCACGGAGCGCGTGAACTCGTCCATGCCGAACAGGCAGAGCGAGTTGTGGTCGAGCACGTCGGCAGCGCGCGCGAAGCCGAGCGGCCCCACCTTGTGGTGCGCGCCCTTCCCCACCCACGAATGCTGCAGGTTGTGCAGCTCGGCATAGGTGTAGGCGCCGGCGATGCCGTCAGAGGGAAGCCCCAGGTTCATCTGGAACTTGCGCAGCGCGTCCTCGGTGTGCGCGCCGAAGACGCCGTCCTCGGTGCCGCAGAAGAAGCCCAGCGCGCCGAGCGCCTGCTGCAGTTGGAACACGTCGTGCCCGTGGAAGTAGGGCATGCGCAGATGAAGCGTGCGGTCGCCCAGGTTGTAGGTGGCGTCGACCAGCGCGGCCCATACCTTGTCGTCAACCTGGCCGGCCTCGACGGCGGCGTTGTCGGGCCCGCAGATGTGCTTGCGGCAGAACTGTCGCACGGCCTCGGCGGTGCGCTGGCCGAACACGCCGTCCACGTCCTGCTCGTCCAGGAACCCGACGAGGTGCAGACGCTGCTGGATGTCTTCGACGGCCGCTCCCGTGGCCCCTTGTTCTATCGTCTTCACGGCAGCACCTACTTCAGACGGTTGACGAACCAGTCGGCCATGGATTCGAGCAGGTCGCGTGCGCTGGACGGCTCGATCATGTCGCGCAGGCGGTTCTTCGCGATGGAGGTGAGGTTCTCGGCGTACGTGCGCGCGTAGTCGATGGAGCCGGACTGCTGCATGAGCAGCACGGCCTCGTCGAGTACGGCCGGGTCCTTCTCCTTCGACGACAGGATGTGCACCAACCGTTCGCGGTCGGCCCCTTTGAGCGACTGCAAGGCGTGCACCACCACGAGCGTGCGCTTGCCCTCGGTGATGTCGTCGCGGAAGCCCTTCTTGGTGGATTCCTCCTTGCCGACGAGGTTGAGCAGGTCGTCCTGGATCTGGAACGCAAGGCCCGTGTCGAGGCCGTAATTGCGCAGCGCCTCGACTTCGGTCTCGGTGCCGCCGCCCACGATCGCGCCGATGGCCAGCGGCACCGCGCCGGAATAGTGGGCGGTCTTGTGCGTGGCCATGACCAGGTAGTCCTCGGGGGAGATGTCGTAGCGCTCGTCGCGCGCCCAACCCAGATCGAGCGCCTGGCCCTCGACGGTGCGGCGGGTCATGTCGATGAGCTCGCCCACCACGCGCACCTTGGTGACGTCGTCGAGCACAGGGTCCTTGATGACGGTGCCGTTGACCAGCATGAGCGCCAAATCGCCCATGTTGATGGCGGGGCCGACGCCCTCCGTGAGGTGCAGGCAAGGCGCCCCGCGGCGCAGCTCGGAGTCGTCGGCTATGTCGTCGTGAATGAGCGCGGCCGTCTGGAAGTGCTCGATGGCGGCCGCGGCCGACGTGGCCCGGTCGACGTCGCCGCCGACCGCGAGGCACGCGGCGAAGCAGATCAGCGGACGGTGGCGCTTTCCGCCGTTCTGGCTGTAGCGCATGAGCGGCCCATACAGGTACTCGTCCATGTCGGGGTGCGTGCCCGACGGGATGTAGGCGTTGATGATGTCGCCAACCCTGCCGGCATAGCAGTCGAGGTACTCTTCGAACGTGGCCGGCGGCTTTTCTATGGAATTGAGAAGCGAGCTTACGGTTTCCATGGCGCCTTACTGTGGATCAGTGATTAGTTGCCCGTGTGTTCGGCCATTGCATTATACATAATCATGCCCTCGAGGATGTCCGACTCGCTGGCGGTGAAGCCGTCTGCGCCGAACGCCGACATCACTTCTTCCAGGATGACCATCCCCGCGACGATGACGGGCGCGCGACGCGGGTCGAGGCCCGTGACGTGCTCGAGTTCGGGAAGCGTCTGCGTCGCCAGGTCGGAGGCGATGCAGCGCAGCTCGGCCGCCGTGACGGTCGCGCCGTGCACGCGCGTGGCGTCGTATGTCTCCATGCGCTCGCGGATGCTGACGGCCGAGGTCGCCGTGCCGGCCACGGCAAGCATGCGCAAAGGTGCGCTCGTGCACCCGCCTTCGACGGAACAGCATTCCAGCTGTTCGCGAATCCAGGCGCGGGCAGCGGAGATGGCGGCAACGCTGGGCGGATAGCCGTCCCAGAAGCGCTCGGTGACGCGCCGGCAGCCGATGTCGAAGGAGTGGGAGAAGCAGGGATGCTCGCCGGCGGCGCCGACGGAAATCTCGGTGGAGCCGCCTCCGACGTCCACCACCATGACCCGCTCGCCCGCGAAGGCGCTGGAGGCCCCCATGAACGACATCAGCGCCTCGGTGTCGCCCGAGATGACGTTGAGATCCAGGCCGCGGTCGGCCATGAGCGCCGCGAACTCGTCGGCGTTCTCGGCGTCGCGCGAGGCGGACGTCGCCATGACCAGCGTGCCCACGATGGGGCTGCGCGGCGTGCTCAGCTCGTCCAGCCTGCGCGCGAACCCATCGACGGCTTCGGCGACGCGGCCGAGCGCCGCCGCGGAAAGCCTGCGGGTCTCGTCGACCCCTTCGCCCAGGTTGGTGACGGCGTATTCCTTGACGATGGGGCGAATGTGCGGGGCGCCGTCGGGAGATGCGGACACGTCGGCGACCAGCATGCGGCAGGTGACGGTGCCGATGTCGATGGCGGCATAGCGCCCTTCGCGGGCCATCGCTAGCTTGAGTAGCCGAAGACGACGTCGAGCACCGGCGAATACCAGGTTTCGGGAGCCGCGACGGAACCCGGCGCGACGTTCGACGAGAACTCGGTGTTGTCGACGATGTTGGCGCCCTTCACGGTGGCCGTGCTCTCGCCCTTCTTTATGTAGCCGAGGTCGGCATGCGCCTTGTCCTCGATGCCCTCGTCGGAGCTGAGGGAGTCGATGGTGGACTGCAGCGTGCTGTTACGGGCCGCGACGGCCGCGTATTCCGCCTGCAGGCGGTCGGTTTCGCGCATCTGCTGGTAGTACTGCTGGGCAGGGCCGTACAGCGCCATGGCGAACAGGCTCACGATGGCCAGGCTGCCCAGCGCGCGCACGAGCCCGCGCGGCAGCTTGGAGAAGTTCGCCTTCGGAAGCGTGATGCCCGACGCTGCGTTCATGATCGCCGTGCCGGCGGCCTTGGCCTGCATCTTGGTGGACTTCTTGTGCGCGGCGCCCATCTTGCCCTCGTAGACCGCCGCCCGCGGGCCCGCCCCTTCGGCCTTCGCCGCTTGACCGCCCGGCGCCGACGAGCCGGCGTCGCCGCCGTATGCCGCGTTGAACTTCTTTTCCGCCTTCGCCTTGCTGCGGGCGCGCTTCTTCTGGTCCAGGTTCTTGCGCATCTTGTCGGAGAAGGCATGCACGCGGGACTTCTTGCGCTTGTCCTGCTTGCGGGATTCCTCCTGGGCGCGCGCCTCGGCCTCGATTTCTTCTTCCGTGCGCATGGAAAGCGCGCCTTCGCGTTCGGCTCCGCGCGCGATCTTGATTTCTTTGCGCGACTGCTTGCGCCCCGGCATGCGCTTGGGCGCGCCGGCTGCGGCCTTCGCCTGCTTCTTCGGCTGCTGCTTGCGCGTCGCCGGCTTCTTGGGGCCGGACGCAGGCTGGTCGGCAAGCGGCTGCGTGACCGCCTGGGTGACGGAGGGCGCGGCCTTGCGGGCAGACGTACGCTTCGCGTCGTCGAAGGAGACGATGCGGGCGTTGCTGCGCTTTTTCAATTGCGTGGATGTTCTGGGCTGGGTAGCCAAGAGTCTCCTAATCGGTTGATTCGTCCATCCTGCGGTTATGGTTCGTTTGGTGTGCGTGCAATTAGGCTAGCAACAGGGTAACACCCGGGCGGCAGCGATTGAAGCGCCTTCACCAAAAAACACGACGAGCGTGTCGGGAGACGTTCGCTTTTGTCGCATTTGTGTGCCAGCCAGGTCAGGTCGCTTTCGACACATGCGCGCTAGTCGAGTTCTAGCGCGTCGATGAACGCCATCCATTTCTCGAACGAAGCGTCGCTGATGGCATGCTCCATCTTGCACGCCTCCTCCTCGGCCGTCTTCAGCTCGATGCCCAGCGCCTTGTTGAGGAACATGGTGAGCGCCCGATGGCGCTCGAACACCTTGTTTCCGTAGGCGACGCCGTCGTCGGTGAGCGTGATGTCGCCATAGTAGGGCTGGTCGACGAAGCCCTTCTGCTTGAGAACGCCGACGGCCTTGCTGACCGACGCCTTCGAGACGCCCATCTTCTCGGCAACGTCGACGGCGCGGACGGAGTTCGTCGCGTCGGCGCCCAGCATCACCATCGCCTCGAGGTAGTCCTCGTGTGTCATCGACAAAGTATCCATGGGGCCTATGGTATCACGCAAGTGCGGAATCGACGGGGGGGTGGGCGGAACACGAACCGCCCTCCGTCAATCCAAGGACGCCTCCATGCGGGCGACCATGTCGCGAGCGGCCCCGCAATGCGAACAAGGCGTCCCGCCTTTGCCGCTCTTGGCACCCTTGCCGCCCACGGCGCCCTTGCGCGAGCAGCCATCGCATTCGTCGCCGCAGTCGCACATGCCGCGTCCGACAAGACGGCGCACCGCCCACGCCGCCCAGACCAGCACGGCCAAGACGATGACGACGGTTGCGGGCGTCAATGTGATTTCTTGAAGCAATTCGACTCCTATCTCATGCCAAGGCTTGCGAAGTCGCGAATGCGGAACGGCGCAGGAAATTCCTGCGGAGCTGCGGCGCAGGCATTCGCGGTGAAGGGGCTCGAGGACTGCCCGAGGCGTCGCGAAGCAACGCCGAGTTCCGCAGAGCCTCCGCAGAATGCCGAGCCGTGGGAGCCAAGCCGGCTTGCGGGGGCCATTCCGCCTTCGTGGCGGAAGAGGGCCCCGCAAAAGCAGGACGCCATTCCTCGTTACGCGGCGTTGAGCGCGGCATCCTTCGACGGCACCCGAGCCGGCCCGTCATGCCTGGGCATCGGGCGGAACAGCAGGAACAGCATGAATGCCGCAACGGCGATGGCGACGACCGTCCAGAAGTTGAACGCCACCTCGCCCGTCGCCAGGCCGCCGAGCTGATAGATCATGAGGCCCACGCACCACCCGAAAGCGCACATGTAGCCGATGGCCGCCCAGGTCCATTTCGCCGAAGCCATCTGGCGGCGGATGGTGCCAATGGCGGCGAAGCACGGCGCGCATAGCAGGTTGAACGCGCAGAACGCCATGATTGCGACCGAACTTCCGCCGAGCATGAGCCCGAAGCCCTCCCAAAGGGTCGGGTCCGTCTCGCCGACCTCGCCGAGCTGCGTGAGGATGCCGACCGTGGCCACCACGTTCTCCTTGGCCACCAGGCCTGTGATCGAGGTGACGGTGGACTCCCAGTTGCCGAAGCCCAGCGGCGCGAAGACCCAGGCGAGGACGCTTCCGAGGCCGGCCATCAGACTGTGGTCGAGATAGCCCTCCGTATCGGCGTCGAGCAGGCCGAACGCGCCGTCGCACACGCCGAAGTTCATCAGGAACCAGATGACGATCGTGGACAGGAAGATGATGGTTCCGGCCTTGACGATGTAGCTCCTCACGCGCTCCCACATGGAAAGCAGGACGCTTTTCGCCGTGGGCAGATGGTACTGCGGCAGCTCCATGATGAAGGGGGCGACCTCGCCCGCAAACGCCTTGAACTTCTTCAGCATGATGCAGCTGACGATGATGGCGGCAAGCCCCATGAAGTAGAAGAGCGGCGCCACCCACCAGGTACTCTCGTAGTCAGAACCCGCCAGCGCGCCGAAGACCAGCGCGATGATGGGCAGCTTCGCGCCGCACGGGATCATCGTTGTGGTCATGATGGTCATGCGGCGGTCCTTCTCGTTCTCGATGGTCTTGGTCGCCATGACCGCAGGCCGAGGCGATCAGCATGGGGATGAAGCTCTTGCCCGAAAGGCCGAAGCGCCGGAAGATGCGGTCCATGATGAACGCGACGCGCGCCATGTAGCCGCAACCCTCCAGGATGCCCAGCAGCAGGAACAGGATGATCAGCTGCGGAATGAAGCCGATGACGGCGCCGACGCCGGCGATGATGCCGTCGACGACCAGGCTGATGACCCACGGGGCTGCATCGATCGACTCCAGCGCCTCGGTGACGACCGGCGAGAGGCCCGGGATCCATATGCCGAACTCACCGCTTGCCGGGTCGGGCTCTTCCTCCGAGAGCGCCTCGAGCTGCGCCTCGCTGGCGCCGGCTTCCTCGGCCGCGGCCAGGGAGTCCTCCCACTCGGCGACAGC
>CAJUSL010000073.1 GCA_910589135.1 uncultured Eggerthellaceae bacterium
GCGTGATCTCGATCTTCACGTCGTCGAGCAGGTCGTGGTCCTCCTCGTACAGGCTGAACATGCGGCCGTAGCCGATGCGCGACACCGTCGAGTCGAGCCCTTGCAGCGAGGTGGAGAAGTACACCAGCGACTTCTCGAGGCCCAGCATCTTCATCAGCTCGGAATTCGCCATGGTCTTCCGCAACGTGCGTTCGTACTCGCGGATCTGCCGGCTGATCGACCGCAGGCTGACGACGTAGCGCTGCGTGATGCGCAGCAGCATCTTCAGCAGGAACTGCGTGCGGCGGCCCGTATGGACGTCGCTGTAGCGGCCGTTCGCGAAGTTGGCGACCGTCTCGTTGCGGCGCAGGCTGAAGGTGACGAAGCACTCGCGCTCGGGCAGGAAGACGAACGTCAGCGGATGCGTGTCGTACTGCGTGATCGTCTTGTCGTCCACCTCGTCCTCGGCCTCCACGAACGGGCAGTCGACGATGACGAGGATCTGGCCGGTGTCGTCGTCGACGTCGACGTGCGAGGTCTCCTCGTCGTCGAACGCGCTCTTCACGAACTCGGGCGCAAGGCCCATCGTGTCAAGCAGCCACGTGCGGTCGGAGGCCGTCGGCTCAAGGACGTCGATCCAGCATCCAGGCTCGTAGCCCTCGATGCGCTCGACTTTGCCGTCTTCTGATTTGAAAAATGAGATCATGTTCCGCCCTAACGTCAGATGCTCCGGCAACTCGCGACCGCACGACGCGACGACGTGCGGCAAAGCTGCAGGATGTTCGCAGTCGATTCCGACCGCGAACGCCAAGGGGGAACGGGTCGGAAGCTACATACTGTGAGGTTTCTGTTTTCGAACCTTCAAGCACGTTCCTTCCCTGATGAGACAAATGCGCGTTCATTATAGCAGGGTGCGACGGATGGCGTTGCCTTCGTGACAGGAAGGCGTTCGCCTTCGACGCATGGAGGTACCAGTCGTTTGGCCACGCACGTGACGGTGGGGTCGGGCCGCTATATCGCACACAGGCCCCGCAACCGGGAGGCAACCCCGAAGCAAGGAACTCCGCGGCATTTGCCCATCATGGAATTCCGAAGCGCGGATTTGCCCGAAGGCGCCCGAGCCCGCGCGCCGAAAGGGCCCGGGCAGCCTCGGGCGGTCGCCACACGCTGGCCCCGGCGACCCCCTCCCGGGCGCGATGCCAAAAATCCGGGCCGCCGTGGACAAAAATTGCGGAAATCGGTGGTTTTTTTTGGTGGTTTGAGGAGAAAACACGCCGATGCCAAAACGCACCTACAGGAAACCCCAGGTAGAGGCGTTGCGCGACTTGAACGCTATGCAAGAAGCGGACGAAACCGCCGCAAAATCACCGATTTCCGCAATTTTTGTCCACAGCGGCGCGAAAACTTGGCATCGAGCAACAAATACTGCGTGCACCACCGATGCGTCGAAAGCGAGCGCCCCTTTGCCACGAAAAAAACCCGCCTGAAAAGGCGGGTTTCGAGTTCAAGTGGTGCGCCATGAGGGATTCGAACCCCCGGCGGTCTGATTCGTAGTCAGCTCCTCTATCCAGCTGAGGTAATGGCGCACTCTTCCAAGCCCGAAGGCAACGCCCATTGTGCCAAAGGAAGCGCGACCTGTCAAGGCCGCGCCTGCGACATTACGTGTCATTTGGAACGTCCTAATGACACATGGCGCGCTGGCGAACGTGACCCTACAGCACGCCCGACGCCACGGCGCCTAGCGGTCCGCGATGTCGCAAAACGGAGGCACCTGCGGCTCGAGGTTCTGGTACGCCGGGCGGATGATGCGCCTCCCGCTGACGATCTCCTCGAACCGGTGCGCCGACCACCCCGCCATGCGCGCGCAGGCGAACAGCGGCGTGAACAGGTCCTCCGGGATGCCCATCATCGAGTACACGAAGCCGGAATACATGTCCACGTTCGCGCACAGCGTCTTGGTAATGCCGCGCTCGTCGGCGACCACCTGCGGCGCCACGCGCTCGATGGTCTCCAGCATGCGGAATTCGTCCTGGAAGGGCGAGCCTTCCGCAAGCTGCGAGGCGAAGCGCTTCAGGATGACGGCGCGCGGGTCGGACAGCGTGTACACCGCATGCCCCATGCCGTACACGAGCCCGGTGTTGTCGTAGGCCTCCTTGCGCACCACGCGGCGCAGGTAGTCCGCGACGGCGCCCTCGTCGGTCCACGCCGCGCGCGGAATGGATTCCTTCATGTCGTTGTGCATGGCGCGCACCTTGTGGTTCGCGCCGCCATGGCGGTACCCCTTCAGCGACCCGATGGCGGCCGAATACGCCGAATAGGGGTCGGTGTCGGCCGAGCTCAGCACGCGCGTGGTGAACGTGGAGTTGTTGCCGCCGCCGTGCTCGGCATGCAGGCACAGCATCACGTCAAGCATGCGCGCCTCGTCCGGCGTGAACTGCCGGTCGGGGCGCAGCATGGACAGGATCGTCTCGGACGTCGACTGCCCCTCGATGAACCGGTGCATGATCATCGATTCGTGGTTGAAGTTCGCGCGCTTGGCGTAGTACGAAAGCACGGCGATGCGCGGGAGTCGGCTGATCAGCGACAGCGCCGTGTGGATCTCGTGCTCGGGCGTGCGCTCCTCGGCGTGCTGGTCGTAGGAATACAGCTGCAGCACCGAGCGCGCCATCACGTTCATGATGTCGGGGGAGGCGCCCTGCATGATCATGGACGCCGTGAAGCCGTCGGGCAGCTCGCGCTGCGCGTCAATGACTTCCACGAAGCGGGCGAGCTCGCCGGCCGTGGGAAGGCTTCCCATCAGCAGGAGGTAGCACACCTCCTCGAAGCTGTACCGCCGCTCGGGCGCAAGCTCGTTCAACAAATCGGCAAGCCGATAGCCACGCAACGTGACGGATCCCTCGACCGGCACCTTGCGCCCGTCGCGCATCTCGTAGCCGTGCACGTTGCTGATCTGCGTGATGCCGGCGAGCACGCCGGTGCCGTCGGCGTTCCGCAGGCCGCGCTTCACCGTGTCGCCGGCATACAGCTCCTGCGGAATGCGGTTCGTGTCGCGGAAGCTGTCGTACAGCGCGACCTTTTTCGCCTCGTCCTCGCTGATGCGGACGTTCTCGGCGGAGCCGACCTTGATTTCGCCGTCGTCGCCGCGAACCAGCCTGTCATCGATCTTGATCGCCATCGCGCGCCTAGCGGGTCATGGCGCGGACGGGCTGCGCACACGCCACCGCGACGACGACCTTCAGGATGTCGGGCACGATGAAGGGCGCCACGGAGACCGCAAAGGCGGCCTGCAGGTCAAGCCCCGACACCGCCGCGTACTGGAGCCATCCCGTGATGTAGGCGATCAGGGTGAACACCATGCCCGCGACGATCTGGCATGCGAAGAGCGCGACCCTGCCCTCCACCTTCTTGCTGGCGAACTGCAGCAGGAACGCGGCGGCCGGAACGGCGAGGAGATACCCCAGCAGGAACCCGCCCGTGGGACCCATGAGCGCGCCGAGGCCGCCTCGGAACCCAGAGAACAGCGGGACGCCGAGGCCTCCCAACGCGATGAACGCGAAGATGGCAGCGGTTGCCCACTTGGCGGGAAGCACGCAGATCAAGAGAGGTATCACGAACATCTGAAGCGTGAGCGGGATGGGCCCGATCGGTACGGTGACCCACGACCCGATGGCCATGATGGCCACGGACAAACCGATGTAGGCGATTGCCTTGGTGCGGCTGGCGGACATGGCGGACGTTTTTGCAGTGCTGTCGGTCATAGCGACCCCTTCCGTCGTGACTGTCAGTCAAGCCTCCATTGTAATGCTTCCGGAAGCCACCTCGAACAAGCAGGGCCCATCGCCCGGCGAATCGCACCGATCGACGAGAAGGCGGCCGTCGTCCGTGACGCCCGCGACGGTGCCCCGCAGGGTGGCGCAGGCGGCGGAAGAGGCGGTGTCGCCCTCGCTTCCCGCGGGATGCGCCGTGGGCTCGTCGACGCGCACCGCCCGGCCCAGCAGCGCGAAATGCTGCAGGTATTCCTGCCGCAAGGGGGCGAAGCCGCGCGCCAGCCACTCGTCGTAGACGGCGGCGAAGGCGTCAAGCACGGCGTCGCGCACCTGGGCGACGGACGGGCAGGCGCCCTCGGGCACGAGCTCGCTCAAGTACGTGGGCCGGTTGCGGAAGGAAGGGACGGCGGCCGCGACGTTCGCCACGCAGGCCCCGGCGCCCGGACGGCAGAGCCCTCCGTCCCCGTTGCCGCGCCTTGGAGCGAGCACATTCACCCCTATGCCGACGCACACGGCGCCGGACTTCAGCTCGGTGGAAATGCCGCAGACCTTGGCGAACGACCCCGCCGGCACGCCAAGGCGCGCGTCGCGCACGACCACGTCGTTGGGCCACTTCACCATCACGCACGCCTTCGAACCTTCCGGGAGAAACGACGCCACGGCACGGCGCACGGCGAGCGCGGCCGCCAAAGGCAGCGTCGACATGCGCGCGCCGCTCGCGTCGGGGCGCAGCAGAAGCGACAGGTACAGGCTGCCCGATTCGCTCTTCCAGGCGTTCCCGCGGCGGCCGTACCCGGCGGTCTGCACCTTCGCGCACACGGCAAACCCTTCCGGCTCGCCCCGCGACGCCGCCTCCTTCACTATGTCGTTGGTGGACGTGACCTCGTCGAAGGCGCGTATGTCGAAGCGCAGGGTCACGCCTGCGCTTTCCAGGCGCGGCCGACGCGCTTCTCTTCCGGGATGGCGTCCACGCGGCTGCCGTCGGCAAGCACGTGGTTCGGAAGGATCTCGCACAGCGGCTTGATCACGAAGTCGCGTTCGGTGACGCCGGGGTGAGGCAGCGTGAGCTCGGGAGACAGCGCCGTGTACAGCTGATAGTCGAGGATGTCGATGTCGATCGTGCGCGGGCCGTTCGAGCGCGACTCGTCGCGCACGCGTCCCAAGCTGCCCTCGATGGCGTGCAGGTAGGCCAGCAGCTCCTTCGGGGGGATGCCGCTGCGCATCAGCACCACGGCGTTGACGAAGTTGTCCTGGTCGGTGTCGTAGGCGGCCTCGCTCTCGTAGAACGACGACATGTCTATAAGCTGCGAGTCGGGAAGCTGGCACAGCGACGCCACGGCGAGGTTGATCTGCGCCGCCTTCGCCTCGGTCTCCTCGCCCGGCTCGGCCACCAGCGCGACGTTCGACCCCAGGCCCAGAAGCACGTAGGGCCTCAGCCCCGACAGCGCCTCCACCGTCTTCGCCACGTTGTGCGTGCGGACGACCGAGGCGCCCAGCTCGCAGGCCAGCAGCGCCTCCTGCGCGGACGCGTCGTCGCGGGCCTTCGGGTCGGGGTCGTCAATATGGTAGGCGTAGGCGACGTAGCGCTTGCGCGAAGCCGCCACCATCACCGGGTAGCCCAACCGCCGCACCTCGTGGATGTTGCGCATCAGCTCGATGGTCTGCTTGGGGGTCTTGCCGAAGCCGGGACCGGGATCGAGGCAGATGCGCTTGCGGGATATGCCCTCCTCGCGCAGCTGGGCGGCGCGCTCGGCCAGGTAGCCGCACACTTCGGCCACCACGTCGTCGTAGCGCGGGTCGTCCTGCATGGTGGCCGGCTCGCCCTGCATGTGCATGACGACGAGACCGACGTTGGCGTCGCGCACCGTCTTCACCATGAGCGGGTCGCGGAAGCCCGACACGTCGTTGACGACGGAAGCGCCCGCCGCGATGGCCTTCTCGGCCACCTGGTGGTGGCGCGTGTCGACCGACACGCACAGTCCCTGCTTCGCCAGCGCCTCGACGACCGCCCCGATGCGCCCCCATTCCTCGTCGGGCGAAACGGGGCTGGCGCCCGGACGCGTCGACTCGCCTCCCACGTCGATGATCAGCGCGCCGTCCTTGGCCATCTGGTTGGCCGCGGCCACGGCGGCGTCGACGTCGAAATGGTCGCCACCGTCGCTGAAGGAATCAGGGGTGACGTTGAGAACGCCCATGATGGTGGGCGTCACGGTATCGAACTTGAACTTGCCGCACTCCCAGATCACGGGCATGCCTCCTTGGATGGTGGGTGACAACGAAAACGAAACTCGTCGACGGGGGCGGAGGGCTTTACTTGCGCAGGCCGTAAGGGTCGTCGTAGGGGTCCTCGACGCTGTCGCCGTGCTGAAGCTGCGCGTCGCGCGCATCGCGGGCGGCCTGCTGCTCGGCGTCGTCGCGGTCGGCGTTCGCAGCCGGCGCGCGGTACGGTCCGCTCGCGTCCTGGTCGCCCGGCTCGACGCGAGCGTCGCGCCAGTCGGGGTCGGCCAGCTTCACGCCGTCGAAGCTCAGCTGGGAAAGCAGCGGGTCCTGCGCGTCGGCCTTCGCGGCAGGCGCGTCGGTCGGCCTCGCGGCGCGCGGCGCGACCTCGGGCGCGGCGGCAGGCTTCGCAGCCTCGGGCAACGCATCGGCCTTCGGAGCCTGCGCGGCAGCGGGCTGAGAGGTCTGAGTCGGCCGAGCCGGCTGCTCAGGCTGGGCGGCCGGCGCGGGCGCGGCGGTCGCCTCGGGAAGGCTGGGCGCCGCGGGCGCGGCGAGCTCGCCGGCAGCCTCGTCGGCGAGCTCGGGATGCTTCTCGAG
>CAJUSL010000074.1 GCA_910589135.1 uncultured Eggerthellaceae bacterium
CGGCGTCGGCGACGGCAAGCTGCGCCGCCAGCGAGGCGAAGGCACAGACGCGGTCGTCCTGGCCGTAGCCCAGCACCATGCTGCGGTCGAACCCGAGGTCGCGGGCGCTGCCGGCAGGCACCACCTCCAGCTCGGCAGACAGGAAGTCGTCCTCGGCGATGCCGTATTCCTTCGCCAGGATGTCGAGAACGAGCGCCTTGACCGGGTCCTTGGGTGCCTTCTGGTCGCCGGCGTCGACCTCGTCGCCCGCGGCATCCCCGGTGCCTTCGCAGGCCGCAGACGCGATCCTGTTGCCCACCAGCACGTCCAAATCCTCGCCTTCCACGACCTCGGCGCCCTTCTTCTCAAGCTGCTTGCGCCCCAGATGAGGCAGCAGGTCGGTGACGCAGAAAACCGGGTCGGCGTCGCGCTCGCCGATGCAGACGCTCACCGTGCTTCCGTCCTTCTTCGCGACCACGCCGTGCAGAGCAAGCGGAATCGCCACCCACTGGTAGTTCTTGATGCCGCCGTAGTAGTGCGTGTCCAACAGCGCCAGGCCGTCCTTTTCGTACAGCGGGTTCTGCTTGACGTCCAGGCGCGGGGAATCGACGTGCGCGCCAAGGATGTTCATGCCCCGCTCGAGGGGGTCTTTTCCGACGTGCATCAGGATGACCGCCTTGCCGTGGGACGCGGCCCACACCTTGTCGCCCGGCTGCAGCGCGCGGCCTTCGGCAATCACGTCCTCAAGGGGCAGATAGCCCTTTTCCTCGGCGTCGGCCACGGCGCGCGCGACGCACTCGCGTTCGGTCTTGCACTCGCTTATGAAAGCGCGGTACCTGCCGGCGAGATCCTCGAGGCGCTCCTCTTCCGCAGCGTCGTATTTCTTCCATGCAGAGCTGGTTTCCATGATGAGCCTTCCCACGCAAGGACCGCGCCCGGCGGTCCCGTGAAATATAGACTACATTCTAGAGCTATTGAGAAAAATGGCCGCCGGAGCATCCGCCAAATATCTATAATGTTCAAAGCCAAGAAGCAACCGCACGCTCGGCACCGATGGCAAACGAGAGGAGCCAGACATGACCATGAAAGTCCGCGACGTAATGCCCAATGCGGAGAACTCGACGAACTTCGACGTCGTCACCGACAGCCAGACTCAGGTGGGCACGACGCTCGACAACCTGAAGGCCGCCGTCCAGGGCGAGACCGGCGCATCTGCCAAGTATGCCGCCTTCTCGAAGGCCGCGCAGGAGGCCGGCTACGAGCAGATCGCCCGCCAGTTCGCCGCCACCTCCGCCGCCGAGCAGATCCACATCAAGCTGGAGGTCGCCGAGATCAAGAAGGTCGAGCCCGACTACGAGCCGCCCGCCGCTCCCGATGCCTGCGGCGAGGCCACCGACCTCAACCTCATCTCGGGTGCCCTCGGCGAGATCTACGAGACGTCCGACATGTACCCCAGCTTCATCAAGGTCGCCCAGGAAGAGGGCAATGCCGCCGCCGAGCTCGTGTTCACCCGCGCGAAGCTGGCCGAGGCCGTGCACGCCGAGCTGTACCTGGATGCGTACAACAACATCGATGCCGAAGACGACCGCCAGTTCTACCTGTGCCCCGTCTGCGGCTACATCCACAAGGGCGACGACTTCGAGAAGTGCCCCATCTGCTTCGCGCCGAAGAGCTCTTTCAAGGTGTTCTAGGCTGCAGGCAGAAAACGCCGTCGACCAGAAAGCGTCCCTGTGGGGGCGCTTTTTTTGCGCCAACAGGCCCATTGTCCCCGTCCCTTTGGGTCACCTTTGGGTCAGCCCATTGTCCCCGTCCCTTTGGGCGGGAGGGCGTCCTTGGTGCCGTGCTAGGCGAAGTCGCTCTTCGTGATGGGGTTCTGCTGCAGGGCCAGCCGCTTCTTCAGCACGTTCGTGCGCCGCACCGCCTCGAGCAGAAGCTGCGCCCTGGTGCCTATCAGGTCGGTGTTCTTGTCCAGGAACGGGCCGACGTCGTTGCGCTGCAGCGTGAACGTCTCGATCAGCTCGGGGCCTTGCAGTCGAGGCTCGCCGGCGGGCTCCACGTACGCGATGGCCACGCTCACGTTCTCCTCGCCCATGCCGACGGAAGAGAACCCGCTCTGCGGCAGGCGAATCAACGGATCGCCGTCGAAATCCGTCCGCACGCGGCACCCTGCCTCCTCCATCAGCTCGCGGTCGACGCACTCGCGCAATGTCTCTCCCGGCTCGATGAGCCCCGCCGGGAACGCGATGACCCACCCGTTCACCGGATAGCGGAACTCCCGGATCAGCAGCAGCGAATCGTCGGGCAGCACGGGCACGATGCACACCGCATCGGCATGCTCGGGGCGTCCTCCCTCGCCGCGCGCATTCGTCTCGAGCTGCGCCTTGTATTGCTCCAGACCCTTGCGAGAGACGCTTTCGTATTCGATGACGGAACCGTCGGCCAGCTGGTACTTCAGCAGGTACTTGTTGATCCAGCCCGGCGACACCAGTTCGACGTCGAGCAGCGTGGGGGTGTTGGTCATGTTGGTCATGTTGGTCATGTTGGTCATGTTGGTCATGTTGGTCATGTCAGCCATACGGCACTCCTTTCGCGCCAGGTCGCGTCGGCACGCAAGCCTCTGCAGACGCGAAAGAAAGAGGCGGCCGGGGATGTTGCCGCCTCTTTCGCGTGACAAGGGCCGCTTTTCGGTGGCCCTTGCGGGAAGCCCTTTCGGGCTTCCCCGAAGCCGACGTTTCGTCGGATCTTCGAGAGGGGAAAAGGGAGGAGGGGGAAGAACGCCCTTTTCGAGTCTGGCGATAGATTACATCGGTCGTTTTCGATTATCGGGCAGAAGCGCCTCGAGTTGATGGCACGATTTCGCGGCATTGCCATTCCGTTACCTTCGTAACCCCGCCGGGATAAACAAGGGATGCCCGAGCCGCAGAAATCGCTGCAAGGCGATCATTGCAGCAGAGAAATGGCCTTCTTGTATCCGCCGGAACCGTAGGCAAGGCACTTGGACACGCGCGCGATGGTGGTGGCCGAGGCGCCGGTGGCCTTCTCTATCGCCGCGTACGACTTCCCATCGGCCAGCATGCGTGCGACGGCCAGCCGTTGCGAGGTGTCGCGGATCTCGCGGATGGTGAACATATCCTCCAGAAGCGCGAAGATGTCGTCCTCGTCGTGCATCTCTGCCAGCACATGAAGCAGCTCGTCGACTTCCGGGCTACGGATCTCGCTGTTCGCCTGCATGGTCACCCCAGCATCTTTCTGCGCATCAGGCCGTACTCGATCGATTCCACCAGCGCGTTCCAGGAGGCCTCGATGACGTTCTCAGAGACGGCAATGGTCCCAAACGAACCGTACTTGTCGGACGTGGTGATGGTGACGCGCGTGATGGCGCCCGGGCCTTGGCTCTCGTCGAGCAGGCGCACCTTGTAGTCGACCAGCTCGATGTCGGCAACCTCGGGATAGCCCTCCAAGATGGCCATCTTGAGGGCGTTGTCCAACGCGCCGACCGGGCCCGTTCCCTCGCCCGTGGCCACGAACCGCTCGTCGCCCACGTGAATCTTGATCGTCGCCTCGCTCGCCGCGTCCTTGGCAAGCGCCCCCACGTCCTCGCGGTCGTCCACGATGACGCGGAAGCTTTCCAACGTGAACGCGGGCTGGTAGGTGCCCAGATGCCGCATGATCAACAGCGCCAGCGAGCCGTCGGCCACCTCATAGGTGTACCCGTCGGCCTCGCGCCCCTTGATGTCATCGAGAATTCCCTGCACGTCGACGTCGTCGCCGGCGATGTCGAGCCCCAGCGAGGCGGCCTTCTGCATGAGCGTCGCCTTGCCGGCAAGCTCGCTGACCACCATGCGCGCGCCATTGCCCACCAGTTCGGGCCTCACGTGCTCGTACGCCTCGGGGAAGCGCGCGATGGCGCTGGCATGCAGGCCTCCCTTGTGGGCGAAGGCCGACGCGCCGACGTAGGGGTAGTGGGGCGGAACGGGCGCGTCCGCCACCTCGGCGACGTAGCTGGAGACGTTCGTCAGCCCCTTCAGGCTGCGCTCCCCCACCACGTCGAAGCCCATCTTCAATTCCAGGTCGGCGACCACGGTGAGCAGGTCGGTGTTCCCCACGCGCTCGCCCAGGCCGTTGACGGTGCCCTGCACCTGGCGCGCGCCGGCGCGCACGGCCGCAAGCGAGTTCGCCACCGCGCAGCCGGTGTCGTTGTGGCAATGGATGCCCAGCTGCTGGCCAGGAAGCTGCGCCACGACGTCGCGCACGACGTCCTCGACTTCGAAGGGAAGCATGCCGCCGTTGGTCTCGCACAGGCACACGCAGTCGGCGCCCGCCTTGCTCGCCGCGCGGACGCACGCCAGCGCGTAGTCGGCGTTGGCGCGGTAGCCGTCGAAGAAGTGCTCGGCGTCGAAGACCACCTCCATGCCCTGCGCCTTGAGGTGCGCCACCGAGTCCGCGATCATGCGCAGGTTCTCGTCCAGCGTGGTCTGCAGCGCGCGCGTGACCTGCTCGTCCCACGACTTCCCCACGATGGTGGCCACCTGCGCGCCGCTTTCGACCAGGTCGCGCAACCCCGCGTCCCGATCCGCCGGCACGTCCTTCTTGCAGGTGTTGCCGAAGGCGGCCAGCTTCGCATGCGACAGCGGGCGCGCCGCCAGCTCCTCGAAGAAGGCGATGTCCTTGGGGTTGGAGGCCGGGAACCCGCCTTCGATGCAGTCGATGCCGAAGGCGTCGAGCTTGCGGGCGATGAGCAGCTTGTCTTCCAGCGAGAGGCTGATGCCCTCGCACTGCTCGCCGTCGCGCAGCGTCGTGTCGTATGTGAAAACGTGTTCCATGCGCTCGTATTCTAGAGCAAGCGCCGCCCCGAAGGACGGCGCTTTGCGGTTTTCGATGCGATTTCCCGAAGGCGGCCCGCCTGCGCGTTACACCTCGGTGAGCCAGTCGGCGTACTCGGGGTCGTGTCCGTAGCACACCTCGAAGAACTTGTCCTGCAGGCGCTTCGTGATGGGGCCCGGCTTGCCGATCGGGCGGTCGTCGACTTCGCCGATGGGCGTGAGCTCGGCCGCAGAGCCCGTCATGAACACCTCGTCGGCAACGTACAGGTCGCTGCGCGTCAGGCTCTCCTCCAGCACGGGGATGTCCATGTCGTCGGCAAGCGCGATGACGCTGTCGCGCGTGATGCCCTCGAGCACCCCGTCGGACAGCGGCGGCGTGGACAGCACCTCGTCGCGCACGACGAACAGGTTCTCGCCCGTGCCCTCGCACACCAGGCCCGCCTCGTTGAGCATGATGGCCTCGCCGTAGCCGTGCGCCTTGGCCTCCAGCTTCGCCATCAGCGAGTTGAAGTAGGCGGCGGTGGCCTTCACGGCAGGCGGAATGGCGTTGATGGAGCGCTGGCGCCACGACGAGATGCCCACCTTGATGCCGTTCTCCAGCGCGTCGGGGCCCAGGTAGGCGTCCCACGGCCAGCATGCGATGACCACGTCGGTGGGAGCGCCCGTGGGGTCGACCCCCATGACGCCGTAGCCACGATAGACCAGCGGGCGGATGTAGCACGAAGGAAGCTTGTTGGCGCGGATGACGTCAAGCGTCGCCTGGCAAAGCTCCTCGACGGAGTACGGCATCTCGATGGCCGCGATCTTGGCCGAGCGGTGCAGGCGCAGCATGTGGTCTTCCAGGCGGAAGACGAAGCTCTTGTCGGAGTCGGGATCCTTGTAGCAGCGAATGCCCTCGAACACGCCCGAACCGTAGTGCAGCGAGTGCGAAAGCACGTGCGTCTGGGCGTCGGCCCAAGGCACGAGTTCGCCGTTTTTCCATATGAAATCGACTTCGGTTATGTCTGCCATCGATACATCCCCTTACGGAATCGGCGCGTCGGGCACTCTGCCGCGAACGCGCAAGCCATGATTGTCTCCATTATATATTCGCTGGCGGAAAGCGGGGACTACGCCGTCGCGGCAGGTCGGCGCCGCCTGGCGGCCGGGCGCATCTCGCCGCGCTCGCACTTGTTGCCCCACGCGTCGATCAGCTCGCCGTCGCGATGCACGCAGATGACCTCGCAGTGGTTGGCGCACTTTCCGCATTCCACCTCGCGCGTGACGAACTCGAACTCGAGCACCGCGTCCATGTCCAGCGCGCCGCTCGCGAACGGGCCGACCGACGCCGCCTGCGGCCCCGCGTCGGCAGCGAGAAGCGCCGCCCCGTACGCGCCCATCAGATGGCCGTCCTCGTCGACCAGCACGTCCATGCCCAGCAGCTTCCGAAACGCGTCGACCACGCCGCTGTTCTTCGACACGCCGCCCTGGAACACCACGGGCGCGACGATCTTCTTCCCCTTGCCCACGTTGTTGACGTAGTTGGACGCCACGGCATGGCACAGCCCCGCGATGATGTCCTCGCGCGGGTAGCCCACCTGGATCTTGTGCACCAGGTCCGACTCCGCGAACACGGTGCAGCGCGCCGCGATGTTGGCGGGCTTCTTGGACGTGAGCGCGATCTCGCCGAACTCCTCCACCTCCACGCCCAGCCGGTGCGCCTGGCTGGACAGGAACGCGCCCGTTCCGGCCGCGCACAACG
>CAJUSL010000075.1 GCA_910589135.1 uncultured Eggerthellaceae bacterium
ACGCGCCGGTGCTCACCCGCGCCGACATCGGCATCGCCATGGGCGCCATGGGGTCCGATGCCGCCATCGAGGCCGCCGACGTGGTTCTCATGGACGACCATCCCACCCGCGTGGCCCAGGCCATCCGCCTCGCCAAGCGCACCATGCGCATCGTGCGCCAAAACATCGTGTTCGCCCTGGGCGTGAAGTTCGCCGTGCTCGCGCTTGCCGCCTTCGGCATCGCGAACATGTGGATGGCCGTGTTCGCCGACGTGGGCGTCGCCGTGCTCGCCATCCTGAACGCCATGCGCGCCATGCACGTCAAGCACTAGCTAGCATGACGGGAGGCGTTCGCTCTCGGCACATCGGGGGCGACGCACGTTTGTTGCGCGATGCCAAGAATCCGGGCCCAGGAAAAGGCCGTCCAATCAGTCCGTTGGCGTTCTCGCTGACGCCCTTTCGTCAAGACGGATGCGGACCATGGAGGCAGGCCTCGAGCCCGCCGGCCGTCTTCGCGTCATGGACGGCGACCCTGCGTGCCTTCGAGCGTCTTGCCAGCCGTTGCCCCCGCGCCTCTCAATGCAACCTTTCAGCAACCTTAGATAAACAAAGCGCACCAGCGCAAAGCCGCTCTCGTCGCGGGCTCTATCCTTGGGGAAGATCGACCGAACAAGGAGGCTCACCATGAGAAAGTCCGAGATCCGCGAGCTGGCAGAGCATATCTACGAGGGACAAGAGCTCGATCCCTCCGAGCTCAAAGCGCAGACGCCGCCCGTCGTCACCATCTACCTTCCCGTCCAGCACGCCGAGCGCGAAGGCCGCCGCGGCGAATGGGAGCGCATAGAGTTCAAGAACCTGTCCAACAAGGCCATCAAAGACCTCGAAAAGAACTGGGGCAAGGACAAGGCCAAGGGCATCGTCGAGAAGCTGAGGTATATCCAAGAGCATGAGGACATGCCCCTCTGGCTCGAGGCGAAGGCCGGGCTCGCCTTCCTGGTGAACAACGACGACTGCTTCGTCTACAACATGGACGAAACGCCCGAATCGAAGGTGGTCGTCGGCGACAAGTACGACATGGCGGCGCTCCTGTCCGAAGACGAACGCGACCAGGCCGCCCATTACAAGCTGCTGCTGCTCAGCGCCGACTTCTTCGCGCTGCTGGAAGGCGACGAGGCCAGCGTGCGCTACGTCAAGTTCCCCGACGACGTGAAGCACTACCTGACGGAGACCTACCCCGAATACGACGGCTGGAAGGTGCCGCTTGACTACTTCAGCCTGGAGGACCATATGTCGCCGTTCCACGACCACAAGTCGCGCCACGACGTCACCAAGGAGGAGACGAAGAAGTTCTTCCGCTACGTAGACAAGGCGCTGAACGACAAGCTGCTGCTGCACAACACCGAGCCGGTGATCCTGGTCACGCTGCCCGAGCACGTGCACGAGTTCCGCGAGCTTTGCACGTTCGACCACCTGAATCCCGCGGTCATCGAGAAAGACCCCGGCGCGCTCACCGGCCGCCAGCTGCGCGACGACGCGCTGAAGATTCTCGGAAAGGAATAGCGGAAACCGAGGGCAAGGGAGCTATAAATCCAGCAGCTCCCGGATGACATACCCGGCGATCATCAGACCCATGGTCGGCGGGAAGAAGGACAAGGTGCCGAGCTCGGTCTTCTCATGCCGCTCGGCGCCTTCCTTTGCGGCCACCTTCATCGGCGCCTCGGGCGAGTACAGCACGGTGACGCCCTCGATGCCCCGGTCGCGCGCAATCTTGCGCATCTCGCGGCACAGCGGGCAAATGCTCGTGTCCGCCAAATCGGCGAATCGAAGCATCGTCGGGTCGGTCTTGTTCGCGCCGCCCATGGCCGAGACGATTCTGATACCGTTGCGCGCGGCATACTGCATGAGCTCGGCTTTCACCGACAGCGTGTCGAACGCGTCCACGATGAAGTCGGGCTTGGGGAAGGAACCGAGCAGCTCGTCGATATTGCCGGCATTCACGAACTCCCGCAGCGCGTCTACCTGCACGTCGGGGTTGATATCGCGCGCCATGGCCCGCATCACTTCGGCCTTGGGGCGCCCCATGGTGCTGAGGAACGCAACGGCCTGGCGGTTCAGGTTGCTTGGCTCCACGTCGTCCTTGTCGACGAACAGAAAACCGCCGACGCCGCCGCGCACCAGCGATTCCGCGCATGCAGACCCCACGCCTCCCAGCCCGAACACCGCCACGCGCGACCGCGCAAGCCTGGCAAGGCCGTCGGCGCCTATCATCCTCGCCGTGCGGCTGTTCCGCTCGTCATAGCTGCAACCCATTTCGCTCATGCCCTCATTGTACCGCCACGATGCAAGCGCACCAGCGAACGCCCCCTGACCCGCAGCGTAAAAAAAAGGGGCGACCCGCAGGCCGCCCCTCGAATGCGCTGTGAAAGCAATGCTACTTGACGGTGACAGCAGCGCCGGCTTCCTCGAGCTTGGCCTTGATCTCGTCGGCCTTCTCCTGGTTGACGCCCTCGGCGACGGGAGTCGGCACGCCCTCGACGGCCTCCTTGGCCTCCTTCAGGCCCAGGCCGGTGATCTCGCGGACCACCTTGATGACGGCGATCTTGTTGTCGCCGAAGCCCTCGAGCACGACGTCGAAGTCGGTCTTGTCGGCAGCGCCGGCAGCAGCGTCGCCGCCAGCAGCAGGAGCAGCAGCAACGGCCACAGGAGCAGCGGCGCTCACGCCGAAGACGTCCTCGAGCTCCTTCACGAGCTCGGAGAGCTCGAGCGCGGGCATTTCCTTAAGTGCCTCAATGATTTCATCCTTGGTCACAGCCATGGTACATACCTTTCTGTCATGCGGCCGCATGGCCGCCTTTGGTTTCAAACGAACTCAGGCCGCTACGCGGCTTCCTTCTGGCTCTCGATTGCGCCGAGCACGCGCGCGAACGCCTCCATCGGGCCATTGAGAACGCGCACGGTCTTGACCAGCGGGTTCGAAATGGTGCCGAGCAGCTTCGCGATGAGCTCTTCGCGGGAAGGCAGCGATGCAACAGCCTGCACCTGGGCGACGTCGAGAAATGCGCCGTCCATCATGCCGCCCTTGATCTCAAGGCTCTCGTTCTCCTTCGCGAAGTCGCGCAGCACCTTGGCAGATGCCACCGGGTCCTCGCCGGTGAAGACGAACGCAGAGGGGCCCGCCAGCACCGCGTCCATGTCGGGGCTGTCGGTCTCCTTGAGAGCGAGATGCATGATGGTGTTCTTGTAGACCTTCATGGAAGCGTCGGCCTCGCGAATCGCGCGACGGAGCTCCTGAATCTGCTTCACCGTCAGGCCGCGGTAGTCCACGACCCACATCGCGCCGGCGTTCTCGATGTCCGACTTGATGTTTGCAAGCATCTCCACGTTTTCAGCATTGGGCATTGGTACACCTCCTTTTCAAGCGTCGGGTTCCGCCACTTGGGCTTGAGGCCGCTGCTTGAAAAGGAACGACCCCCACCGCGCACAAGACGGCAGGGGTCGACGTATTCAAATAGCCAACCACCTCGGCGGGCCGCAGCTTCCTGCGATTAAACCTTGCGGTGCCTGCTGTCTTAAGCGGAACGAATTGCTAAAGCCTGTCTATTCTATCCCACCTCGCAACGCGCTGCAAGGAAAACCCCCGAAGCGCGGGTCGGCAAAGCCAGGAGCTTCCAAAGGCATGCGACGTTTGCGCGCATTTGGTGCCACATGAAGCCACTGGTGGGCCGCCAAGGCCGTCACTCGCCGCGCCGGGAGTCTTGCCCCGACCCGTGCAGCCTCGCAGCCAGCACGACCAGCAGCGCCGCGACGGCAAGCAAGGCGGCAGCCAACGCCCACGAAAGAGCAAGCGGGGCCTCTTCCGCGTCCTTCGACTCGTCCTCGGCCTGCGCGCCCGACGCCAGCGGCGTCTCGGCGTCGCCCAGATCGACAGCCTCGGAGGACTCGTCCGCCTCCTCTTCAGCCAAAGGCGCAGACGCGCTGGGAGCCTCCTCCCCGCCGTCCGGCGCGTCCTCCTGCACCGACGCCGCCTGCGTGTCCGCTGCGGGCTCTTCGCCGTCGCTCGAACGCGGCGGCTTCCATCCGCAATCCTTGAACGCGTCCTGACCAATGGCCGCCTCCACGTCGAACCGCGCAGGAAGCTGCAAATCTGCGAGTGCCGTGCAGCCGGCGAACATGCTCGTCATGTTCGTGGCCGAAGCCGCTTTCAGCCCGCTCATGTCCAGCTGCCCAAGCGCCGAGCAGCCCTGGAACATATAGGCCAGGCTGGCCGCCTCCGTGATGTTCAAGCCAGTCAGGCTCACAGAGGTCAGCTGCGAGCATTCCCCGAACATGCACGTGGCCGTACGCGCCTTCACGTAGCCCTTCACGACGACGCTCTTGATGCTGGCGCGGCTTCCATACCATGGCGGCGTGCCCGTGCCCCAGTCGGCCAGGTCGCCGAACTTCCCGAACGCCGGCGCTATGGTCAACGTGCCCTGCGCATCCACGTGCCACCAGCACGTGTCGCTCATCGCAGACCCCTCGGGCCGCGCGTACTCGTACGGCTGCCACAAGCACCCGAAGAACGCACCCTGCTCCACGGCCTTCCTCATCACGTCGTTGGAAACCGACAGGGCGATGTTGGCAAGGCTTCCACAGTGGTAGAACATCCCCGACAGGTTCGTGTTCATGCCGATGCTGAAGTTGCTGATGTCAAGGCCGCCCAGCGCCGTGCAGCCGTAGAACATATTGGCCATATCCCTGACGTAGGTCGTGTTGAAGCTGGACAGGTTCACGCCCTGCAAGCTCTTGCAGTCGTAGAACATGCTGTTCATATTGAGCACCGCCGAGGTGTTGAAGCTGGACAGATCGACCGACGCAAGCGACTGGCACCCGTAGAACATATTCTGCATGGTCACCACGGCAGTGGTGTTGAACCCGGCCAGGTTCACGCCGCGCAGCGCCGTGCAGCCGTAGAACACATCCAGCATGCTCGACACGGAACTGGTGTCGAATCCGGACAGGTCGATCGAATCCAGCTTGGGGCAGTACTCGAACATGCCCTGCATGCTGCTCACGCCCGTGGTCGCCAACCCCGCCAGGTCGGCCGAAACCAGGCCCGAGCAATTGGCGAACATCTTGTGGCACGTCATGGCCTTCACCATGCCCAGCACTTCCACCTTCTGGATGCTATGGCTCTGTGGGTGCCACGGAGGAGTGCCTCGGCCCCAATCGGCAAGCTCGCCGTAGGCGCCGGACAGCGGCGCAATGGTGAGCGTGCCGTCCACGATCTGCCACCAGCACGACCCATACGCGCTCGAACCCTCGGGACGCGGGAAGTCGTAGGGCTGCCACAGGCATCCGATGAATGCCCCTTGGATAACCGCCGTCCTCGTGGGGAAATTCTGCGGCAGCTTGATGTCGGCAAGACTGCTGCAGTGGTAGAACATGCTGGTCATGTTGGTCAGCTTGGGAGTACTCAGCATGGAAAGGTCAAGCGACTCCAGCGACGAGCAGTCGTAGAACATTGAGCTCATGGTGGCGACAGACGACAGGTCGAACGTCGACAGGTCAACGCCGGTCAAGTTGTTGCAGCTGCGGAACATTGAACTCACATCAACGACCGCAGGCGTCTTAAAGCCAGACAGGTTAACCGACTGCAGCGCATAGCACGAATTGAACATGTCCGACATCACGGTCACCGAGGACGTGTTAAAACCAGACAAGTCGAGGTTCTTCAGATTGGAGCAGTTGTAGAACATCTGCGCCATGCTGCTCACGCCTGCGGTGTCCAGTCCAGAAAGGTCAGCGGTCTCCATGGAAGTGCTGCAGAACATGCGGTAGCACGTCTGCGCCTTCACATGACCCCGCACCTCCACGTGCTTGAAGACACCGGCCCAGCCGACGGCCCACGGAGCAGAAAGGTCGCTGTACGACCCCCAATCCGCAAGCTCGCCCGAGGTCCCGAAGGCCGGCGCGATCAC
>CAJUSL010000076.1:0-3988 GCA_910589135.1 uncultured Eggerthellaceae bacterium
CTCGGATTTTTGGCATCGAGCAACAAACGCCGCACTTTCTTGCCTCCATGCGCCGAGAGCGAACGCCTCCGTCATGCTATTTCATCTTGTTTGTATATAATTGACCGTCGTATGCACGACCGGTCTTGTCTAGGCCGCCATTTATCAAGAGTCGGGGGAGAGAATTGGCTCGTCGATCCCGGCACCAACCTGGCAGCATACAGCCAAGGTGGTCCCGCCATTATCGATGAAGGAGGCAGCAATGAGCGAGACGAAATCGTACCTTTTCACGTCCGAATCGGTCACCGAGGGGCATCCCGACAAGATGTGCGACCAGATATCGGACGCCATCCTCGACGCCATATTCGCCAAGGAGGCGGCGCTTCAGAAGGAAGGCTACGTCTCGCCCGCCGGCTCTCCTGCCGACGTGGACGAGGTGCGCTGCGCCTGCGAGACGCTGGTCACCACCGGTACGGTGATGGTCACCGGCGAGATCCGCACGCAGGCCTACGTCGACGTGCCCGCAATCGTGCGCGACGTGGTCGACGACATCGGCTACAACCGCGCCAAGTTCGGCTTCGACGCCAGCACCTGCGGCGTTATGAACTCCATCCACGGGCAGTCTCCCGACATCGCCCAGGGCGTCGACCAGTCCTTCGAGGCGCAGCACGGCGAGGCCGGCTCCGACGCGTTCGACGCGGTGGGTGCGGGCGACCAGGGCATGATGTTCGGGTACGCCGTGAACGAGACGCCCACGCTCATGCCCTTGCCCATCTACCTGGCGCACCGCATGGCCGAGCGCCTCACCGAGGTGCGCAAGAACGGCACGCTCGACTTCCTGCGGCCGGACGGCAAGACGCAGGTGAGCGTGCGCTACGTGGACGACGTGCCCGTAGCGGTTGAGAAGGTGGTCGTGTCCACCCAGCACTCGGAGGACATCGACATCGACACGCTGCGCGAGGCCATCGTCGAGAACGTCATCCGACCCGTGCTCGAAGGGGAGGGAGTTGAGCTTTCCCACGACGCCGAGATCTACGTGAACCCGACGGGGCGCTTCGTCATCGGCGGCCCCATGGGCGACGCGGGGCTCACCGGCCGCAAGATCATCGTGGACACCTACGGCGGCATGGGGCGCCATGGCGGCGGCGCGTTCTCGGGCAAGGACCCGACGAAGGTCGACCGCTCGGCCGCTTATGCGGCGCGATGGGTTGCCAAGAACGTGGTGGCGGCAGGCCTTGCCGACCGATGCGAGGTGCAGATCGCCTACGCCATCGGCGTCTCCAAGCCCGTGTCGGTCATGGTGGAGACCTTCGGCACCAACCACGTGCCCGTCTCCGACATCGAGCGGGCCGTGGACGAGGTGTTCGACCTGCGTCCCGGGGCCATCATCGACCAGCTCGACCTGCGGCGCCCGATCTATCGCAAGACGGCCGCCTACGGCCACTTCGGACGCGAGCTTCCCGAGTTCACCTGGGAGAAGACCGACATGGCCGACCGCCTCAAGGCGGCCTGCGCCTAGGCGTCCTTTGCGTCTCGCAGAAGTCGTCATAGACATCCCGGCGAAGTCGCTGGACGATTCCTACACGTACGCCCTTCCTGCGTCGGACGGGCTTGCCGGCGTGCGGGTGGGCTGCGTCGTCGAGGTGCCGTTCGGGGGGAGGCGCGCCGTCGGCTTCGTGGCGAAGGTCTTCGAGGGGGAGGAGGCCTCCGGGCTGAAGCCGGTGACGGCGCTGCTTTCGAAGTCCTACTTCGACGAGTTCGGCGCCGACTGCGCGCGGTTTTTGTCGAGGCGCTACGTCGCGCCGCTGTCCACGTGCGTGCGCCTGTTCGCGCCACCCGGCTCGGTGCCCCGCATGTCGAAGGGCGCGAAGGGCGGCTGGACGCTGCAGGGCGCGCAGGTGGACCAGGTGGACGACCGCTGGGTCGTCGCCGGCCCCCGGATCGACTCGTTCGCACCCCGCGCCAACGCCAGCAAGCAGATCGCCGTCATCGAGGCGGTGCGGCAGGGCGACATCAAGGCGTCCGAGCTCTCCATGCTCTACGGCGACGCAGGCGGCGCCATCTCGGCCCTCGAGAAGAAGGGCGTCGTGCGCGTGGAGAGGCGACGCAGGATGCGCGTCGATTCCGAGGAAGGGGCGCCTGCCGGCATGACGTCCGCGGCACCTGCTGCACCCGATGCCAGGCACGGTTCGCGGCCGGCCGACCTCACTTCGGGGCAGCGGCAGGCGCTTGCCGCCATCGCGGAGGCGTCGGCGCTCGAAAACGGGCAGGTGGTGCTGGTCGACGGCGTGACGGGCTCGGGCAAGACCGAGGTGTACCTGCGCGCGATCGAACGCGTGCTGGACGAGGGCAGGTCGGCCATCGTGCTCGTCCCCGAGATCGCGCTCACTCCGCAGACCGTGGCGCGCTTCCGCGGGCGCTTCGGGGACGTCGTCGCCGTGCTGCACTCGCGCATGGGCGCAGGAGAGCGCTACGACCAGTGGGACCTCATCCGCGCGGGGCGCTCGCGCGTCGTCGTGGGCGCGCGCAGCGCCCTGTTCGCCCCCGTGCAGAAGCTGGGGCTCATCGTCATCGACGAGGAGCACGAGAGCACCTACAAGCAGGAGAGCGCCCCGCGCTACGTGTCGCGCGACGTGGCGGCGTGGATGGCAGCGCGCTGCGGCGGCACGCTGGTGCTTGGGTCGGCCACCCCGTCGCTCGAAGCGCTGCACCGGGTCAACACCTTGGACAACTGGCGCTCCGTGAGCATGCCGGAGCGCGCGAACGGGCGCCCCATGCCACAGGTCGAAGTCGTGGACATGGCGCTCGAGTTCCGCGGCGGCTCGCGCGAGATGTTCTCGGCGCGCCTGCGCTCCGCCATGGTGGAGGAGCTTTCCCAGGGGCGCAAGGTGGTGCTGCTGCTCAACCAGCGCGGGTTCGCGAAGTTCCTGCTGTGCCGCGACTGCGGCTTCGTGCCCAAGTGCGCGTCCTGCTCGACCACGCTCACCTACCACGCCAGGGGCAACCATCTCGCGTGCCATCACTGCGGAAGGACGGTTCCCGTCCCGGCGACGTGCCCCGAATGCGGAAGCCCCTACCTGAAGAGGTTCGGCGTGGGGACGCAGCGCGTGGAGGACGAGCTGAGGGCGCTGCTCGACGCCGAGTTCGGCGAGATGCCGCAGTTTCCCGACGAGGACGCCCGGCGCGCGCACGCGTCGTCCGACGCGCACGGCCCGGTCCCTATCGTGCGCATGGACGCGGACACGACCAGGGGCAAGGGGGCGCACCGAAGGCTGCTCGACAGCTTCGCGGCGCATCCGCGAGCCGTTCTTCTGGGCACGCAGATGATCGCGAAGGGCCTCGACTTCGACGACGTGACGCTGGTGGGAGTGGTGAATGCCGACACGCAGCTGCACCTGCCGGACTTCCGCGCGTCCGAGCGCACGTTCGACCTGATCGAACAGGTGGCCGGCCGTGCGGGCAGGGGGGCGATTCCCGGGCGCGTGCTGGTGCAGACCTACGAGGCGGACGAGCCTGCCATCCAGGCGGCCGCGGCCTACGACCGCGATGCGTTTCTGCGCGTGGAGCTGCCGAAGCGCAAGGTGCTCAGGTACCCGCCGTTCGTGCGCATGGCCAACGTCGTCGTGTGGGGGCGCAGCGAGGAGGAGGTGTCATCGCAGGCGACGCGTTTCCAGGCGGAGGTGCGCGCGCTGGCCGACCGCAACGCGCAGGACGCCTGGGAGGTGCTTCCGGCCGGCCCGTGCGTGTTCGGGAAGATGCGCGACGACTTCCGCTGGCACTTCCTGGTCAAGTGCCCGCTGGGCAAGGACCTCTCGGCATTCCTGCGCGACGCGTACGCGTGCATCAAGGCGGCCAAGGGCGTCAACGTCGCGATCGACGTCGACCCGCTCGACTTGCTGTAGGGCCGTCCGAAAGGTTTGCCAACCCCGGCGAATTGTTGTATCCTGCAAGTTCGCATGTTTGCGTCTATTATGGCGAAGCTATGCCCAAATGAAGGCGTTGAAAGGAT
>CAJUSL010000076.1:3998-5697 GCA_910589135.1 uncultured Eggerthellaceae bacterium
AAGGATTGCTGGTGGCAAGAGCTACGAAGGCAGGAACAGAGACGAAGAAGACGGCGAGCAAGACGGCCACACCGGCACAAAAGGGCACGAAATCCACCACAAAACCGAAGACGACGAAGAAGGCGGCGCCGGCCAAGGCCGAGGCTAAGCCTGCGGAGAAGAAGGCTGCCGCCAAGAAGCCTGCCGCGAAGGCCGCCAAGCCGAAGGCGTCCGCCAAGGCCGATCCCGCGGCCAGCGCTGCGGCGAAGGCCAAGGCGCCCGCGAAGACGGCGGCGAAGAAGCCTGCCGCCAAGAAGGCGAGCACGCCCAAGGCGCCCGCGAAGCCTGCGGCCAAGAAGGCGGCCGCGAAGCCGAAGGCGACCTCCAAGGCGAAGAAGGCCGACGACGCGCTCGAGGTGGTCGACGACATTCTGGCCGAGGACGACGAGCCCACGGAAGACATCGAGACGGCCGACATCGACGTGCCCGGCGACGGGGACATGAAGGCCGACGGCGCCGACGAGGCCGTCGAGGACATCTCCGACGACCCCGAGGAGGTGCTGGACGGCATTCCCGAGGAGGAGCTCAAGGCGTCGTCCGAGGTCAACCTTCCCAAGGTGAAGTCCTCCCGCAGCAAGGCGAAGTCGCGCCGACGCTCAACCGACAACAGCGTCACCATGCTTACCGGCGACCCGGTGCGCATGTACCTCAAGGAAATCGGCAAGGTTCCGCTGCTCAGTGCCGCCGAAGAGGTCGACCTGGCGATGAAGATCGAGGCCGGCGTGAAGGCCACCGAAGAGCTCGACCGCGCCTACGAGGAGGGCATCGAGCTGTCGCGCCGCGACAAGAGGCGCCTCTCGCGCGTCGAGCAGGTGGGCATCGATGCCAAGCAGGCGCTCATCGAGGCGAACCTGCGCCTTGTCGTGTCCATCGCGAAGCGCTACGTGGGCCGCGGCATGCTCTTCCTCGACCTCATCCAGGAGGGCAACCTCGGCCTTATCCGCGCGGTCGAGAAGTTCGAGTACACGAAGGGCTTCAAGTTCTCCACGTACGCCACCTGGTGGATTCGCCAGGCCATCACCCGCGCCATCGCCGACCAGGCCCGCACCATCCGCATCCCGGTGCACATGGTCGAGACCATCAACAAGCTCGTGCGCATCCAGCGCCAGCTGCTGCAGAAGCTGGGCCGCGAGCCCTCGCCCGAGGAAATCGGCGCCGAGATGGACCTCCCCGCCGAGCGCGTGCGCGAGATCCAGAAGATTTCGCAGGAGCCGGTGTCTTTGGAGACGCCCATCGGCGAGGAGGAGGACTCCCAGCTGGGCGACTTCATCGAGGACGAGGCCGCCGTGGTGCCGCCCGACGCCGCATCCTTCAGCATGCTGCAGGAGCAGCTGGGCAAGGTGCTCGACGGGCTGGCCGAGCGTGAGCGCAAGGTCATCAGCCTGCGTTTCGGGCTCGAGGACGGCCACCCGCGCACGCTCGAGGAAGTGGGCCGCGAGTTCGGCGTCACGCGCGAGCGTATCCGCCAGATCGAGAGCAAGACGCTTGCGAAGCTGCGCCATCCTTCGCGTTCCAGCAAGCTGAAGGACTATCTGGAGGATTAGGAATTAACCCCTTGCGCCGCGACGTGGTTTGGCTATAATACTTATTCGCTGCGCAAAAGCGCGCCGATATTCCTCGGTAGCTCAACGGCAGAGCATCCGGCTGTTAACCGGAGGGT
>CAJUSL010000077.1:0-4137 GCA_910589135.1 uncultured Eggerthellaceae bacterium
GGTAGCCCTGCATGCGCGCGCGGCGGATGCAGGCGTCCTGGATGGTGTCGTTGAGGGCGTGCCCCATGTGCAGCACGCCGGTGACGTTCGGCGGCGGGATAACGATGGTGTAGGGCTGGGCGGCGTGCTCGCCGAAGCCCGGGGTGCGCGAGAAGTACCCGCCGTCCATCCATGCCTCGAAGAGGGGCCTTTCCCACTCGCTGTAGCTTTCCTTGGTCTTGCCTTCCGCCATCTGCCGTCTCCTCTACGCGGTCTTTTCCAGCCTGCCTCGAACGTCCTGGATCTCGGGGAACGTCTCGCCCGTGATGTCGGTGGCGCGCAGCACCACGCGGGTGGAGCCCTTGTGCTCGGGAAGGTCGTACATGACCCCCATCAGCGCGCGCTCGCAGATGGCGCGCAGCCCGCGGGCGCCGGTGCCCCGCTCGGTCGCCTCGTGGGCGATCGCCCGCAGCGCGTCCTTCTCCACCACCAGCTCGCTGTCCTCGAGCTCGAACATCTTCACGTACTGCTTGACGAGCGCGTTCTTCGGCTCGGTGAGGATGCGCATGAGGTCGTCCTCGCTCAGCTCGTCGAGCGACGTGATGACGGGGATGCGGCCCACGAACTCGGGAATCATGCCGTACTTGTTGAGGTCCTCGGGAAGCACCTGCGCCAGAAGCTCGGCCTCGGCCTGCTTCTTCGACTCGGGAAGCTCAGACGCGAAGCCCAGGCCGCTCTTCCCCACGCGCTGCCCGATGATGTCGGCGAGTCCCACGAAGGCGCCGCCGAGGATGAACAGGATGTTGGTGGTATCCAGGTGCAGCAGCTCCTGCTCGGGGTGCTTGCGGCCCCCCTGCGGAGGAATGGACGCGTCGCAGCCCTCCACGATCTTGAGGAGCGACTGCTGCACGCCCTCGCCCGAGACGTCGCGCGTGATGGAGAGGTTCTCGGCCTTGCGCGCGATCTTGTCGATCTCGTCGATGTAGATGATGCCGATCTGCGCCCGCCCGATGTCGAAGTCGGCCGCCGTCACCAGCTTCAGCAGGATGTTCTCGACGTCCTCACCGACGTAGCCCGCCTCGGTCAGCGTGGTGGCGTCGGCGATGGCGAAGGGCACCTGCAGCGTGCGGGCGAGCGTCTGCGCGAGCAGCGTCTTGCCCGAGCCGGTGGGTCCCAGCAGCATGATGTTCGACTTGTCCACCTCGACGCCGTCCTCGTCGGCGGTGGGCTCGAGCATGATGCGCTTGTAGTGGTTGTAGACGGCCACGGAAAGCGCGCGCTTGGCGGCCTCCTGCCCCACGACGTGCTGCGACAGGTTCTCGTAGATCCTGTGCGGGGTGGGAAGCGAGGCGAGCACCTCCTGCCGTGCCGCCTCCAGGTCCTCGGGCGCAGACGCGCCTTCGGCCGCGGCCGCCGCGTCGGGCGCGCGCCCGGGGCGCCCGTGCTTGCCCATGGACGCGAACGCGTCGCGGGCGGACGCCGGGGCGCTGCCTGCGTCCTCGTAGGGCGGGGACGCGACGCCGTGGTGCATGACGACGTCCTGCATCATGGCGTCGGCGCAGACGGCGATGCACTCGTCGCAGATGTAGATGCCGTTCGGACCCTCGATCATCGACATGGCCTGGTCGCTGGGCTTTCCGCAGAAAGCGCACGCGATCTCGCTTCCGTCGACGTATGTGTTGTCGTTGCTCATCTCGTTGCCTTCGGTCTCTGGCCGCCTGGGCGCAGACGGCGCCGTGTCCCTTTCGTGCTCGTTATAGAAGCATGCGCCGGAAACAACGTCCGACGCATGCAGGTTCGATCCGTTTCACGCGGCCGCACAGGCGGCACGACGCCTCCTACTCCCCGTGGTGCGCGATGATCTGGTCAACCAGGCCGTACTCCTTGGCCTCCTCGGCCGTCATGTAGTTGTCGCGCTCGGTGTCCAGCTGAATCTTCTCGATGTCCTGGCCCGTGTTCTCGGACAGGATGCGGTTCAGGCGCTTGCGCGTCTTCAGCATGAAGTCGGCGACGATGGCGATCTCGGTCTGCTGGCCCTGGGCGCCGCCGAGCGGCTGGTGGATGAGCACCATGGAGTTGGGCAGGCAGAAGCGCTTGCCCTTCGCGCCGCTGGACAGCAGCACCGCCGCCATGGACGCGCACTCGCCGATGCAGATGGTGGACACGTCGCACTTGATGAAGTTCATCGTGTCGAGGATGCCAAGGCCCGCCGTGACCGAGCCGCCCGGCGAGTTGATGTACAGGGAGATGTCCTTCTCGGGGTCGGTGGCCTCGAGGTGCAGAAGCTGCGCCACCACCGAGTTGGCCACGTTGTCGTCGATCTGCTCGCCCAAAAAGACGATGCGGTCGTTCAGCAGCCTGGAATAGATGTCGTAGCTGCGCTCGCCGCGCGGCGACTGCTCGATGACGTAGGGAATCAGCGCGCCCTGCGGCCTGGCGATGCTTCGGTCTGCTCTTTCAAGGTTCATGTTTTCTCACTCTCGCTTTCGTAGGTTTTCTCGAAAGCAATTATATTCGCTGGGAACGGACGGAGGGTCGGCTACTTCGATTCTTCATCTTTGCTGCGGGCCGCGAAGTCCACCTCCGTGACCTTGGCTTTCTCCATGACGTCCTCCATGGCCTTGCGGCGCTGGATGCCCTCCCGGATGAGGAAGAGGCGGCCGCTCTTGCGCCACTCGGCCTCGGTCTTGGCCGGGTTCTCCACGCCAGCGCGCTCGAACTCGAGCGTGACCTCCTCGTCGGCGACGTCGATGCCGAACTTGCGCGCCCAGGCGTCGAGGGCCAGCTGCTGCTTGGCCTCGTCGGCGGCCTGCAGCTTGATGTCCTCCTTGAACTGGTTGCTGTCGATGCCGCGCGCGGCCAGGTAGGAGTCGAAGCTGAGGCCCTGCTGCTGCAGCTGCGCGAAGAAGTCCTGCAAAAGCTCGGACTCGGCCTCCTCGGCCATGTCCTCGGGAACCTCGCACGAGACGCGCTCGATCAGCTTGGTGGCGCACGCGCTCTCCTTGAGGCGCGGGATCATTGACGACTTCTGCTCGGTGATGCTGTCGGAGACCTCCTTGCGCAGGTCGGCGACGCTGTCGTAGCCGAGCTTCTCCTTGACGAGCTCGTCGGTGAGCTCGGGGGTCTCCTTGGTCTTGACGACCGCGACCGTCACGTCGAAGGCCACCTTCTGGCCCGCGAGGTCGGAGAGCAGCACGGACGACTCGTCCTCGGGGATGTCGAGCTCGAAGGACTTCCGCTCGCCCTTCTTCATTCCCATCAGCTGCTCGTCGAAGGCGGCGGAGAACAGGCCTCCCGCGGGGACGAAGAAGCGCGACTCGGCGGTGAGCGAGGACACCTCGCTGCCGTCTTCCGCCTTGGTCGCCTTCATCTCGACGTCGGCGTAGTTGTCGGCGGACAGCGCGACGTCGGCCGGGGCGTTCTCGTAGGTCTCGAAGTGGCGAGTCAGGGACTCGATCTGGTCGGCGACCTCGGCCTCGGTGGCCTCCTTCATGGGCAGCTCGATCTCGACCGCGTCGTAGCTGTCGAGCTCGACCTCGGGCTTGGCGCCCACCGTGAACTCGAAGGTGAAGTCGGCGCCCGCGGCCACGGGGTCGGGGTCGCCGAAGTCGGGCGAGCCGACCGGGAACAGGCGCTGCTCCTCGACGACGGCGGGATAGGCGTCGTTCACGACGTCTTCGGTGGCCTGGGCGAGCACGGCCTCCTTGCCGATGGCGTTGTCGATGACGGCACGGGGGGCCTTGCCCTTGCGGAAGCCGGGGAAGTTGTACTTGCCGGCGAGCTCGCGGTACACGCGGCCGATCTTGTCGTCGACCACCTTCGCAGGGACGGTCACGACGACCTTCGTCTTGTTGTTCTCAAGCTTCTCGATTTTGGCTTCCACGCGGGTTTCCTCTTCTCGGGACGGGCGGTTTCGGATGGTGCAGTATGGTATCATAATGGCCGTCTTTCGCCCGCGAGGCGAGGATATTCGTCATGTGCGGGCGTGGCGGAATTGGCAGACGCGCCAGATTTAGGTTCTGGTGGGGAAACCTGTGAAGGTTCAAATCCTTTCGCCCGCACCACACACAACGCATAAGGGGATGTCTCAGAATGGCTACGCCGAAGGTATTGCGCAAGTACACCGAAATCAGTCTCATCAAGCGGATCCTCGTCGGC
>CAJUSL010000077.1:4147-5684 GCA_910589135.1 uncultured Eggerthellaceae bacterium
GCCTGGCGGTCGGCGTGGTGCTGGCCCTGCTCATTCCGGCGGGAAGCGAGGGAGGCCTCGCGGTCGCCGGCAGCGTCGTCGCGCTGCTCGGGTCCATCTTCGTGAACGCCCTGAAGGCGGTCGCGCCCATCCTGGTCTTCTTCCTGGTCATCAGCGCGCTTGAGAACGCGAAGGCGGCCAAGGGCATGAAGACCGTCATCGTGCTGTACGTGATCGGCACCTTCGTGGCGGCCGTCGTCGCCGTCATCGGGTCGTTCCTCTTCCCCATCCAGCTCACGCTCATCCCCTCGCCCGAGGCGCAGTCGTCGCCCTCCGGCATCGGGGAGGTGCTCGAGACGCTCGTCATGAACATCGTCTCGAACCCGGTCGGCGCGCTCGCCGACGCTAACTACATCGGCATCCTCGCCTGGGCCGTGCTGCTCGGCATCGCGTTGCGCAAGGCGCCCGAGGGCGTGAAGGCGGTCTTCACCTCCGTGTCCAACGCCATCACCACCATCGTGCGCTGGATCATCAACCTGGCCCCGTTCGGCATCATGGGACTCGTCTACACCTCCGTGTCCGAGACCGGCCTCGAGATCTTCACCGAGTACGGGCAGGTCATCCTGCTGCTGGTGGGCTGCATGCTCATCATCGCACTGGGAACCAACCCGCTGATGGTGTTCATCTGCACGAAGCGCAACCCCTACCCGCTGGTGCTGCGCTGCCTGAAGGACTCGGGCCTCACGGCGTTCTTCACGCGCTCGTCGGCGGCCAACATCCCCGTGAACATGGAGCTCTGCCGCAAGCTGGGGCTCGACAAGGACAGCTACTCGGTGTCCATCCCGCTGGGCGCCACCATCAACATGGCGGGCGCGGCCGTGACCATCACCGTCATGACCATGTGCGCGTGCCACACGCTCGGCATCGCGGTCGACCCCGTCACCGCCGTCATCCTCTCCGTGCTGGCCGCCGTCAGCGCCTGCGGGGCGTCGGGCGTCGCCGGCGGGTCGCTGCTGCTCATCCCGCTCGCCTGCTCGCTGTTCGGCATCAGCAACGACCTCGCCATGCAGGTCGTGGGCATCGGCTTCATCATCGGCGTCATCCAGGACAGCTGCGAGACGGCGCTCAACTCCTCGTCCGACGTGCTGTTCACCGCCACGTCCGAGTACCGCCGCCTCATCAAGCAGGGCGACGAGGTGAGGCTCGGCCACGACGCCTTCTCCGAGGACGACCTGGGCGACCTTGCGAAGTACAAGGCCGAGGACGCCGCCGAGGAGGCCGCAGCCGCGCAGGGCGAAGAGCAGCACCCCGAAGGCTAGACGGCCGATCGCTCCACCGCGACACCTTGCAAGGCGCCCTTGAGGGGCGCCTTTTTCATACCCGAATACGCTTCGCTGCGTCGTGCTGAGCAAGGCCCGTTCGCGCCGAACGGACCCGCGCCTCCGGAAGGGAGATGGCGCACATAAAAAGGGCCAGATGACTTCACCTGGCCCTTCTGTATTCATGGCTCCTCGGGTAGGATTCGAACCTACAACCCTCCGGTTAACAGCCGGATGCT
>CAJUSL010000078.1:0-80 GCA_910589135.1 uncultured Eggerthellaceae bacterium
CGGCCGGCGCGGCATCCCGCGCCTTCGGCGCCACTTAAGCCACGCGATGCCAAGAATCAGGCGCCCCGTGGACAAAAATT
>CAJUSL010000078.1:151-5608 GCA_910589135.1 uncultured Eggerthellaceae bacterium
GACGCGATTTCGTGGCATCGGGGCTGCCCCTGCGCGCCAAGCGCCGGGACAACGGCCCTCCCGGCCACCTTTCCTCGCATGCGCCGGCAGTGCGCGGCTTTCCCGAGCTCGCCTCCAGGAGATGCAGAAGCTGTACACCGAGGCGCGCCGGCCGGCCCGACGTAACGTTCCGCGGCTATGCCTCGGTATGCCGCGCCCCAATATCGCGCCCAGCGCGCGCCGCGCCAAAAGCTAGCGCACGTACGGAACGAGCCAGCCGTAGCCTTCTTTCTGCATCTCATCCTTCGGGACGAACCGCAGCGCGCTTCCGTTGATGCAGTACCGCAGGCCGCCCAACTCGCGCGGCCCGTCGTCGAAGACGTGTCCCAGATGGCTGTCGCCCACGCGGCTGCGCACTTCGGTGCGCGGCATGAGCGGGATGCTGCCGTCCGCGCGCTCGGCGATAACGGCATCGGCGACAGGGCGCGAGAACGCCGGCCATCCGCATCCCGAGTCGAACTTGTCACTCGACAGGAACAGCGGCTCGCCAGTGACGACGTCAACGTACACTCCCGGCGCGAACTCGCGGTCGTACGGGTGCGAGAACGCGGGCTCGGTGGCGGATTGCTGCGTAACGGCGTACTGCGTCGGCGTCAGGTCGGCCTGAAGCTCGGCCTCGGAAGGACGCGTGTAGACGCGCTTTTCCAGCTCGCTCGCAATCTTGTCGCGCTGCCATTGTGCGACGCCGTGAAGCCGCTGGGCGTCCTCGTGGCCGGCGGGTTGCCTGCCGTCGCCCCTGCGGTCCCTGTGGCCGGCATCCGGGCCGCCTGCACGGCCTTCGCCGCCGCCGACCGCAGGATCCCCTCCGAACTCGTCGACGTGCTCGGCGACGAACCGGTCGGCATCGGCGAGGTTGACATGACAGTAGCCCGAGGGGTTCTTCTGCAGGTAATCCTGGTGATAGTCCTCGGCTGGAGCGAAGTTCTCAAGGCGCGCAGCCTCGGTGACGATGGGGGCGTCGTGCTGCGCCTGCGCCCGCTCGATGGCGCGCCGAATGGCCGTGCGGTCGGCTCCGTCAGCCCAATAGATTCCACTGCGGTACTGCGTGCCTCGGTCGTTGCCCTGCCAATTGACGGAGGTGGGGTCGATGCTGCGGAAAAAAGCGTCGAGCAGCAGCGACAGCGGCAGGACGTCGGCGTCGTACTCGACCATGACGGCTTCCGCGGCTCCAGTCGTGCCCGAGCACACTAGCTCGTAGCCGGGGTCGGCGACGCACGAGTTCGCGTACCCGACCTGAGTGCGCAGAACGCCGGGCAGCTTTCGCAAGTATGCCTCGGTCCCCCAGAAACATCCGCCAGCTAGGCATATCTTTTTGCGGACCATAGCGACCTCCCATAAGTGTTCGGTTTCTCGTGCGGACTGACTGTAGCCTGCCGCGCGCCGCCGCGCGCGCAGCCGACGCATGCGTGGAGAGGAGGTCAGGAGGCCGTTATCTCGGCGTTTGACGCTCGCTAACGACGCTTGCTAACGAAAGAAATTGTCTGATTTCTTTCGTTGTCTGCCATTTTAGAAGCGCTAAGGAAAGAAGATTTTCGTTAGCGCAGGCTTTAGGGCTCTTAGCGAAAGAAAGCGACTGGTTTCTTTCGCTAGCCTTCATGTCGAGTCTCCCCGCAAGCCTTGAGCAGGCGCAATCCCGCAGCCTTCGACGGAGCCCTTTGCAGGCGCCTATAGGCACCTTCTTCTAATTGGTGCCAACTTCGAGAATGTCCATGTACTCCTTGAATGTGTATGCCTTTCCCCTCTGCAAATGCGGCGTTGCGTCAACGAGGATGCCAAGCTGCTCCTCGAACCTGCGGATGAGGGCACTCGCCGTCGGCGGAGAAATGCCCAGCGCGTCGGCGACCTTTCCGCGCGTAACCGTAGGGGTGACGAAAAGCTGGTCGAGCAGGCGCCGCGCATTCGATGCCGTCGACCCCTCCGAGGCGTCAATGGCGGCTTTCGCCCGCACGCGAAGATCGTCGATTTTCCTGGCGGACTCGGTCGACTCCTCGGATATCTCAATGATTCCCCGCAGGAAGAACTTGACCCAGCCTTCCCAGCCGCCTTCAAGCCTGACCGTCATCAGGCGATCGTAGTACTCCGCGCGGTTGCGCTTGAAGTAGTAGCTGAGGTACAGCAGCGGCTGCCGCAAGATGCCCTGGTGGTAAAGCCAGAAGGTAATCAGCAGCCTGCCCATGCGGCCATTTCCGTCGACGAAGGGGTGGATCGTCTCGAACTGGGCGTGGATGAGGGCGATCTTGATGAGCGGCGGAAGGCCGCCGTCTGCATGGATGTACAGCTCAAGGTCGCTCAGCGCCTCCTTCATGTCGTCGACGCAAGGAGGTATGTAGGACGCATTCGACAGCGTGCAGCCGGGCGCACCGATCCAGTTTTGCGTCTTGCGGAACTCGCCAGGCACCCGCTCGCTGCTCCTGCCAGACGCGAGCAACCGCGCATGGATTTCGCACATGAGGCGCAAGCTGATCGGGAGGTCTTCCAGGCGTTCGATGCCGTAAGTCATGGCCTTCACGTAGTTGGTCACCTCACGGGCGTCGCTTGTTTGGGCCTCCTCGGCTTCGAGAACTTCGGCAAGCGATGCCTGCGTTCCTTCTATCTGCGAGCTGAGAAGCGCCTCTTTTTTTACGTACATGGTGACGAACAACTCGGGGTTGGGCAGCGTTTGCGTCACGCCATCCAAACGCCCCAGGGCCCGGTCGGCGCGCGAAAGGAGGTCCAGCATTTCGACATCGATTGCAAGACTGGGGTCAGGGGGAAGCGGATTGGGCCTAAATGAATTGTAGCCAGTCTGCTGCTGAACGTAACGACCTGCTCGTTCTTTCATGCCTCTCCTTTTGGTGCAGGCTAGGTTGCGTGTTGCGGGCGTGCGCTTGCATCGTACGTGCAAGGCAGCCTGGCGCGTGTTTGGCTCGGGCCTGCCTGCAGGCTTTCGCTGTTCATGCTTGACGTGAATCCTTATAGCGTCCTCGTATGGTAACTTAACGAAAGAAATCAGGCAATTTCTTTCGTTAGCTGCCATTTTTGGAGCGCTAAGGAAAGAAGACTTTCGTTAGCGCAGTCTTTAGGGCTCTTAACGAAAGAAAACGATTGGTTTCTTTCGTTAAGGGTGCTTTTTTGACAAGCGTGCGGATTGCGTCCGCATCCGTCGCTGCGTCGGCGGCGAGGGGCTTCCCATCCAGTCCAAATCGATGCCCTCTTAGACAAAATGGCAGAAACAAGCTTGGAGAAGCCGCGCGGCCGGCCGGCGCGCCTCGGCGTACAGCTTCTGCATCTCCTGGAGGCGAGCTCGGGAAAGCCGCGCACTGCCGGCGCATGCGAGGAGAGGTGGCCGGGAGGGGCGTTGTCCCGGCGCTTGGCGCGCAGGGGCAGCCCCGATGCCACGAAATCGCGTCCCCGTGGACAAAAATTGCGATAGTCGGTGATCTTTCGGGCCGCTGCGGCGGAAGGCCGCCGACGCCGGAAGGCGCGAATCCAAGAACCCCCAGGTAGAGGCGTTGCAGGCTTCGGAGGCCATGCGGGAGCCGGGCGGAAACGCCCCCAAGATCACCGACTATCGCAATTTTTGTCCACGGGGCGCCTGATTCTTGGCATCGCGTGGCTTAAGTGGCGTCGAAAGCGCGAAATGCCGCGCCGGCCGGATGGCGCAGGGGGGGGTTGCGGCAGGAACGCACGGCGGTGGCGCAAACGCAAAGGACCTGAAAGGCAAAAACTTTGCTGCCCTCGATTGTTGGCCAAAAGCACCATGCGCCATTTAAAGCCGGATGCGCCAAGCGAAAATCGCTACTCCTCCATCAGACGGAAATTCGTCCAATGCATTAGGTACAACTTTATTTAAAGGTCCAGTCTCCGCTTATCGCAAGCCCTACTTTCATATTGTGGAAATATCTACTTTAAAATTATGGTATTTTCTGCTTTGCGATTGCGGTAACTGAAACTCACCGACATTAGCCATAGGCCATGCAGCCTGCCCTCATCGCGCCGATAATCGCAAGCTTGCAGCGCAAGAACCGCAGCTGCAAGCTTGCAGTCATGCCCCCCGCAGATACGGGACCGCAGACGCACATGCAAGACCGCAGGCGTGTCCGACCGCAGTTCTCCGCCTGCAGACCGCGCCCGTACCTGCAGCTTGCAGCCCACGAACGCAAGGAGCACATATGAGCCAGTTCATACCCAGAACGCTCGACTCGCATTTGAGGCAACTTGCCGAATGGTTCCCGGTCGTGTCCCTCACCGGTCCGCGACAAAGCGGCAAGTCCACGCTGGCGAAGCGCAGCTTCCCCGATTTCAGCTACGTCACGCTCGAGGACCCGCAGACGCGCGCCGCCGCGCTGGACGACCCGGTCAGTTTCATACGCAACCGGCCCGACCGCCTCATCATCGACGAGGCGCAATACGCTCCCGACCTCTTTTCGATGGTTCAGGTCGTCTCCGACGAACGTGGCCGCGCAGGCCAGTACGTGCTTACCGGCTCGCAAAATTTTCTCCTGATGAAGAGCATCGGGCAGTCGCTCGCCGGTCGCGTGGGAGTGGCCAAGCTCCTTCCGCTTGCCTTCCGCGAACTGGTCGACGCCGGATTCGCCGCCGCCACGCGAGGGGACGCGGACAGCTTCGCCGTGAAAGGCGGCTATCCTCGGCTCTATTCCGGCGGCATTCCTCCCGAGGCGTATTTTCCCAGTTACGTCGACACGTACGTAGAGCGGGACGTCGTCGGGCTGCTGGACGTGCGCCAGAAGGCCGAATTTCACCGCATGCTGATGGTGTGCGCACAGAACGCCGGAAATCTGCTGAACCTCACAGCGCTCGCGCGGGAAACGGGCGTCTCGCTGCCCACCGTGAAATCGTGGCTGTCTATCCTCGAGTCCAGCTACCTGGTGTTTCTTCTGCGGCCATATCACACGAACGCTCGCAAGCGTTTGACGAAGGCACCCAAGCTGTACTTCCACGACACGGGATTGCTCTGCCATCTTCTTCGCATTGGAGGCGTCGAGCAGCTTGTGGAGCATCCGGCGTTCGGGGCGGTGTTCGAGAACCTCGTCGTTGCCGAAACGCAGAAAAGGCATCTTAACGAAGGCAAGCAGCCGGACCTGTGCTTCTACCGCGACGACAGTAAGCGGGAAATTGACCTGCTTGATCTTACTGACTCTACGAATGTGCAGGCCATCGAGGTGAAGTCGTCGCGCACGTATCACGACAAGTATGCGAGGCAAATGAACTCCGTATGCTCCGAGCTGGGGATTGATTCCGCGCATCGTTGTGTGGTTGCGCGCGTGGAATCTAGTTACAACGCGAAAGACTGCACTGTGATGTCGGCCGAGGATTGGCTGATGCGCTAGTCGGGCGGCTCGGTTCACGAAATCGCGCCGCCCGAAGCGCCCGATGCCACGAAATTGCGCCGCTGTGGACAAAAATTGCGATAGTCGG
>CAJUSL010000079.1 GCA_910589135.1 uncultured Eggerthellaceae bacterium
CATTCCAGGTTGCGGATGCGCGGGTCGAACACCGCGTTGCAGCCGAAGAACGTGCCGTCGAACGTGCGCTCGAGGCTGGTGAATGCAAGCCCCTGCTCGTAGCGGGCGATCTCGCCGGTGTTGTGGTCGGCGATCAGCCACGCGTTCGCATAGCCGCCGTTGTTGCCTGCGTCCAGCCGCTCGACGAACTCGTCGATGGTGCCCGCGAACTGCACGGCGTCGCGAATGCGCACCCATTCGGGCATGCCCTCGTCGCTGTAGCGGTCAAAGCCCGCCAGCGTGGTCTCGGTGATGTTCAGCCCCGCGTCGGTCACGTAGAAGTCGGTCATCGACGACAGCATGCACGGCGCCGACGCCTGCATGATGAAGGCGTGCCCTTCGTCGGGCTCCACGCGCTTGCAGACATTGAAGTACTGCCCGCTCCAGAACTCGTCGAAACTCTCGTGCCCCAGGTAGGGCTTGCCGTCCACGGTTGCCGAACCGGTGGCCACGATGGCCGAGCAGTGCTCCTTGCGGTGCGTCTTCATGAGCGGGCGGCTCATGACCTTGCCGGCGTTCTGCGGCCACCAGTACCCGGTGATTTCCATCCAGTCGTTCCATGCGATCATGTCGTCGAGCGTGGTGGGCACGCCCGCGGCGCTCAGCCCGTCGGCCATGCCCTGCAGCTCTTGCGCCCACCGCTCGGGAATCACGTCCTTGTGAAGCTTGAGCGACTGTTCGGCGAACCACTCGTAGGTCATGCCAAACGATTCCAACGTCATGTATTTGTAGACGCGGATCGCATCCTTGTACTCGTCGACCAGCAGATAGCCCTCCTGGAAGCCGCATTCGTAAGGCGAACCCTTCACCTTTATATGCTGCCATCCGTTCAGGGACTGATGCTGCGCTCGATCGACCATCGCTTGCTGGTCAGATGTAAGCATTTCCGTGCTCCTCTCTTGCTCGTTGCGCCCTGCGCGTCCGCTGCGGCCGCGCAGGCGCCTGCACCACGCATCCGGCGCCCCACGCCCAATCAGCGCGAGACGCCGGACTCCTTCGCGCTTTCCGTCTATGCCTGATGGCGCTTCTCGTAGAATGCCGCGAGCTCAGGGGCCATCTTCTCCAGCGTGGGCTGGTCCTCGTAGGCCATGTGGCCGTTCTCGTGGACGCAGTACTCGATGCGGTCCTTGATGCTGTCGGGCAGGAACATCTTCGACATGGCATGCTTGACGTTCCAATACGGCGTGGCCGCGTCGTGGATGCCGCCGAAGAACAGCACGCGGCAATGCGGGTTGCGGCGCAGCGCCGTGCCCATGTCGTAGGCAGTGTTGGGACACGACGGGCTGCCCATGGTGCCGGGCGCCTGATGCGTCCAGTTCCACTCCATGTTCACCTTGAACGAAAGCAGCATGTTCAAAGACGAGCCCTTGAAGCCGGTCTCCTGCACCAGCTTCATCCATGCCGACTGGTCGGGCGACATGATCGCGTCGCCCGAGGGGTCCTCGCCGGCGAAGAACTCGTTGTCGCCCTGCACGTCCATGTAGGCGGGCTCGGTGAAGCGCGTGTCGTAGCGGCCGATGAACAGGCCCTCGTCCTCAAGCAGCAATTTGCGGAACGTGTCCAGCTCGATGCGCAGGTGCTTCTTCTGGATGACCGCGGCGGGGATGCCGATCAGCTGCGACATCTCCTTGGCGATGGCCCTCTCTTCCTTCGGGTCGATCGTGTCGCACTTGATCAGCGCGCGCCCGTACTTGTCGTCGACGAACTGCCAGGCCTTGTCGAACCACTTGAACTGGTCGGTGCCCTTGCCGGCCTTGCCGAAATAGTTCGCCGTGGCCGCATAGACCGGCAGCATGCCCATGTAGTACAAGTCGTTGCCGGACAGCGTCGGCGCGTAGTCGAGGATGGTCGACTGCTCGATGACGCCGGTCAGCGCGATGCCGCGCTCGCCCAGCACGCGCATCAGCACCGCGTTGCGCATGGTGCCGTAGGACTCGCCGTACAGGTAGATCGGCGAGTTCCAGCGCTCGTGCGTGGTAAGCCATTGCGAGATGCCGCGCATGAACGCGTCGGCGTCGCCGTCGATGCCCCACACCTTCTTCGGGTCGTAGCCCTTCGCCACCTTCGAATAACCCGTCCCCAGCGCATCGATGTACACGAGGTCGGACGACGGCAGCAGCGAGTACGGGTTGTCTTCGGGCTGCGTGGGGCACGGCAGCTGTTCAAGCGTGGCGATGGGAACGCGGCGCGGCCCCAGGCCGCCGACGTTGACCATCGCGGACGAGCCGCCCGGACCGCCGTTCCAGCAGAAGGTGACGGGCCGGTCGGACTTGTCCTGCTGGTCGGTGACGTACGACAGGGCGAACATGTGCCCGATCGGCGTTCCGTCGTCCTCGCACACGGGCAGCATCTCGGCCGTCGCGTCGTAGGTCAGGGTCTGCTTGGCGCCCTTGCCCTTCCAGGTGTAGGTCTTCGTCGCGGGCTCGGGAACGGCTTCCTCGGCCGGCTTCGACGGGTCCTGTGGTTCGAGCTTCAGGGTGAATGCTTGTGTTTCTGCGGACATGATGGCTCCTTTCAGCCACGAATTGTCTTGCACGCCGTGCTCTTCTGAGCACCTATCCGAGGTTTATCTGCCGTTTCATCACCTTGGTGAGCACCAAGTAGTAGATGACTCCTATGACGATGAACACGCAGCCGACGACCAGCGCCACGGTTCCGACCGAAAGCATGATGGCAAAGCACACCAGCGCGCCGAGCGCCGGGAACACCAGGTGCATGAACACCGCCTTGGCGCCCGAGCGTTCCTTCAGCTGGATCCAGCAGAAGACGATGACCGCCAGGTTGAGCAACGTGTACGTGGACAATGCGCCGAAGTTGGAAATCTTCACGACCGTGTTCATGTCGATGCCGCTGAACTGGAAGATCAGCGTCAGCACGATGGACAGCGCGATGATGAAGATGACCGCGTTCAGCGGGGAGTTGGTGCGCTTGTCCATCTTGGCCATGAACTTGGGCAGGCAGCCGCCCTTCGCCATGGTGAACATGACGAACGCGATGGAGTTCTGCTGCGCGATGGCAGTGAACACGCCCTGCGCCAGCGCGACGCCCACGGCGCACACGACCATCAGCCAGGGACCGGCCGCCATCTTCGCCACGACGTAGAACGCGTTGTCGGTGTTGCCCGCAAACGCGGCGCCGGACGGGTCGATGGACGTTGCGATGAAGCACTGCAGCACGTACAGCACGCACAGCACGATGGCCATCACCATCATGGCGCGCGACGGCCCGTGCTTGGGGTCCTTCGCTTCCTGGGTCAATGTGGCGATGGCGCCGAACCCGACATAGGACATCACGGCCAGCGACACGGCCGACATGGTGCCGCCCAGCTCGAACTTCTCGGGGTTGAACAGGTTGGTCGGCGAGAAGCTGGCGCTTTCGGGATGCTGCACCACGAAGGTGATGCCGCAGATGACGAACAACGCCAAAATGACCAGCTGCGCCACGAGCGCCACTTTGTTCACCACCATGGCCGTCTTCATGCCTATGAGCGACACGATGGCGACGATGGCAAGGAACCCGAAGCACAGCACCAGGATGGGTATGTCGGGCAACATGCTGTGGATGGCGATCGCCGCGATGAGGTACACCATGGCCGGGCTGACCAGGTACTGCAGCAGCATCAGCCAGCCGGCGATGAAGCCGGGCATCTTCCCGAACACGTGGCTCACGTACGTGAAGATGGAGCCCGACGACGGGAAGTGCTGGATCATGATTCCGAAGGAGAACACGGAGAACAGCACCGCCACGAACCCGATGAGGAACGCCAGCGTAGGCATGCCGCCCGAGTCGGCGAACACGCCGCCGTACACGGCCATGGGGGAAATGGGCACCATGGTGATCAGGCCCCACACCACCATGTCCTTCACGGTGAGGGTCGCCTTGAAGTCGCCGTCGCTCTTCTGGGTCTTCGCGACCGTCGGCTTCGTCACGGTGGCGCCGTTGTTCTCAGGCATGGACATGCGGGCTCTCGTCGCGTCGTCTGCGGCTGCAGGCGTACCGGAAGCGCCGGCCGCCTGTTTGACCGCTGCGGCCGGCTTCGGCCGCACGGTCGTCTCTTTCGTCTTGCTCGCACTCATTCGAAACACCTCTTACGTTTCTGACAGGGCGCCCCGCCCGCGCAGGGCGCCCCGATGGCTGTCTGGTCGGCTGGCGGCGGCTACTTGCCGTCCGGCTTGTCGGAGGCCGGCTTGCCGTCGCCCTTCGCGGACGGCCCATCGGCGGATGCATCTTTGGCGGCCGCCCCCTTCGGGCGCTTGCTCTTCACGTCGGGGTCGGGCGTGCCGTCCGCCGCATGACGCTTGGCCTGCTCGGCCGCCGCCTTGGTTTCCTTGATCTGGCGGCGTGCCGAAAGCAGCTCGCTGTCGGCTTCCACCTGGGCCTCGTACGCCTGCGCCTCGATGGCGTAGTCGCGGGCCTCCTGCTCGGCCTTGCGCTCGTTGGCAAGCGCCCGCTGCTCGGCTGCGGTGGCACGCCGGGCGTCCGCCTCGGGGTCGCGCGGAACAGGGGTCGCCTCGACGGCCGCCGCAGAGGCGGGGGGCACGTCGGTCGCGAACTGCACCGGTACCGCCTCCTCGGCCAGACGCTTGGCCTCGGGGTGCTTGATGCCCGCACTGGCGGCCGTGCCGATGCCCGCCTTCCTCGAAATGAGGACCGGCTGGCTCATGGGGACGGCCACGGCGGTGTTCGCGACGCCGTTGGTCTTCACCGGGTGGTTCAGGGCCGCAGGGTCGTCGCCGGCGCTCACGGCAGGCGATACCGGATGATGCTTGCCCGGGACGTACTCGTCAGGCAGCACGATCTGCTCGTTGGGGTCCCACAGCTTCTTGACGGGCATGCCCATCGGGTTCTGGCCTTCGCTCATCATTTCGGAAGGCACGTTGGAAAGGACGCGCGCGGGCTTCTTCAGGCCCTCGAGCTGCCACGTGAACGGAGCGAACACGTTGTTCTCGTCCACCCAGTCGTGCTTCTTGGAGGCCTGGTACACGCTGAAGCAGATGCCGAAGGTGACCAGGATGATGGCCAGGATGACCACCACGTAGGTGACCGGGCTGCCGACCTCTTCGGCCACCTGGGCCGGAGGGATGATGGCCAGCACGATGCCGAAGAAGCAGGCCAGAAGACCGATGCCCGCGACCAGCCACGCGCCCACGTTGCCGCCGGGCACCCGGAACAGGCGCGGCCGGTTGGGCTGGTCGTGACGCAGCTTCAGGAACGAGACGAACATCAGCACGTAGTACATCATGTACAGGATGGTGATGGCCTGCGTGATGAGGACGACGAAGCCCTCGATGTTCGGGATCAGGAAGCACAGGAACGCGATGAGGGTCATGAAGGCCATCTGCAGGTACATGAGGCGGCTCGGCATGCCGTGCTTG
>CAJUSL010000080.1 GCA_910589135.1 uncultured Eggerthellaceae bacterium
CATCAAGGGCCTCGGCCTCTCCTGGATCCGCGGCGGCGCGTTCAAGCCGCGCACCAACCCGCACTCCTTCCAGGGCCTCGGCGAGGAGGCGCTGAAGATCATGAAGGCCTCCGGCGACAGGCACGGCCTGTTCACCCTCACCGAGGTCATGGACAGCGCGCACTGCGAGCTCGTGCACTCCTACGTCGACGGGCTCCAGGTGGGCGCGCGCAACTTCCAGAACTTCTCGCTGCTGAAGAAGATCGGCCAGGTGACCGCCGAGTCGCACAAGATGGTGCTCTACAAGCGCGGCTTCGCGGGCACCATCGCCGAGTGGCTCGCCGCGTGCGACTACATCTCCGACTGCGGCAACGACAACATCGTGCTGTGCGAGCGCGGCATCCGCACGTTCGAGACGGCCACGCGCTTCACGCTCGACATCGCCGCCGTGCCCGTCATCCACAAGCAGTCGCTCTATCCGGTGTGCATCGACGTGTCGCACCCGGCGGGGCAGCGCGACCTCGTGCCCTCGCTCGCCAAGGCGGCCATCGCCGCGGGCGCGGACTCCATCATGGTGGAGGTGCACCCCAACCCGCCGAAGGCCCTCTCCGACGGCCCTCAGCAGCTCACCCCGGCCCAGTTCGAGGAGTTCGTCGCCGAGCTTCGCGTGCTCGCCGGCGCCCTGGGGAAGAAGGTCGTCTAGTGGCGGTGGACCTGGCCACATTGAACGACCCCCAGCGAGAAGCGGTCCTGTGCACGAAGGGGCCGCTTCTCGTTCTGGCGGGGGCGGGAAGCGGCAAGACGCGCGTCTTGACCTACCGCATCGCGCACATGGTGGACGAGCTGGGCATCTCGCCCTGGTCCATCCTCGCCATCACGTTCACCAACAAGGCGGCCACCGAGATGCGCGAGAGGCTCTCGCAGGTCATCGGCGCCAAGTCGCGCGGCATGTGGGTCTCCACGTTCCACAGCGCATGCGTGCGCATCATCCGCGCCAACGCCGAGACGCTCGGCTTCACGCAGAGCTTCACCATCTACGACCCCGACGACCAGAAGCGCCTGGTGAAGGCCCTGATGCTCGAGCTGGACGTCAACCCGAAGATGTTCCCGCCCAACACCGTGCTGGGCCGCATATCGTCGGCGAAGAACGAGCTTTTGGTGCCCGGCGAGTACGCCAAGGCCGCCACCGACCCGGTGGGGAAGGTGGCCGCCCGCGTGTACGAGCGCTACCAGGAACGCCTGAAGGCGTCGAACGCCATGGACTTCGACGACCTGCTGCTGTACACCTACCTGCTGTTCAAGCACCATCCCGACGTGCTGGCGGCCTACCAGGACCGCTTCCACTACATTATGGTCGACGAGTACCAGGACACCAACCACGCGCAGTACGTCATCACCCAACTGCTGGCGGCGGGGCACCGCAACATCATGGTGGTGGGCGACGACGACCAGTCCATCTACTCGTGGCGCGGCGCCGACATCTCCAACATCCTCGACTTCGAGGAAGACTACCCCGACGCGCGCGTGGTGAAGCTCGAGCAGAACTACCGAAGCACCGCCAACATCCTCAACGCCGCGAACGCCGTCATCGCGAACAACCGCAAGCGCAAGGAGAAGCGCCTGTTCACCGAGGTGGGCTCGGGCGACAAGGTGGGCGTCTTCGTGGCCAGCGACGAGCGCGACGAGGGGCGCTGGGTGGCAGGCGAGATCGAGAAGCTGAAGGGCGAGGGCGCCAGCTACAGCCAGATGGCCGTGTTCTACCGCACCAACGCGCAGTCGCGCGTCATCGAGGACATGCTCATCCGTGTGGGCGTGCCCTACCGCATTGTCGGCGGCACGAAGTTCTTCGACCGCAAGGAGATCCGTGACGTCATGGCGTACCTCTCGCTGGTGGCGAACCCGGCCGACGACGTGTCGTTCCAGCGCATCGTCAACACGCCCAAGCGCGGCATCGGCAAGGGCACCATCGAGCAGATGGAGGAGGCCTCGCGCGCGCTGCGCATGCCGATGCTCGAGGCCGCCGAGACGCTGATCGCCGACGAGTCGGTCAGGCCCTCGGCGCGCAAGTCCATCGGCGAGTTCGTCGAGATGGTCAAGGCGGCGCACGCCTACGAGGGCGATTTGCGCAAGGTGGTCGAGCGCATCATCGACGACACGCGCATGGTCGAGGCCTACGAGATGGAGGACACCGACGAGGCGCGCAGCCGCATCGAGAACATCAAGGAGTTCCTGTCGGTCGTCACCGAGTTCGCCCAGACCCACGACGACGGCGAGGACGCCTACTTCGAGGCGCCCACGGCTGCCGATGCGCCCGGCCAGGACGCGGAAGGGGAGGAGCCTGCCCGCGCGCTGCGCGGCGACTCGCTCGCCGACTTCATCGAATGGGTGCGCCTGCGCACCGACCTCGACGCCGTCGACGAGGGAGGGGCGGCCGTCACGCTCATGACGGTCCATTCCGCCAAGGGGCTCGAGTTCGACTACGTGTTCGTCACGGGCATGGAGGAGACCATCTTCCCGCACATGAACTCGATCGGCGAGAGCGAGGGCATCGAGGAGGAGCGGCGGCTCGCCTACGTCGCCATCACGCGCGCACGCAGGAAGCTCTGCCTCACCTGCGCGCAGACGCGCCAGCTGTTCGGGCAGACCAACGCCAACCCCGCGTCCCGCTTCATCCAGGAAATCCCCTCCGAGCTGCGCGACACCAAAGGGCTCGGCTCCGCCGGGTTCTCGGGAAGCGGCTGGGAGAAGCGCGGAAGCCGCCGCGGCATCTCGGGCAGCGGCCGCGAGGCCGGGCGCGGAGGCGTGTCGTACCAGTCGTCCGCCTCGCAGGGGACGCGCAGAGGCCGCGCGCTTTCGGGCGCGAAGGCGTCCTCCGACGGCAAGCGCGCCGGGGCGCGCGCCGCCTTCAAGAAGGGCGACGTGGTCGACCACAAGACGTTCGGCAAGGGCGTCGTCATCAAGGTGGACGGCGACACGCTGCTGGTGAAGTTCGCGAAGAGCGGCCAGGTGAAGAAGCTGCTCAAGGACTACGCCCCCATCGTCAAGATCGGCTGAAGCCGGGCGTGTGCCGACGCGCCGCCGTCCCTGCCATCGGCCGCCCGTCGGCATGGGCGTCTTCGCCTGGCGCCGCTTTGCTATAGTATCCAGGTCAGCAAGCGACTTCGAGGGGACGTTCATGCCGAACACGGTATTGGTGCTTGGGCACCGCAATCCTGACAACGACTCGATCAGCGCGGCCATCGGGCATGCCTATCTGCGCACGAAGCTGGCGGAGCGCGACGGGAACCCCGAAGGGCTCGCGTTCGTTCCCGGGCGCCTGGGGCCGCTTCCCCCCGAAAGCCAGTGGGTGCTCGAGAAGAACGGCATCGAGGCGCCGAAGCTCGTCAAGCACGTCAACGTGCGCGTGAAGGACGTCATGACGAAGGATCCGGTCAGCGTCGGCGAGCAGGACACGATGCTCGAGGCGGGGCGCCTGCTGCGCAAGCACAACGTGCGCTCGCTCGTGGTGTGCGACGACGAGGGGAAGTTCCTCGGCCTCATCTCCACGCGCGCCATCGCAGAGCGCTACATCTCCGCCACCGACATGCTGGAAGAGGGGGAGAGCTCCTCGTCCATGGCGGTCGCGTCTTCGCTGATCGACTCGCTGGGCCAGAAGGTGTGCGAGCTCATGGCCACCAACGTCCTCGTGCTCGACGAGGAGGACCTGGTGAAGGACGCCGCGGCCGACCTCATCGCCAGCGAGCTGCGCGAGGGCGTGGTGCTCGACACGGCCGGCAGGGCCATCGGCATCGTCACGCGCTCCGACGTCGCCAACGCCCCCAAGCGCAAGGTCATCCTGGTCGACCACAACGAGAGCCGCCAGGCCGTCTGCGGCATCGAGAACGCCGACGTGCTCGAGATCATCGACCACCACCGCGTTGCCGACGTGTCCACGGCGAAGCCCATCCGCTTTCTCAACCTTCCGTGGGGCTCCACCGCCACCATCGTCACCTACGAGCTGCGCCGCGAAGGCATCGACATCCCTGCCGACATCGCCGAGCTTCTGCTGTCGGCAATCATGACCGACACCGTCATCCTGAAGTCTCCCACCGCCACCGACGTCGACCGCGATAACGCCGAGCACCTGTGCGGCCTGCTCGGCGTCGACATGCGCGAGTTCGGGCTGCAGGTGTTCCGCGCGCGCGGCGGCGAGGGGGACATGCCCGTCGAGAAGTTCGTGGGCGCCGACTCCAAGGAATTCTCGGTGGGCGACGGCGTGGTGCTCATCGCGCAGCACGAGACCGTCGACCTCGAAGGGGCGATGTCGCGCGAGGGCGAGGTGCGTGAGCACATGCGCAGGCTCAAGGACGACAACGGCTACGAGTTCGTGCTGCTGCTGGTCACCGACATCCTCGCCGAGGGCAGCCAGTTCCTGCTGGAGGGCAGCCCCCGCGTCGTCGAGCAGGCATTCGGCATCGAATGCAACCCCGAGGGCGGCAACTGGATGCCGGGCATCCTGTCGCGCAAGAAGCAGGTGGCCGCGCGCATCCTGGCGTAGGGCGGGCGTTTTCCGCCACGACGGGGGAAGCCCCTTCGGGCACGGCGCCGCCGATGCGCCCTTCGTTTCCCTAGCAGGCAAACCGTCGGCCGGAAGAAATAGATACGCCCGGCTCCGTGGCGTTTGACAAGCTGGGGTGACTTCCATAACATAACGCTTCGCGTCCCGTCAGGAGGGGACGCTTCTTGTTGTTTGCTTCCGTACATATCGGCAAACAACAGGAACGGAAGGGCAGTTAGAAGGAGTCACATGCCAACAATCAACCAATTGGTCCGCAAGGGCCGCCAGAAGCAGGAAGACAAGAAGAAGACGCCTGCTCTGAAGGGGAACCCGCAGAAGCGCGGCGTTTGCACGCGCGTCTACACCACCACCCCCAAGAAGCCGAACTCGGCGCTGCGCAAGGTCTGCCGCGTGCGCCTGGTCAACGGCATGGAGGTCACGGCCTACATCCCGGGCATCGGCCACAACCTGCAGGAGCACTCGATGGTGCTCATCCGCGGCGGCCGCGTCAAGGACCTGCCGGGCGTTCGCTACAAGGTCATCCGCGGCGCGCTCGACTGCGCACCGGTGGACAGCCGCATGCAGGCCCGCAGCCGCTATGGAGCCAAGCGCCCCAAGTAACCAGCCAGTAAGCCGCGCGGGCGCAGCGGGCGGCAGGCGAGCCGCACGCGCGAAGGACGCCTAATGGCCGCATCTCGCTGACGGATGCGACCCGAAGCGCGCAGAGAAGAAGGAGAAACCCTTATGCCACGCAGAGCAGCAGCAGGACGCAGGCCCGTCATGCCTGACGCCAAGTACAACAACCGTCTGGTCACCCAGCTCATCAACAAGATCATGCTGGACGGCAAGAAGTCCCTTGCCGAGCGCATCGTCTACGG
>CAJUSL010000081.1 GCA_910589135.1 uncultured Eggerthellaceae bacterium
ACGATGCTACGCTCATCGCGAACACCTACGCCATCCTGCCCGAGGAGGAGGCCGCCCGCGCTGGGGTGGACGCTGACGAGACGAATCCCTTCGACCTGAGGGAGTCGAATCTCGCCGACACCTACGCGCTCGCCAAGGAGTATGACTTCGACCTGCTCGCCTTCCTCGAGGCGAACATGCCCGGCTGGTCCGACATGGTGGAAGACGCGGCGGAAGGCGATTTCTATGCCATCCGCGGCCTTTCCATGGGGGAGTTGCTCGACGCCGCAGGCGTGCAGTGGCGCGACACGTTCATGGGCGGTGCCGGCAAGGTCGAGGTCACGGCGATCCCCCTCAGCCAGTACAACGCCATGCTCGCGCTCGCCGGCGAGGAGCCCCTCGCCCTCGGCGAGAACGAGTACGCGATCGACAACGCGCTGGAGGCGGTCGACGACGCCGTCGCGCAGGTAATTGAGGCGCGCGTGCCGGTCGTGGCCGACGGCGTGGAGCTCCTTCCGGCCTCGCAGAGCCAGGCCGTGAACCTGCAGAACTCGGCGATGGACTCCACCGCATTCCAGCTCGTCGTGCCCGACGCCGTCATCGACGGCATGAAGGAGGCCGGCGCCATCCCGCAGACCTCCTTCGTGAACGTCTCCTACGTCACGCCCGGCGCCGAGACCGACGCGCGCATCCAGGAGGCGCTGCATGCGGCCGTCCCCGACCGCACGCAATCCATCACAGACCCCAGGGAATGGGCGAAGTACCCCTGGCCCGTGCAGGCGATGTACACGCAGGCCGAGATGCGCGAGCAGGCGGGCGGCCTGCGCATGCTGATCACCTACCTCGCGCTCTACATCGGCTTCGTCCTGCTCGTCGCCACCGCTGCCATCCTCGCGATCCAGCAGCTCACCGAATCGGTCGACTCCATGCCGCGGTATCGCATGCTTTGGAGGCTCGGCTGCGACGACGGCATGTTGAACCGCTCGCTGTTCGTGCAGGTGCTCGTGTACTTCCTGGCGCCGCTCGCGCTCGCCGCCTGCCACAGCATCTGCGCCATCGCGGTGCTCTCCGAATCGCTGTTCGAGGCGCTTGGCAGCCAGGACGTGTTCGGGCCCATCACGATGGCGGCCGCGTTCACGCTGGGCATCTATGGCTGCTATTTCCTGGTGACGTACTTCGTGTCGCGCGGCGTCGTGAAGAGCGGCCTGCGCACGAGGGAAGCGTAGGCCGGGCATCGCACGGTTCGAAACGCCACGAGCGGAGGCCAAGCCAAAGGAGTCGAGAAATCCACCCGCGCGGCGGCACAGGTGTCTCGCTTGGCTTCGAACTGCGAAATCCGTGGGAATCTATTTTCCCACGGATTTCTTGCTCTGCAGAACCGCTTGACTACCTACGCCGCCGCGCGGGTTGGTTCGAGGCGACGAAGCGTCGAAGCGAGGGCGTTCCGAACCGTGTTTTTATCCCAGCGCGACGTCGAGCATCATCATCAGCACGAACCCCAGACCCACGCCGATGGTGCCGATGTTGGTGTGGCGTCCGGACTGCGTCTCGGGGATCAGCTCCTCCACCACCACGTAGAGCATGGCCCCGGCGGCGAACCCCAGCACGTAGGGCAGAAGCGGCTCGGCCACGGCGGTCACGCCCAGCATCAGCGCTGCGCCTAGAGGCTCGATGGCGCCGGAGACCACCCCGTAGCCGAAGGCCTTTCCCTTCGACGACGAGGCCGCCATAGGCATGGACACGATGGCGCCTTCCGGGAAGTTCTGCACCGCTATGCCCACCGCCAAGGCGCACACGGCGGCCAGCGTGATGCCTCCGTCGCCGGCCAGGTATCCTGCCAGCACGACGCCTACGGCCATGCCTTCGGGCAGGTTGTGGATAGCCACGGCGAAAAACAGCATGGTGGGACGCTTCAGGCCGCTCGGCCGTCCTTCGGGCACGTCGGAATCGAGGTGGAGGTGGGGAAGGAGGCTGTCCACGACGAGCAGCGTCCCCATGCCTGCGAGCAGGCCCGTCGCGGCAGGCACCCAGGCGATGACGCCTTGGCCTTCGGCCATGTCCATCGACGGGATGAGCAGCGACCAGACCGAAGCCGCCACCATGACGCCCGCAGCGAACCCGATCAGCGCCTTCTGCAGGCGCTCGCCCATGCCGCGGCGCATGAACAGCACCAAGGCGCTGCCGGCCGTAGTGCCCAGAAACGGCACCAGGAGCCCGAACAGAAGCGCTATGGACCGGTCATCCATGCCGTCCTTCCTTCCACCGCCTTTGACGTCCAAGGAGACCATAACCCACCGCGCATCCGCGCGCCCGTCCGCCGAAGAATTGTTAAATCGCCGTTAATGCGATGGTGTGCTGCCGATCGGTCGCGGAAAATGGTTGGACGACTCACGAAGGAAAGGACATCCCATGGGCTTTCTGAAAGGCAAGACGGCCATCATCACCGGCGGCGGATTCGCCGCGCTCAAGGACGGCTCCGCCGGCTCGATCGGCTACGGCATCGCGACGGCGTACGCCAAGGAGGGCGCCAACCTCGTGCTCACCGGGCGCAACGTGCAGAAGCTCGAGGACGCCAAGGAGCGGCTGGAGGCCGAGCACGGCATCAAGGTGCTGGCGGTCCAGGCCGACGTGAACGCCGGGGCCGACAACAAGGCCACTGTCCAGCGCGTCGTCGATGCGGCCGTCGAGGAGTTCGGACGCATCGACGTGCTGGTGAACAACGCCCAGGCATCCGCGTCGGGCGTGACGCTGGCCGACCACACGACCGACCAGTTCGACCTGGCCGTCTACTCGGGCCTCTACGCCACCTTCTACTACATGCAGGCGTGCTATCCGCACCTGAAGGAGACGAAGGGCTCCGTCATCAACTTCGCGAGCGGCGCCGGGCTGTTCGGCAACTACGGCCAGTGCGCCTACGCGGCCGCCAAGGAGGGCATCCGCGGCATGTCGCGCGTGGCGGCCACCGAGTGGGGCCCCGACGGCATCAACGTGAACGTGGTGTGCCCGCTGGCATGGACCGCAGCGCTCGAGAACTTCCAAGAGCAGTACCCCGAGGCGTTCGAAGCCAACGTGCACATGCCTCCGATGGGCCACTACGGCAACGTCGAGACCGAGATCGGCCGCGTGGTGGTGCAGCTGGCCAACCCCGACTTCAAGTTCATGAGCGGCGAGACGCTCACGCTGGAAGGCGGCATGGGGCAGCGCCCGTAGGAAGGCATCTTCCGACTGCTTTGGAAGGCCGCGCCGTCCCCAGGGATGTCGCGGCCTTCGCCGTGTCCGGCCATGCGATATGATGATGCGCGACGAAACGACACGCCGCACGGGAAGGGGGAGGGCATGCGCGTTCTTCTCGTGGAAGACGACGGCGCCATCGTCCGCACGCTGACCGACCTGCTGCGAAGCGAGGGGTTCCAGGTGGAGGCCGAGGCGACCCAGAGCGGCGCCCAGGCACGCCTGGCGGCCGAGCGGTTCGACATCGTTCTGCTGGATGTGACGCTTGCCGAGGGCAACGGGTTCGCCGTGTGCGCAGCCGCGCGCGAGACGGCGCCTGGGATGCCCGTCATCTTCCTCACGGCCTCCGATGACGAATACTCCACGGTGGCGGGCCTTGACATGGGTGCCATCGACTACATCGCAAAGCCCTTCCGCGCTCGCGAGCTGGTGTCGCGCATGCGCGGCGCCCTGAGGCGCGCGGGCTCCGTCGACAGCGTGCTGGCCGCTGGCGACGTGCGGCTGGACGTGGCCTCGGCCACGGTGACCAAGGGCGGCCGCGAGGTGTTCCTCTCGGCGCTGGAATATCGCCTGCTTTTGTGCTTCCTGCAGCACGGGGGCAGGCTGGTCACCCGCGAAATGCTGCGGGATGCCGTCTGGGACAGCGCGGGCGAGTACGTGTCCGACAATGCGCTCAACGTCTACGTGAAGCGCCTGCGCGAGAAGGTGGAGACCGACCCGTCCGACCCGCGGCTGATCGTCACGGTGCGCGGGCTTGGATACAAGGTGCGTGGCTAGGGCATGGGCACTTTCTCGACGCTTTTGTGCCAGTGCGCCGTGTTCGTGCTCGCGACGGGCGTCCTCGCCTGGGCGGCTCCGGCGGAGGCGAGGCCATGGGTTGCGGTCACGGGCGCCGTCATGCTGGCGGCGTTTTTGGGCATCACGCTGCATCGGCACCGTCAGATCCGCCGCCTGGCCGCCGAGGTCGACGAGGTGCTGCATGGTGGCCGCACGGTAGGCTTCTCGAACTGTCGCGAGGGCGACGTGGCGGTGCTCTCCAACGAGCTTGCGAAGATGGTGGCGCGACTCGTGCGCGCCCGCGATCAGCTGGCTGCGGAGCGCAGCGCGCTTGCCGATGCGCTGGCGGATGTATCCCATCAGATTCGCACGCCGCTCACGGCGGCCGCCCTTATGTTGCCCGCGGTGGAGCGCGCCGACGACGCCGTCGAGCGAAAGCGGGTGGCGCGGGAGCTGGAGGCCATGATCGAGCGTGTCTCGTGGCTGGTGACCACGCTTCTGAAGATCGCGAAGGCGGACGCGGGAGCCATGCGCATGGAGCGGCACGAGGTGCGCGCCGCCGACGTAGCACGCCGCGCGGTGGCGCCCTTGGCCATGGCGATGGACCTGCACGACGTCGGGCTGGCCATGGACCTTGACGAGGAGGCCGCCTTCCGGGGAGATGCCCACTGGACGACCGAGGCCGTGGAGAACATCGCAAAGAACTGCATGGAGCACACGCCCGCCGGCGGCACGGTCGCCGTGTCCGTGCGCGAGAACGCCCTGGCGTGCACCATCGCCGTGTCCGACACCGGGGCAGGCATCGCCCCGGAGGACCTCCCTTTCATCTTCGAGCGCTTCCATCGCGGCGGTGCGGGCAACGACGTGCGCCAGGCCGCCGGCTTCGGCATCGGGCTCTCGCTCGCCCAGGCCCTCGTGTCCGCCCAGGGCGGCACGGTGCGTGCTGCCAACAACCCGGAAGGCGGCGCTCGCTTCGAGGTCGTCTTTCCCAAGGTGGTCGTGTAGGCCTGCCTCCATTACGGAACCGTAACGGAGGCGTCAGGGGCAGGCAATGGCGACATGTCAGACTTGCGGCAGACGGCATGCACCAAGGGAAGGACCAAACATGGACACACTGACGGTCAGCCACCTGACGAAGGTCTACGGGAAGGGCGAGGCGGCCACGCGCGCCCTGGACGACGTGTCGTTCTCCGTGGCCGAGGGCGAGTTTTTGGCCATCGTGGGCTCGTCGGGCTCGGGCAAGTCGACGCTTCTGCACCTCATCGGCGGGGTGGACCGTCCCACGGCGGGCCATGTGCTGCTCAGCGGCGTCGATGTGTACGCGCGCTCCGACGAGGAGCTGGCGGTGTTCCGCCGCCGCGAGGTGGGCCTGGTGTACCAGTTCTACA
>CAJUSL010000082.1 GCA_910589135.1 uncultured Eggerthellaceae bacterium
TGATGGTGCCATCGGCCAGGTAACTATCCAGTATGGCCTGCTTTTCTTCCTCGGTCTTTTGCGGGGCCGTCTGCTGGGCCTGCTGGGTGGCGATCGGGCTTTGCGTCTGGCCCTGGGCGACCACCAGCGTGCCGTCGAGCGGCACGTCCATATTGATGCGATTTACGCAAGAGTCCGTGGAGGACTGGTCCGTTTCCTGGCTTGACGACATGCCGTCGGACGCTTCGGCTGCAGCGTCGGATGACAAGGGATCGGCGTAGGCGGGCACCACTTCGGAAAGAGGGAACGCGGGCATGAGCAGCGCGCCCGTGAGCAGCACGGAAATAGCGACGCGCCCGGCGTTGTGCGTTGTCGGCTTCGTTTTCTCGAGCACCTCGGCTGTCCCCCTTTACACAGCAGAAGTGACCTGTGCGGTTCGATTGGTGCAATCTGATTCATTATATCGCGCTCGGTAACGGTTCGGCAACGCCTAAAACGCCCGTCGTGCTGGCGATTTGGGACGTTTTGCGGGTTCGATGGCAGCCTTGGCCGCACGCCACAGGCGCAGGGGCGACGGGCGCGTGGCTACAGGCCGCAGGCGGAGGGGCGACGCGACGGGCGCGTGGCTACAGGCCGCAGGCGCGGCAGGCCACGAACAGCACCACCAAGAACCCCACGTTGAGGACGGTGAACAGCCCGACGAAGCGTCCGGCCGCGAAATCGGGAGTGCCGCGCAGGGCGGGAAACACCCGCGGCACGCTTATGAAATGCTGCAGGACGATAAGGCTCGCCAGCGAGCCCACCGGCGTTCCGGCGCCGCCGATGTTGACGCCGACCAGCAGCGGCGCCCACTGGCCGGTGAAATGCGACAGCAGCACGGCGGCGGGCACGTTGCTGATCACCTGGCTCAGCGCAATGGAAGCAAGCAGGCCGTCGGCGGCCATGAGGGATGCAAGCGTGCCGCCCAGGAAGGGCATGCGCGCCATGTTCCCCGCGAAGACGAAGAAGCAAGCGAAGGTGATCAGCAGCGGATAGTCCACCGCCTTGAGCGCCCGTCGGTCCGCATACGCCAGAACCGCCAACACGACGAGCGCGACTGCCCACACCGGCACGATGCGGAACACCGCGAGCGCCGTCAACGCCAGCAGCAGCGAGTACGCCAGCAGACGACGGCGGCCGAGCGGCAGACGGGAGACGGCTTCCATGGAGGCGGGCTTGTCGTCCGCGCCGCGCGTCAGAGCCAGCGTGCCGGACACGACGAGAGCCGCCGAGAGGACGAAGGGAAGCGCCATCGTGCGCAGGAAATCCCCCAGGTCGAGCGCGTAGTACGAGTAAAGGTACAGGTTCTGCGGGTTGCCGAACGGCAGCACCATGCCGCACAGGTTGGCGGCAAGTCCCTGCATGACGAATGCGGGCGCGACGAGGCGCGCCCAGCCGGCCTTCACGAGGACGGTGGCCGACAGCGGCAGCATGATGATGAGCGCCAGGTCGTTGGTGGCCGCCATGGAGAGCACGCCCGTGGTCAGCACGAGGGCCATCACCACCGAGCGCGACGTGCTGAAGCGCTCGATGGCCAGGCGGGCCAAACGGTCGAACGCGCCCAGGTAGCGGAAGGCGTTCGCCACGGCCAGCACGCAGAACAGGCAGCCGAGCGTGTTCCAGTCGACGTAGCCCAGGTAGCCGCCATCCGGCGGCACGACCAGCATGGTGACTGCGGCCGCGGCTGCCGCGATGAGCAGCACGGCATGCTCGCGCACAAACGTGCGGACGGAAGCAACCGCGCGGGCGCCGGCGCCCTCCTTCCCCGATATGCCCACAAGCAGATTCCCCATGGCGCTTCATTATGAGACATTCTGCGCAACAAGGCGCCTTCGCCAGGGATTCCCTCCGCAATGGCGCGCAACGAACGAAATGGCCGCCGGCGCCGCCAACGCCAAGCCTCCCGTCTGCCCTAACGCCAGCCGTGATGCGCGCCGTGGCCTCCGTGGCCGCCGCCCGCGCCGGCCCCGTTGCCCGCGCCGCCTTCCGAGGCCGCCTTGCACGCTGCGATGCGGTCGCGCAGCTCGCGCATGGTCATGCTGGCGCAGTCCTCCACAGACACGGTGGGGTCAAGCTGCGTCAGCTCGACCGCGGCGGCGTAACGCCCGCAGCCCATGCCGTGGCCGTGCGCCTCGTCGTACAACTGCTGGCTGACCCCGCGGCAGTCCGCCTGGTACGGGCCGCCCGCCAGGCACGTCTCGCTCGCCATGGTCAGGGCCTGCTGCTGGGCTTCGTTGCTGGAAGACACGCTCACGGAGACGAAGGCATCCCCGTCGAGGTACGGAGCGATCGCGTCGCTGGCAATCAGCGTCCGCAGCGCCCGCTCGTACGGCAGCCCATCAAGGGAGGCGTCTAGCAGCAGGCGGGCGCCGTCCTCGTTGATGCCTTCGGCGGCCACCACTTCGTCCGCGCTATTCAGCTGCAGCTGGATGGATGGGTTGATGTCGATGTCCACGAACGCCGTGGGCGCCGTGTCGTCCAAAGCGGCGACCTGGCCATCGCCGGCACGGCTGGCTGAATCGGCGGGCTGGCCGCCGTCCGCACCTTCGGCAGCGGAGGCGGAGGCCGAGGCGGAAGCCGCTGCGCCGGGCACTTCAACGCCCGGCGCATCGATAGCCGCCTGTCCGGCGCCAAGCCGGAACGCCCCGAACCCCACCGCCGCCAGCACGACGCATGCCGCAATCGCGCCGCCGACGAAACGGGTCACGCGACGGAACCGCATGGCAGACCGCGGCACGGCCCGGATGGCAGGCTGCTCGCCAGGGACCGCCCCGGACGCGGGATGTGCGGCATCGAGCTGCGGGGCCGCCTGTCCCTCACGTTGCGCGCCGCGACCCTTCCGCCCCTGCGCGAGCACATACGCAAGCGCCTGACGCTTCGCCTCGTCGGGGACCTCGATGCCGTCGAAGGCGCCAATCCAGATCGTTGTCGTTCACGACAGGGCCTCCTTCAGCATCTTCCTGCCCCGCGATATCCACGAATACACCGTGTTTACCGGAGCGTCCATGATTTCTGCGATTTCGGGCGCGGTGTAGCCTTCGTACAGCGAAAGGTACAGAGGGAAGCGCGGCGGGTCGTCCAGCGAGCGGAAGGCGTCGACCAGCTCGACGTGCCGCGACAGGGGGCTGTCGGTGGTGCGCGCCGATTCCCACAGACGCTGCTCGGCCGCATCGTCGAACGGCTGGTCCTTGCGGTGTGCCGCACGCAGCATGTCGCGGCACACGTTGGATGCCACCTTGATGAGCCACGCCTTGCGGTGCTCGTCGTCCCTGAATTCCGTCGTGTCGGCCAGCGCATACTTCAGAAACGTGTCCTGGAATGCGTCCTGGACGTCCTGCTCGCGCGAGAAGAAGCCGAAGCACGCGCGCCACACGGTGGAGCCGAAGCCGTCTATCGTCCGCTCGATGTCATCGCTGCTGCGCACGTCTTTCCCTCATGTTGTCGCCCTGCCGCTGCGAACGCCCCACGTCCGACGCCGGCCGCCCGCGCCATGCCCCGCGTCGGACATGGCTACCAGCAGTGACCTCCGCGATGGCCGCCGTGATGGCCATGGCCGTAGCCGTTGCTGGTGCCCGCGCCGTAGCCTGAGCCGGCGCCGTTGCTGGCGCCGCCTGCGCCCGAGCCGGCGCCAGAGCCGGTGCCATAATTGTCGCAGACGCCGTCGCCGTCGGCGTCGACATAGCCCCGGCCTCTTCCCTGAGAAGGTGCCACGGCCCCCTGGCCGTCTTGGCCGATTGGGCAGCCTGCGTCGTGGCCCGGGCAATCGACGATGGCGCATGCGCCCTGCTCGTAGCGGTCGCAGATGCCGTTGCCGTTCTCGTCGACGAAGCCGATGCCCGCCGCGGCGTTGGTTGCCGCCGCTTCGGCTGCCGCCTGTGCCGCCGCCTCATCGGCCGCCTGTGCCGCCATCGCGAACGCCTCGGCCACGCCGGCGACCTTCTGTCCAAGGCCAGGCTGAGCCGCCCGCTGCGCACCGGCGGAATCGGATTGCCCGCCGGCAAGCGCCGGTTCGGTCAGCTGGAATGCGACCTGCTTCCCGGCCCCCTCGAACGCAACCGCGCTCGATGCCCCGAACGCAACCGCTGGGACCACAAGCGCCGCACAGGCTGCTGCCGCAATTGCGGCGACGACGACCTTCTTCATGGTGATGCCTCTCTTCTCGCGTTGACCCTCTGCCTATAACAACGAATCAGCCCGGCGAATCCTTGCAACAAAATACATAACAGCGGCGAAGCAGGCAATGAAGAGGAGCAACGGTAGGCAGGTCAAGCATGCAAAACGCCCGTTTTCCCCGTCCCTTTGGGCGCCTTCTGTGACCCGTTTTCCCCGTCCCTTTGGGCGAAAAAATCCCCCGCGCCGAGCACAGGGGATTGCGTCAAGCCAAGCCAGCAGAACCGGCCCGGCCAAGCATGCTTGCAGCCTAGAACGTGAACAGGCTCTGCAGCTTCGTCTTCGATTCCTCGGTGGGCTCCCACATATTGCCGTTCATGACGAAATCGATCGTGACCGGATCCTGCGGAGCAGCCTGCACGCTGGCGATGTACTCGAAAATCTTGTCGCCCAGGGCGGCTTTGCGCTCGTCCGTCGACATCGCAAGAAACGCGGGGTCCTCGGAAAGCCCTTCCATGATGGCCTCGGCCTGGTCCTCGTCGATGTCCTTCTGCGTCATGACGATGGTGGCCGTGGCGTTCTTGCCGTCGACGGTCACGTCCTCGATGGAGTAGTCGAAGCCGTCCAGCAGCGCCTCGGCGTATTCCTTCCCGTCGACCCCGACCGTCGCAAGCGCGACCGCGTTCTGGGACTGGATTTGGCTGATGACGCTCGAGTCGTGGTTCTTGTACGGATCGAGCTCCTTGGTCATCGACTCGCGGATGACCTCCTCATTGGCTTCGTTGGCGTTGCAGCCCGTCAAAGCGCCCACGCTCACGACCAGCATGGCGGACGCGCAGATCGCAGCCAGCGATTTCGTCAGCTTCATTGCTTCCCTCCCCTTTTCGTTCGGCCTATGAAACAAACGCTGCCCAAAATCTAGCACATCGCAGGAACGCAAGGGACGCCAATTGCCCGAACCGGCGCCCGCGTCGAACGAGAGGGCGGAAAGCGGCAAAATCCGGAGGCGCGACGACTCTGGAGATAGCGGCCGGAAACATCCGGAAACGCGGTTGCATTATCGGCAAGAGGCGTGCGCATCATGCACCGCGAATCGCCGCCTG
>CAJUSL010000083.1 GCA_910589135.1 uncultured Eggerthellaceae bacterium
GGTTAGTTCGAGGCGACGACGCGTCGGAGCGAGGGCATTCCGCGACTTGCACAAGGCCGAAGGCGTCAATCGAACAGCAGGCCCTCCAGTTCGTCGCGGGTCAGGCCCGACAGCGACGACAGCGACGTCTTGCCGATGACCGACCCGGCAAGGTGGGACTTCGCCTCCTGAAGGCGCAGGATGCGCTCCTCGATGGTGCCCTTTGCGATGACCTTGTAGACGCTGACCATGTGCTCCTGCCCGATGCGGTGCGCGCGGTCGGTGGCCTGTTCCGTGGCGGCGGAGTTCCACCAGGGGTCGGCGTGAACGACCACCGAGGCGCCGATGAGGTTGAGTCCCGTGCCGCCGGCCTTCAGCGACACCAGGAACAGCGGGACGTCGTTGCCGTTGAACTCGTTGACCAGGTGCATGCGCTCGCGCTTCGGCGTGGCTCCCGTTATCTCGTAATAGGCGACCCCTTCGGCGTCGAAGCGCTTCTTCAACAGGTCGAGGTAGCTGGTGAACTGGGAGAACACGAGCGTCTTCTTGCCCGCGTCGCACGCCTCGGCCACCAGCTCGACGATCGCCTCGGTCTTCGACGACCCCAGGGCGTAGGAGTCGTAGAGCAGCGACGGCTCGAGCGCGACCTGGCGCAGGCGCATGAGCTCGGCGAGCACATCGACCTTGACACCGGCGCTTGCCACGCGCCCCGCCTCGGTGCGCCTGTTCGCGCGCGCTTCCCGCCGCTGGGCGAGCAGGTCCTCGCGCAGGCGCTGCTCGTGCGCGTCGTAGAGCTTCCTCTGCTCGTCGCCGAGCGCGACCATGACCACGTTCTCCTGCTTCTCGGGCAGCTCCTTCAGCACGTCCTGCTTCAGCCTGCGCAGCACGAAGGGGGCGATCAGGGCCTGGAAGCGCCGCGCCACGTCCTCGTCGCCGCCGATGATGTCGGCCTCGAAGCGACGCCGGAACTGCGCGTAGCTGCCGAGGAACCCCGGCATCAGGAAGTCGAAGATCGACCATATCTCGGAGAGGCGGTTCTCGATGGGCGTGCCGGTGAGGGCGAACCGACCCTCGGCCTTCAGCCGCTTCACGGCGCGCGTGGTCTTCGTCGCGTGGTTCTTGATGAACTGCGCCTCGTCGAGCACGCAGGTGGAGTACTCGGCCTGCTGGAACGCCTCGGAGTCCATGCGCACGGCGTCGTAGGAGGCGACGAACACGTCCACCCCTTCCGTCTCGCGCCTCTTGCGGCGCTGCGTCCTGTCGCCGTCGATGGCGCAGACGGCGAGCGCAGGCGCGAACTTTGCGAACTCCTCGACCCAGTTGTAGACGAGCGACGCCGGGCAGACGACCAGTGCGGGCCTCGCTGCGTCCTGCTCCTCGCGGACGGACGTCAGGTACGCGATCATCTGCAGCGTCTTGCCCAGGCCCATCTCGTCGGCGAGGATGCCGCCGAACCCGATGGAGGCGAGCTTCCTCATCCAGCGGAACCCGTCCACCTGGTAGGGGCGCAGCCGGTCCTTCAGCGCGGCGGGAGGCGCCCAGTCGTAGAGGGACTCGTTCTCGAATCGGCTTATGTAGGCGTCGAACGACTCGTCGCGCACCGCCTCCGCGTACTCGCGGTCCAGGAAGAAGGCCGCGTAGGTGGGAAGCTCGACCGATCCCGACGCGAGGTCCTGGGGCCTGATGCCGAGGTCGCGCGCCATGCGCTCCAGGTGCTCGAGGTCCATGTCGGCCAGCGATGCGAGCGCGCCGTCCTTCAGGCGGTGGAAGCGCTTGCGCTTCTGGTACGCCGCGAGCAGCGCGGCGAGCTCGTCGGCGGCCATGTCGGTGGCGTGCACGTCCAGGTCGATGAGCCCGCCCGCCAGCGAAAGGCCCACCTGCACGCGCACGCGCCTGTCGGTGATGAGCCGGTCGAAGTCCGGCGTCGTGTACACGTCGCCGGCGGCCTGGAAGCGGGCGATGCCGTGGTAGAGCAGGTCCCCTGCGGCCTCCTCGTCGTCGAGCGGCAGCCGCATGGCGGCGGGGAAGTACGAGTACGCCATCTCGACCGCCTCGTCCTCGGCGCCCTCGTCGCGGTATTCCTGTCCGTCGCTGGGGACGTCCGCGGGGGCCTTGCCGGCCGCGCGCACGCCCGCAGGATCGCCCGATGCCGGGGCGAGGAGCGTGCGCTCGCCGTGGCCGTAGTCGACCCCGACGGTCAGCTCGATGGCCTCGTTTCTGCCCGATCCGGTGCGGTCGAAGTAGAAGGCGAACCGCGCGTCGCGGGGGCGCAGCGCGTCCAGCGCCGCGGGGGCGGCCACGCTCATGCGCTCCTCCAACATGGGAAGGACGTTCGAGCAGAAGCCCGGCAGGTCCTCCGGCGCGACGACCAGCTCGTCGTCGGCGGAGGCGTACACGTCGCGCAGGAACGTGGCGGCGGGCGTGAAGGCGCTCGAGCAGCGGTATGCGTCGCCGTCGAGGAAGACGTAGGCGTGCTCCGACCCCACGGCGCAGACGACGCGCTCGTCCCTGACGAGCTGGTAGGCGCCGTCCTGGGCGGGGACGATCCTGAGCATGACCTGCGGGTCGGCGTCCCTGACGGTCATGTTGCAGCGCGCGCCACCGTCGCCCTCGAAGGAGAACGCGGCGTCGCCGAGCGAGTCGAGCAGGCGCACGACCTCGGCCTCGCCGAGCGCCAGCTCGCGGCGCGGCGCGCCGTCGGACTGCGCCTTCTCGGCGATCAGCAGGGCGATTCCGCGCGACGTGTCGTCGAACGACTCGGGCGCGTGCACGAAGGCGAGCCTCTTGCCGTGCTCGTAGAACGAGCGCATGGCCACCGCCTCGCCGAACCCGCCGAGGTCGGACACGACGTACTTGGCGCCCAGCGCCTCGATGGTGGCCTTGAGCGACCACGACCCGAACTCGCAGGACACGGTGGCATGGAGGTGCGCCTCGCCGTCGGCCAGTGCGAACGCCTTCCTTCCGGGGGCGTGGTCAAGGTAGCGTTTGATGGAGCGGCTCGTGGAGACCTTGAACTGGTCGTCGAACCCCTGGAAGCTGGAGGGTTCGCGCATGAACGAGACCGCGAGCGCGACGGCGTGCTTGCACATCGAGTCGTGCTTCCGCGCGGCGGGGCACGTGCATTCGTAGTCGACGATCGAGGAGCCCTCGGGGTCGGTCGCCAGATAGGTGTGGAAGTGCTCGGCGATGCCGCTGGACGACCTCACGTCCGCCGACACGTCGCAGGACTGCCTTCCCGCGGCGTAGCGGCGCTCGACGACGCTGCCTTCGCGCTCGGCGAGCTGGCGTCCCCGCTCGAACGACTTCGCGTTCGAGTTGTGCACGATATCGGACGTTGAGAACAAGGCCTGTTTCTCCTATAATTAGTGATTCGCAAACATCCATATTATCATTTAGAACTGGGGTGCGCATTCCCTGCGGCATCCTGCAAGGAGCGAAGATGGCAACGGTATCCACGGCAGACTTCAAGAACGGCATGTGCATCGTCAACAACGGCAAGATGTGCACCATCGTCGAGTTCCAGCACGTCAAGCCCGGCAAGGGCGGGGCGTTCGTGCGCACCAAGCTCAAGGACATCAAGTCCGGCCGCGTGGTGGACTACACCTTCAACTCGGGCACCAAGTTCGACTCGGTGCGCCTCGAGACGTCGAAGCTGCAGTACCTCTACAACGACGGCGAGGACTACTACTTCATGGACAACGACACCTACGAGCAGCAGGCCATTCCCGCCTCCACGGTGGGCGCCGCCTCGCAGTGGCTCAAGGAGAACGACGAGGCGTCGCTGCTGTATGCCGGCGACGAGCTCATCTCCATCGAGCCTCCCATGTTCGTCGAGCTCGAGGTCACCCACACCGAGCCCGGCTTCAAGGGCGACACGGCCACCAACACCACCAAGCCGGCCACGCTCGAGACCGGCGTCGAGCTGCAGGTCCCCACGTTCATCGAGATCGGCGACGTGCTGCAGATCGACACCCGCGACGGCCGCTTCATCAAGCGCGTCTAAGGCGCGCCAGCAACGAAGGGGCGCCCCCCTTCCCCCAACCAGCCGCCATGGCTGCCTCCACGGAAAAGAGGTGAGGAATTGTCACGACTTCAGATAATGGACACGACCATCCGCGACGGCCAGCAGAGCCTGTGGGCCACGCGCATGCAGCTCGGCGACATGCTGCCCATCCTTCCCAAGATGGACAAGGTCGGGTACTGGGCCATCGAGGCATGGGGCGGCGCGACGTTCGACTCGTGCCTGCGCTTCCTTGACGAGAACCCCTGGGAGCGCCTGCGCTCCATCAAGGCGAACACGCCCAACACGCCGCTGGCCATGCTCTCGCGCGGCCAGAACCTCGTCGGCTACAAGCACTACTCGCGCGACATCGTCTTCCACTTCATCGAGGCCGCGCACCGCAACGGCATCGAGGTGTTCCGCGTGTTCGACGCGTTGAACGACATCCGCAACGTCGTCGACAACGCCGAGGCCATCAAGGGCTGCGGCGCGCACTTCGAGGGCGCCATCTCCTACACCATCTCGCCCGTGCACACCCTCGACAGCTTCCTGGAGTACGGCCAGCAGCTGAAGGAGCTGGGCGCCGACAGCATCGCCATCAAGGACATGGCGGGCATGCTCACGCCCTACCGCACCGAGCGTATGGTGAAGGCCTTCAACTCCGAGATAGGCCTGCCCGTGCACATCCACTGCCACTACGTCGGCGGCATGGCCCCGGCCAACATCATCAAGGCCGCCGAGGCCGGCGCCGCCATCGCCGACACGGCCCACGCGCCGCTCGCCTTCGGCAACTCGCACCCCGCGGTGGAGATGATCGCCGCCGCCTTCCAGGAGTCGCGCTACGACACGGGGCTCGACCTGGAGCTGCTCTTCGAGATATCCGAGTACTGGGAGGAGATCCGCAAGCGCGGCCACTACAAGCGCGGCGTCAGCTCGCTCACCCACATGAAGGTCAACCTGCACCAGGTGCCCGGCGGCATGATGAGCAACCTCGTCAGCCAGCTGGAGGTGCAGAAGGCCGGCGACCGCCTGGCCGAGGTGATGCTGGAGATCCCGCGCGTGCGCGCCGAGGTGGGCTATCCGCCGCTGGTCACGCCGCTGTCGCAGATCGTGGGCACCCAGGCGGTGTTCAACGTGCTCACCGGCAAGCGCTGGAGCGTCATCTCCAAGGAGATGAAGGACTAC
>CAJUSL010000084.1:0-203 GCA_910589135.1 uncultured Eggerthellaceae bacterium
TGTTCTTGAAGATCTGCTCGAAGCCGAGGAACTTGATGATGCCGAGGTTCACCGAAGGATGCAGGCGCAGGCCGCCCTTGTAGGGGCCGATGGCGCTGTTGAACTGCACGCGAAAGCCGCGGTTCACCTGCACGTTGCCCTCGTCGTCGACCCACGGCACGCGGAACATGACCACGCGCTCGGGCTCCACGATGCGCTCGAGC
>CAJUSL010000084.1:265-3635 GCA_910589135.1 uncultured Eggerthellaceae bacterium
GGTGACGGCCTGGATGAACTCCGGCTGCTCGGCGTTCTTCTCCTTGACCATCTCGATCACGCGCTCTGTGTACTTCACGGTTCCTCCTTGGGTCGTGCCCCTGCGCACGCCGCCATCGGCGCGCTCTTGCGTTCATGTGCTCGATTATATTGTTGGCCCGCGGATGCTTCCCTCCATTTAATCAACTCGAAACAAAGGAGGCGGCCACCGGGCGCCGTGGCCGGCGCGGAGGCCGTCGGGTGCGCGCCGGGCGCCTGCGAGGCGCACGGCGCGCGGCCCAGCCAGCAGGCCCGTCGCCCTAGTCGGCGGCCGTGCGTTCGGGCTTCGCGTCGTTTGCGTCCGCAGCCGCATCCGCGTCCGCCTTCGGCTCGACGCTTCCCTGCCGCCCCGAAAGAACGACGAGGAACACCATCACCACGATGGACACGAGCCCGGCGATGTCCCACGAGCTGATCGCGGTGCCCACCCAGATCGCGGACACGAACGTGCCCGTGACGGGCTCGGAGCATGCGAGCAGGCTGGCACGCATGGGGCCTGCGTCGTTGACGCCCTGGATGTAGAGGAAGTAGGCGACGAAGGTGCCCACCACCGCCAGCCCGGCGAACACCGCCCAGCCCTCGGGCGGCAGGTCGACCTCGTAGGTCCACGGATGCGTGAACGCGCTGCACACGATGGCGCCTATCAGCAGCCCCACCCCGTTGACGATGGGCGTGCCGTAGCGCTCGAGCGGTTCCATGGGAAGGATGTTGTAAAGCGCCATCGCGAGCCCGGACGCCACGCCCCACGCGATGCCGGCGGCCTGCGCGTGCAGGTTGGCAGCGTCGCCCTGCGTGGCGATGCACACGACGCCGAACGCCGCGAACGCGGTGCCGGCAAGTTCGCCCTTGTTCGGCAGGCGGCGCGCCTTCGCGCACACGTAGGCGAGGACGAACAGCAGGCACAGCTGCTCGAGCGTGAGCGCGGTGCCGGCGCCTGCGTATTGGATCGCATACAGGTAGGTGACCTGCATGAGCAGGACGCCGAAGATGCCATAGGCCACGAGCCGCAGCATGGTGCGCCCGTCGCGCAGCAGGGCGCCGAGCCGCGCGCGGTCCCGGACGAGGGCGACCGCAAGGAAGAGCGCCGCGGCCACGAACATGCGCGCCGGCGTCATCCACAGCACGTCGAGGCCGTAGTCGAGCATGAGCACCTCGGCGCAGTTGCCGGAGAAGCCCCACAGCACGCCGCCGACGAACGCGCATGCGATTCCGCGCCCCACATGGGGGCTGCCCTGGCCCTGCATGCTAGAGCTCCTTGACAACCTTGTAGGAAGGGACGTTGTTCGAGGAGAAGATCACGACTCCCACCTCGCCGACGTAGGGGGACTCCACGACGAGCGCCCCGTGCGTGTCGCGGCCGTCGGGCCTGCCGTCGGCAGGGGACGTCAACACGACCACGTCGAGCCCGTCGTAGGTGGAAAGCAGCGACGTGCGGGGCGTTATGCACACGACCGCCTCGGCCCCTTCGTCGCGCAGCGCGGCCAGAATCGACTTCAGCTTGGCGCGCGACACGTACGCCGACGTCGAGAACACCCCTATCTTCTTGCCGCCGGCGGCGAGCACGGAGGGCTCGGCGTAGCGCGCCGCGTCGGCGAGGTTCAAAGAGAGGCCGTTGGCCCCCTTGAGGGAGTAGATGTCGCGCACGTCGGACACGTACACCGTGCCGTCCTCCGCCGCATGCTTGCGGTCCTCGCGCTCGAACACGGAGAGGATCGACTCCTTCACGCCCAGCTCGGCATCGCCGTCCGGCGAGTCGCCAAAGGCGTCCTCCATCGTGAACTCGGGCGCAAGCTCGCCATCCGAGGACGACGGCTTCGAGTCCGGCGAGGCAGAGGAAGCGTCCGACGAGGCGGCCGCGCTCGAGAAGCCGTCCGCAGCCGACGAGCCTGCAGGCTCGTCCTCGTCAGGCGCGACGACGCCGCTGAACGCGACGACGGTGTAGGCGTCGAGGCTGCCGGCCGCGTCGTCGACCATGGTGGCCGCGACGCTCCACGACCGTCCGGTCAGGAAGTACGCGCCGAGCAGGATCCCGCCCAGGGCGACGAGGACCAGGAAGATGGCGAGGCCGGCTCTTTCACGCGTGCGGTTCTGCATAGCGGCACAAGCCTATCACGGAACGTCGCTCTCCATGGCGTCGATTGCGGCGTCGGCCGTCTTGAGCAGCCTGGCCAGGAAGCGACCGGTGAAGCTCCCCTCCACCGCCGCGACCTGCTCGGGCGTGCCCTGCGCGATGACCTGGCCGCCGCCGTCGCCCCCTTCGGGGCCTAGGTCGATGATGTGGTCGGCGCTCTTTATCACGTCGAGGTTGTGCTCGATCACGAGCACGGTGTTGCCGGTGTCCACCAGCCGCTGCAGCACGACGAGGAGCTGGCGGACGTCCTCGAAGTGCAGGCCGGTGGTGGGTTCGTCCAGGATGTAGAACGTCTTGCCGGTGGAGCGCTTCTGCAGCTCGCTGGACAGCTTGACGCGCTGGGCCTCGCCGCCCGACAGCGTGGTGGCGGGCTGGCCCAGCCTGATGTAGCCGAGCCCCACGTCGTGCAGGGTCTGCAGCTTGCGCTTGATGCCGGGGATGTTCTCGAAGAACGCGAGCGCGTCCTCGACCGTCATGTCCAGCACCTCGGCGATGCTCTTGCCGCGGTAGGTGACCTGCAGCGTCTCACGGTTGTACCGCTTGCCGGCGCACACCTCGCAGGGAACGTAGATGTCGGGCAGGAAGTGCATCTCGATCTTGATCTGGCCGTCGCCCTTGCAGGCCTCGCAGCGCCCGCCGCTCACGTTGAACGAGAAGCGCCCCGGCGAATAGCCGCGCGCCTTCGACTCGGCCGTGGACGCGAACAGGTTGCGGATGTCGTCCCACAGCCCGATGTAGGTGGCCGGGTTCGACCGCGGCGTGCGTCCGATGGGGCTCTGGTCGATGTTGATGACCTTGTCGAGCGCCTCGGTGCCCGCAAGCTTGCGGTACGGGCCGGCCAGGCGGTGCGCATGGTTGAGCCTGTTGGCGAGCGCGGGCGCGAGCGTGTCGTTGATCAGCGAGCTCTTGCCAGAACCCGACACGCCGGTGACCACCGTCAAGGTGCCCAGCGGGACCTCGAGGGTGACGTTCTTCAGGTTGTTCATCTTCGCGCCGGAGAGCTTCAGCTTGCCCCTGCGGGGCTTCCTGCGCCGCTCGGGCACGTCGATGGAGCGCTTCCCCGACAGGTAGTCGGCCGTCATGGAGCCCTTGGCCTTCATGAGCTGCTTCGGCGTGCCGCACGCCGTGACGAAGCCGCCGTGCTCGCCCGCGCCCGGCCCCATGTCCACGCCGTAGTCGGCGCAACGGATGGTGTCCTCGT
>CAJUSL010000084.1:3645-5016 GCA_910589135.1 uncultured Eggerthellaceae bacterium
ACGACGATGACGGTGTTGCCCAAATCGCGCAGGCGCTCGAGCGTGGCGATGAGCCGCTCGTTGTCGCGCTGATGCAGCCCGATGGAGGGCTCGTCGAGGATGTAGAGCACGCCCATGAGGCCGGCGCCGATCTGCGTGGCCAGGCGGATGCGCTGGGCCTCGCCGCCCGACAGCGTCGCCGTCGCGCGCTCGAGCGTGAGGTAGTCGAGGCCGACGTCCACCAGGAACTTCAGCCTGGCGAGGATCTCCTTGACGATAGGGACGGCGATGAAGCGGTCCTGCTCGCCCACGATTTCCAGACCCTCGAAGAATTCGTAGCACTTCGCGGCGGACATCTCCGTCACGTCATGGATGGACTTGCCGCCGATGGTGACGGCGAGGATCTCGGGCTTGAGGCGATGGCCGTGGCACGTCTTGCACGGCACGGTGGCGAAATACGACTGCAGCTTCTCGCGCTTCTTGTCGGTGTCGGCCTCGCCGTACTTGCGTGCGACGGCCTGGCGGATGCCCTCCCACTCGATGTACCAATGCGTGTGCAGGCCGTCCAGCTTCTGGTAGTCGACGCGCACCTTCTGCGACCCGAGGCCGTCCATAAGCCCCTTGCGCGTGGCGGGCTTGAGGTCCTCCCACGGCGTGTCCTCGTCCTCGCCCAGATGACGCACCACGGCGCGGAGCACCTGCGGGTAGTAGTTTCCGCTCCGGAACGGCGTGACCGCGCCCTCGGCGATGGAAAGCGAAGGGTCGGACACAAGCAGCGACTCGTCGACCTCCTCGCGGCTGCCCAGCCCGAAACAGTCGGGGCACGAGCCGTAGGGCGCGTTGAACGAGAAGTCGCGGGGCTGCAGCTCGTCCATGGAGAAGCCGTGCTCGGGGCACGCCAGAGCGAGCGAGAAGACGTGCTCCCCCGCCGCCAGGCCGCCCTTGGCGCCCGACGACGTCTCCTTCGCGAGTTCCTGCGCGTCGCCCGAGGCGCCTTCCCCGAGCACCTGCACGAGCACGCGCCCGTCGGCGAGCCTGGTGGCGAGCTCGACCGCCTCGGCGATGCGGCTCGTGGCTGACTTCTTGAGCACCACGCGGTCGACGACGACGTCGATGAAGTGCTTGATCTTCTTGTTGAGCACGATGGGCTCGCCGTCCAGCCTGACGATCTCTCCGTCGATGCGCACGCGTGAGAAGCCCTCCTTCGTCAGGTCAGCGAACAGCTTGGCGAACTCGCCCTTGCGGCCGGCCACCACCGGCGCTATGATGATGGCCTTCGTGGTCTCGCCGTCGCCGAGCGAGACGATCTCGTCGGTGACCTGGTCGGTGGTCTGCTTCTTGATCTCGCAGCCGCATTCGGGACAGTGAGGCACGCCGATGCGCGCGTACAGC
>CAJUSL010000085.1 GCA_910589135.1 uncultured Eggerthellaceae bacterium
CCGTCATGCCGATCGGCTCCAGGGGGCTTCCGCACCACTCGCAGCTGACGGGATCTGGCTCCGGCACGTCCATCTTCCGCGCCTTCGCCTCGGTGTAGGTCAGCAGCTCCGAGCCCCTCCGCTTGATCTCGTCGCCCATCTTCGTCGCCTTTCTTTTAGAATCCTTTGTTTTCTTCTTTACTTATCAGGTGCCAGGTCTTCACCCCCGCAGGTGCCGGGGTGTCACCTCCCGGCCCTGGGTCGGCGCCCTTGATGTCAGGGGGTGACGTTTTGTCGCCCGTATGGCGCAGTGCGGCGCCGCCGAGCCGGTAGCAGCGGGTGGAGCAGCCGTCCGGCGCCCATGCCGGGCCCTCCTCGACGATCAGGCCGCCGTCCGCGAGCTCGCCCACGGCGCGTATGACGGAGCGCTCGGAGATGCCGAGGTACGCTGCGGTGCTCCTACGGCTCTCGTAGAAGCTGCCGCCGCCTGCGCAGAAGCCGTAGACGCGGGCGAAGACGAGCAGCTGCACGCCCTTGAGCCCGAGCTCCCTCCACATGAACGGCCGGACGATGAGGAACGCGTCGCCGTCGTCCCTCTCGCCGCTGCCGCTCACTTCCTGCGCCTCTCCGAGACGAGGCCGAAGTTGCGCCGCGTCCAGTCGAGCATCTCGTCGCGGAAGACGATCGACCCCCTCTTCATCCCGGCGAGCCTGCGCAGCGGGAAGGGGTCGTCTCCGCCCCTCGCGAGCTCCCAGATCCTGTTCACCTTCATCCCGAGCAGCGCGGCCGCCTCGTGGGGCGAGTAGATGTCCTGGATCGGCACCTGATGCTTCGTCTCTGTCTCTCTGGTCTCTGTCATATCTTCGAAAGTCCTGTCTGCTTGCGAGCAGGCCCGGCCGGATGGCGCCCTAGAGCCCCTTCCTCGATCGCTTCTCTATGAGCTGCTTGTATCCCTTCGGGGTGATGCGCACGAGGCGGTTGAGGTGCACTGCCTCGATCTTGCCCTCGCGGACCATCTTGTAGACCGTGGCGGTGCACACCTTCAGCTTCGAGGCGACGTACTTGGCATCGAGCAGCTCCTCGATGTCCTCCTCCGGCACGTCGCCGTCCGGGCGCTTCGCTTCCATGTCCGGGAACGCCGCGTGACCGCGCTGGCTTCCGTTGTCCATTTCGCTTCCTCCTGCTCGATTCCTCTTGATTTCGGTTGAGCGCTTGTGAGCGCTGTTGGTTCGCAGATGGTTGCAGGGTCTTCCGGCGTCGGCAAACGGGAAGTCGCGGTTAGGCGTCCCTAAGCGTCCCTAAGCACGTCTTCCGCAAAATGCGCACAACCGGGGCTTGCGCCGTCGCTTGCGACCCTGCTCTGGTGAATAAAAAAGCCCCGACGTATAGTCGAGGCTATTTGCAGGCTTTGCGGAATCGCATCAAGGCTTCGTCATCACCGTTCGCGGTTCCTTCGACCGAGTGCTCGCGAGGAGGTGGTGAGAGGGCAGTTCGATCTCCATCGTCACGCCCTCCTTCCTGCGCATCTACTCGTGGTCGGTCATCCTGCCCGCTGCACTCTCGATCGAGTGCAGCGATGCGTACATCCTACGCCTGGAGCAAGGATAAAGATGTGCATCCATGGGACACCCCTCTTGAATGTGAAGGGCTAGTATGCGATGTTGGCGATCTGTTACCGATTCCGCCCGGATATGACGGGTCGGGCGTGCACGGCTCCCAGGCGGCCGCCCGGGGCGCATCCCCCAGGGATGGCGGGAAGTGGGCGCCATCGCGCTTTTCGGAAAAAACGCCAGGTCGGAGCTGCGGGGCCAATTTGACCCCGCAGCCGGGCGCCGGCCCCGCATCGGGAAAACACAATTTGTTCGATTGACTAGGTCGTCGGGAAAGCGCATCATAAGTAATTCAAATAACGAACATATGTTCCTATACTATGAGGAGGTGCTCCGTGCGCGAGCGCGTGATCATGCATATCGACATGAACGCTTTCTACGCATCCGTCGCGCAGCACCTCGACCCGCGCCTTCGCGGCAGGGCGGTGGCCGTCGCCGGCGACCCGGAGCGCCGGAACGGGATCATCCTCGCCAAGTCGCGAGAGGCCAAGGCTTGCGGCGTGAAGACGGCGGAGGCGATATGGCAGGCCAGGCAGAAGTGCCCGGGGCTCGTCGTCGTGCCGCCGGACTACGCCGCCTACAAGCGCTACTCGCGCCTCGCCCGCATGATCTACTACGAGTACACCGACCTCGTGGAGCCTTTCGGGCTCGACGAGTCCTGGATCGACCTGACGGGCTCCCTGCAGCTCTTCGGGGGCGACGCGATGCTCGTGGCGAATGAGATATCTGGCCGCGTGAAGGACGAGCTCGGGCTCACGGTCTCCGTCGGCGTGTCGTGGAACAAGGTGTTCGCCAAGCTCGGAAGCGACACCGACCCGGGTGACGGGATCGTCTCGATCACGCGCGAGAACTACCGCGATGTCGCCTGGCCCATGGCGGCATCCGAGATGATCTACGTCGGCCCCGCCACCGCCCGCAAGCTCCACGCGGCGGGCTACGAGACCATAGGGGACCTGGCACATGCGGGCGACTACTTCCTCGGCAGGCGCTTCGGCAAGATCGGATTCATGCTGCGCGACTTCGCCAACGGCATCGACGGGAGCCCGGTTCGGCAGATGGATCCCGCGAAGGCCGACGTCGACTACGTGGTGAAGGGCATCGGCAACGGGCTCACCGCCCCGCGCGACCTCGTGTGCGAGTCGGACGTGAAGGCGCTCGTGTGGCTCCTCTCCGAATCGGTCTCCCAGAGGATGCGCGAGTCGCGCCTCAGGTGCCGCACGGTATCCGTGGGCGTGAGGCGCGCGGGGGATCTGTCCGGGTACTCCAGGCAGACGACGCTGCGGATCCCGACGTGCCTGACATCGGACGTCGCGAAGCTCGCGATGGGGCTCATCGAGGCGAACCAGCCGCTCGACGAGGAGCACGCCATCCGCGCCATCCACGTCCGCGCCACCAACCTCTCCTCGATGGACGACCCGCTGCAGTGCGACATCTTCGGCGACGCCGAGGAGGCGCTCAGGGCCGAGAGGCTCGACCTGGCCATCGACGAGCTCAGGTCCCGCTTCGGCAACCGCTGCGTGCACCGCGCGGTGGAGCTCACCGACGAGGTGATGGGAGGCCTCGACATCAAGCGGGACAACACCGTGCATCCGATCGGGTTTCTGAGGTAGGAAGGAGGTGACGGGCATGAAGGGAGCCGACGGCTGGCGCAAGCGCTACGTGTCCGTCACCGCCCGCATGGACGAGGACGGTCGCGTTCGGCCGCTCTCTATCCAGTGGTACGACGGCAAGACCTACGCCATCGACGACGTGCGCAGCGTCCGCCGGTCCTCGTCGCGCAAGGTCGGGGGCGACGGCATCTGCTACACGATACGCATCGGCGAGCGCATCACCCAGCTCTACTACGAGGACCCGCGCTGGTTCGTGGAGGAGATCGTGCCGGACGAGCTCGTCTCCTAGCGGCTCATATCGACGCGGCGCGGGGCCCCGCCCATCCATTTCTAATATGCGGCTCCAATCCGCTTGCCGGTGCAGCCCGCTTCCAAGCGCCTCCTTGCTTGGCGGCATGGCCCCTCGCACGCCTCTATCCAGATAACGCTCGCACTGAACCCGCGTCACGCCTCAAGGCGCTCATCTCCTCGCGAAACCCGTACAAGCGACGATGCGCCCATCCATGACGTGGTGCAGGTTTCGCGAAGACATGCGCTCTGATCCTTGCGGCGCGCGCAGAACCAGCGCAGGCCATCTGGTCACGAGGCGGTGAGCGAGGGGCTCGCCGCATTAGACCAAGGAGGCAAGACCATGGGAAACAGGGCGGTCATCACGACACCGGACAAGGAGCTGGCGCTATACCTTCATTGGAACGGCGGGCGCGACACGGTAGAGCCGCTGCTTCGGTACTGCGAGCTGCAAGGGTACCGTCCCCCGAGCTCCGACAACTACGGCTGGGCGCGGATCGCGCAGGTGATGTGCAACTTCTTCGGCGGCTCGACGAGCGTGGGCATCGACCGCTTCAAGAACCTCGGCGACCAGGGAGACAACGGCGTCTACATCATCGACGGCTGGAAGATCGTCGGCCGCAGGGAGGCCTCGTACGACGAGGACTGGAACGTGAACGGATGGCACGACATCCCGGAGTCCCGCGAGCAGCGCGAATACGACTTCGACGAGATGCTGCGAAGCTTCGACGAGGCCATGCCCGAGGGGCTTCGCCTGGGCGATCTCCTCGATGCCGACGAGGTTCCCACATCCGAAGTCGAGATCGGCGACGTCGTCTTCATGCGCGAATACGAGTCCGGCTGGAAGACGTACCCTGTCGTCGGCATCGGCGAGGGCAACCGCAACAGGCCGGAGCTTGCAGGCGTGCCCTACGTCGAGCGTTACGACCACGACGGCGACTACTCTTGGAACGCGAACAACTACATCCGCGAGGACACGGCCTTCGTCGTCGCCCGAGAGTAGGCCGTCGGGGATCGGCGCCGCCGGGCCATGCTGGGGCGGCGGCGCGCATCCCGGTTGCGATTCGGCTACCGTTCCCGCAGGCACGCGGGCTGGCTGCTACGATGTTGCAATGTGCGGAAGATGCGTCATATTCACATTCGACGAGGTTCTCGAAATCGTGCGGCAGATCGAGGTCGGCGCGCCGCTCAACTTGGAGCCAGACTGGCCTGCGCGAAAGCCGCAGGCGTACCCGAAGTCGCTCGCGCCCCTCATCGTGCC
>CAJUSL010000086.1 GCA_910589135.1 uncultured Eggerthellaceae bacterium
ATACATGAACACGAGCAGCAGGAACCACGGCACCGCGATCACACCAGAGACGACGTCGATCGACTGGATGCAGGTCATCAGGAACACGCTGGTGGCCAGCGCGAAGATGCCGAGCACCATGTGGCCGGCGAACATGTTGCCGTAGAGTCGGACGGCCAGCGTGAGCCAGCGGATGATGCAGCTGAACAGCTCGAGGAACCAGATGATCGGAACCATCACGATGGGCAGGCCGGACGGAGCGAAGCTCTTCAGGTAGCCGATGCCGCCGTGGGCCTTCACGCCCCAGAAGTTGAAGTAGACGAACGAGATGGTTGCGAGCGCCCAGGTGACCGAGATGGTGCCGGTGGCGGTCTTGGCGCCCGGAATCAGGCCGATGAAGTTGGCGACCAGGATGAAAAAGAACATGGTGGCCAGGAACGGCACGTGCTTCTTGAAGCCGTGGCCGATGATGCCCTCGCCGATGTCGTTGCGGCACATCTGGTAGCCATACTCGACCGTGTTGAAGAACTTGTTGGTCGGAATCAGCGTGAGCTTGCGTGCGGTGAGCAGCACGACCACGCAGGTGACGATCCAGGCGATGATCATGTACAGGATGTACTGAGTGATGCCGAACTCGGCCGTTCCGATCACGACCTGCGAATCGAACGAGGCGCTCAGATGGGGCACGTTCTCCGCGAGCATGTCAAGTGGGTTCACTGTATTACCTTTCCTTGCTGTTGCCCTTCGACCTTACGACGCCGAACGCGATTGCCGCCACTGACAGAGCGACCGCTTCGGCGAGCACGAAGGGCATGGCGTAGTCGCGTGCAAGCACGACGCACAGCACGGCGAACGCGAACATGACGGCGAAGGAGACGATGAGACTTATGATAAGGATGCTCATGTGGCCGAAGTTGCTGGTCGAGGTGACCTTCTTGGTCAAGTTCAACCCGACAAGCAGCGGCACGAAGCCGACGACCCCCGAAAGCAACCCGCACATGACAGCGATTATCAAGTCCTGCCCCCGTATCCGTCCCGCGTTGCCTGGCGCGCGCCAGGGCATGCGCTACGACGCTTTCCCCTCTAAAGCCAGTAGCAATGATAATGGAGAAAATGTGGCCGGGCCGAGAGAATGCGAAGAATTCGGGCGAATGGAGCAGGACGCGGGATTGCCGAGGCTACGAGAACACCCTGACCTTGATGCCCGACTCCTCGAGCATCTCCATGGCCAGCTCGTCAGGGTACGGGTTCTGGTAGACGATCTCCTCGATGCCGGCGTTGATGATCATCTTGGCGCAGACGACGCACGGCTGCGTGTTGACGTAGATCATCGCGCCCTCGATGACGGGGCCGTACTTCGCCGCCTGGATGATGGCGTTCTGCTCGGCGTGCAGGCCGCGACAGATCTCGTTGCGCTGCCCGGAGGGGATGCCCAGCTCCTGGCGCAGGCAGCCCACCTCGGCGCAGTGCGCAAGGCCCGACGGCACGCCGTTGTAGCCGGTGGCGAGGATGCGGTTGTCCTTCACGATGACGGCGCCGACGGCGCGGCGCAGGCACGTGGTGCGCGTGGCGACCTCGTTCGCCAGCTTCATGAAGTACGCGTCCCAGCCGGGACGCTCGCAGGCGCCCACGATCAGTACCCCAGTTCCGGGTAGAGCGGATGCGCGGCCAGAAGACGCGCGGTGCGCTCGCGGACGGAGTCGAGCAGGCCTTCGTCGGCGGGGTTGAAGACCGCGCTCGCGATGCACTGGCCCACCTCGTAGAAGTCGTCCATGCCGAAGCCGCGCGTGGTGCACGCGGCCGAGCCCACGCGGATGCCGCTGGCGACGAACGGCGAGCGCTTCTCGTTGGGGATGGTGTTCTTGTTGACGGTGATGCCCACGCTCTCCAGCAAGCCCTCGGCGTCCTTGCCCGTGACGTCGGCGGCGGTGAGGTCGACCAGGCACAGGTGGTTGTCCGTTCCGCCCGAGACCAGGCGCAGGCCGCCGTCGGTGATGCCGCGGCCGAGCTCGGCGCTGTTGTCCACCACCAGCTCCATGTATTCCTTGAAGCCGGGCTGCATGGCCTCGCCGAACGCGACGGCCTTGCCCGCGATGACGTGCATGAGCGGGCCACCCTGCGAGCCGGGAAACATCGCCTTGTCGATCTTCTTGGCGATGTCCTCGTCGTTGGTGAGGATGAAGCCGCCGCGCGGGCCGCGCAGGGTCTTGTGGCTGGTGGAGGTCACGACGTCGGCGTAGGGAACCGGGCTGGGATGGACGCCTGCGGCCACGAGCCCCGCAATGTGGGCCATGTCCACCATCAGATAGGCGCCCGCGCCGTGCGCGATGTTGGCCAAGCGCTGGAAGTCGATGACGCGGGGGTAGGCCGAGGCGCCCGCAACGAGCACCTTCGGGCGCACCTTGGCGACCTGCGCCTCCAGCGCGTCGTAGTCGAGCTGCTCGGTGAGGGGGTTCACGCCGTAGGGGACCACGTTGTACAGCCGGCCGCTGAAGTTGACCGGCGAGCCGTGCGTCAGATGGCCGCCGTGGTCGAGCGACATGCCCATGATGGTGTCGCCCGCATCGGCCAGCGCCAGGTACGCGCCCAGGTTCGCCTGCGAGCCGGAGTGCGGCTGCACGTTGGCGAACTGCGAGCCGTACAGCTTGCAGGCGCGCGTGCGCGCGATGTCCTCCACGCGGTCGACCTGCTCGCAGCCGCCGTAGTAGCGGTGCGCGGGGTAGCCTTCGGCGTATTTGTTGGTGAGCACGCTGCCCACCGCCTCGAGCACGGCGCGCGAGGTGAAGTTCTCCGACGCGATGAGCTCGATGGTGCCGCGCTCGCGGTCGAGCTCGGCCTGCAGGAGGTCCGCGATGTGCGGGTCCTGGGCCCTCAGGAATTCGTCTGCCAGCATAGGCTAGCCCTCCAATGCCATGATCTTGCCCACCCTGCGGGCATGCCGGTCTCCCCCGAAGGGGGTGCTTATGAACTCGTCGACGATGGCCTCGTTGTCGGACGGCGCCACGAACCTGCCCGAAAGCGTCAGCACGTTGGCGTCGTTGTGCTCGCGCGCGAGGTGGGCGAACTGGACGCAGGTGGCGTTTGCGGCGCGGATGCCCGCCATCTTGTTGGCGGCGATGGCCATGCCGATGCCGGTGCCGCACACGAGGATGCCGAGGTCGGCCTCGCCGGACTGGATGTCCTCGCACACGAGCTTCGCGAAGTCGGGATAGTCGACGCTTTCCTCGGTTGCAGGCCCGCGATCGACGACGCCGAGGCCCTTCCCTTCGAGGTGGCTTGCGAGCTGCTGCTTCTGCTCGAAGCCTCCGTGGTCGCTGGCAATGCTGATGCGCATGGGCCCTCCTGTCGGCGTCGCGGTGCAGGCGCGTCAGAGGCGCGGTGCGTCCCCGAAGGACGCCCCGCAGGCGCCTTGCATCTCGGAAGCTGTTATTGTACCAGCACGCAGCAGCCTTGGAACGGCGCCCACGCAATCAACAACGGCCGACGCAACGGCCGCGGCGGCATGCGGGCGGCCGGAAGCGGCAACTGCGTCGCCCGGCCCGCGCACGTCGAGCACCGGGACGCCGCACGACGCGGCGAATTCCTCGTCGGGCGCGTCCTGCACCGAGCGCGCCGGATGCCCGGCGAGGTTCGCCGACGTGGCCGCCAGCGGGGATTCCGCGGCCTGCGCGAGGGCAAGCGCGCAGGCGGAGTCGGGCATGCGCAGCCCGATCGTCCCGTCGGCGGACGCGTAGCCCCAAGGCACCGCCGGCGATGCCTTCACCACCAGCGTGAGCGCGCCCGGCCAGAACGCATCGGCCAGCCGACGTGCATACGCGGGCACCTCGCAGCCGTAGGCGTCCAGCGCCGACGCGTCGGCGACCAGCCACGCGATGGGCTTGCCGGCGTCGCGCCCCTTCGCCTGCGCCAGCGCGGCGGTGCCGGCGCAATGCTCCACCGCTACGCCGATGCCCCACACCGTGTCCGTGGGGAAGATGAGCGGGCCGCCCGAGCGCAGCACCTCGACTGCCTGTTCCATTCCGATAACCATGCCAAGCACTATACCCCAGGTGTAGTGCTGTGGGCGCATTACCGGGGCCGGGACTGGAGAGGTTCCGCTCGACGCGTCGTCGCCTCGAGCTAACTCGGCTGCGCCGAGTGGATTTCTCGGCTCCTTTGGCTTACCTCGCCTCCACCTCTCCAAACCCGGCCCCTTGCCACCGGCCCAGTTACGGAAAGGGAGCAGCTTGCTTCCGGAGCTGCGGGCGGGCAGCCCGCTGGTGGATAATCGTGAAAACGAACCGGGAGCAAAGGATTCGCCATGAGCAACAACCACGAGAGGCGCGAAAGCGCAAAAGGACGCAACAGGGAACGACACGAGAAGGACCGGGACGTCCTCGCCAAGGAACAGCCGACGGTGCTGGAGTCGTCCGAAACCGACCCGGAATTTCCCGCAATGGAGGAATTCGAGGTGGACGAAGGCGGCCCGCAGGGGTCGAAACGGAAGCATCCGGGGCTCATCTGGGCAGTCATCGCCGTGGCCGCCGTCGTGGTGCTGGTGCTGGCGTTCGTGCTCGCCGGCGACTGGTTCACGCCGAGCCAGGCCGAGCAGGAGGCGCAGGCCCGGTTCGAGGAGCAGGTGGTTCCCGAGGACCTGGGCGAAGGCGGCAGCGCAGACCGCCTGTAAGCGCCCTGCGGCGATGCCCAGAGAATCCGCCTGAGACAAAGAAGAGGCCCGAAGGGCCGCATATGGATGCGAGGGAGCGGA
>CAJUSL010000087.1:0-4056 GCA_910589135.1 uncultured Eggerthellaceae bacterium
CATGATCTGGACCGACAGCCCCTGCTGGCAGACCTGCTGGAACGGCGGCTTCGAGATGCAGCGCGCGCTGCAGCACCCCAACCTCGAGTTCATCCTGGCGCAGCACCCCTGGCTCGAGAACGACTGCCTGTTCGCTGACATCATCCTGCCCACCACCACCAAGCTCGAGGTCCGCGACATCTCCAGTGACCTTTTCAGCGGCCAGTACAACATGCTCATCCACGAGGAGCAGGCGATTCCGCACGTCGGCGAGTCGCTGTCCGACTTCGAGGCCGTCGGCGAGGTCGCTAAGAAGTTGGGCCTCTACGAGGAGTACGTGGGCGGCACGGAGGACGAGCTGATCCGCAAGGGCTTCGACAACTCCGGTGTGCAGGACATGGTCTCCTACGAGGAGTTCATGGAGAAGGGTTATTACGTCGTGCCGACCGCCGAGGACTGGGAGAACGACCCGCGCGGCATGCGTCCGTTCTACGAGGATCCCGAGGGCAATCCGCTGAAGACCCCCACTGGCCTCATCGAGTTCAAGTCGACGCTGCTCGAGCAGTTCTTCCCGGACGACGAGGAGCGCCCGCCGGTGCCGCACTTCGTGCCCTATGGCGAGTCTCACTCCGAGAGCTTCTTGCACCCGCGCGCCGAGGAGTACCCGTTCCTGCTCATCACCAACCACCCGCGTTGGCGCGTGCATGCGCAGAACGACGACAACACCTGGTGCCGCGAGATCGAGACCTGCAAGGTCAAGGGGCCTGACGGGTATATGTACGAGCCCATCTGGGTCAACCCGAAGGATGCCGTGGTGCTCGGCGTCGAAGACGGCGACATCGTGAAGATGTTCAACGAGCGCGGCGCGGTCCTTGGCGGCGTCCGCCTCTCCGAGCGCGTCATCCCGCACGCGATCTACCAGGACCACGGCGTCCGCGTCGACAACATCGTCCTGGGCGAGTTCGACCGCGCCGGCGCCAACAACCTGATCTGCCCGTCCAACACCACGTCCAAGAATGCCCCCGGCGAGGTTACCAACAGCTTCCTCGTGAACCTGGAGAAGGTGGACGTGTTCGAGCTGGCCGAGCAGTATCCCGAGGCCTTCAAGCGCGCGTACGAGGCCGAGACCGGCCAGATCGCCATCGACAAGATCGTGGAAGGAGCATAGGAGATATGAAGACATTTATCGTCGACCTCGACCGCTGCATCGGCTGCCACAACTGCCAGCTGGTGTGCAAGGACGAGCACTGCGACAACGACTGGATGCCCTATGCGGCCCCACAGCCCGACACCGGCCAGTTCTGGATGAAGGTGAACGAGGAGGAGCGCGGCCAGACCCCGAAGGTCCGCGTTGCCTACACACCCATCATGTGCCAGCACTGCGAGGATGCGCCTTGCATGAAGGCCGCCAAGGACGGTGCGGTGTACCGCCGCGACGACGGCCTGGTCATCATCGACCCGGCGAAGGCCAAGGACCAGAAGGCCATCATGGACGCATGTCCCTACGGCGTCGTCTACTGGAACGAGGCGCTCTCCATCCCGCAGAAGTGCACCGGCTGCGCGCATCTGCTCGACGACGGCTGGACGGTTCCGCGCTGCGTCGACGCCTGCGCCCATGACGCGCTCATTTTCGGCGAGGAAGAGGACCTGAAAGACCTGCTTGCCGAGGCCGAAGACCTGGAGTGTGCCATCGGAACGAAGCCGCGCGTCCATTACCTGAACGTTCCGAAGCGCTTCCTGGCCGGCGAGGTCGCCGACCTGGAGGACGAGGAGGTCCTGATCGGCGCGGACGTGACCATCACCAACCTGGAGACCGGCAAGACCTACACCCAGAAGACCGACGAGTTCGGCGACTTCTGGTTCAAGCAGATCGAGCCTGCGGACTACGCCATCGACGTCGCCTACGACGGCTACCTGTCGCGTCGCGTCACCGATTTCATCTCCACGAAGGACAAGGACCTGAACGCCGGCACCATCGCCATGTACAAGGCGTAGGCGGCTGTCGCAACCGACCCGGAAGGGGGACCGGACCATGAGGATAGCACCGCACCACATCGGTGCCTACTGCAACGACATCGACGAGTCCATCGGCTTCTACACCGACGTGCTGGGCTTCCGGCACCTGTTCTCGACCGAGACCATGGAGGGAGACAAGCCGCTCAAGATGGCCTGGGTGAAGAGCGACGACGGCGTCGTCATCGAGCTGTTGGAGCAGGAGGACAAGTCCACGATCGACGCGGCGAAGGCGTGCCTCAACCACTTTGCCGTGCGCGTTCAGGACATGGACGAGATCGTGGCGCGCCTCGGCGAGAAGGGGATCGCCATCGAGGCGGGGCCGTTCGACGCGCTCTGTCCCTTCGACCGCCCGCTGGGCGCGGCCGACGACGACGTGTTCGTCACGTACGGCGACGGCGGGGCGAAGCTGAAGATCATGTTCTTCAGAGGCCCTGGTGGCGAGCGAATCGAGGCCGTGCAGGACAACATTGGAGCCCTGTAGCAGGGGATAGGCTCCGGTTGTAAAGAACGGTTGCCGTTCGATGCAGGAAGGCGCACGTCATGTGCGCCTTCTTTCGTGTGTGGGCTCGCCGTCCCGTCGCGCAGCCTGGTGCTTGCGGATGGGCTACCATGGCATGCTGGAAGTTGGGCCGCCGCATGCGGGCGGCCGTTTGCGGGATAGGGGACAGGAATGCTTCTTTCGCTCATCAGCTTGGTGTTGACCGTCCTGGTCGTCGTCTTCGTCGTCTGGTGCATTACCTCGTTTTGGGCATGGCTCGGACGCGGCAAGCGCCTGAAGGGCGTCTGCGACGACGACCTCGTCTCGGCCGACGTCAAGGAGGCGGTCGAGCGGCTGGAGGCCTACCGCCCGGCCCAGAAGCTGGGACAGGGCCAGCAGGGGCCGGTCATCAGGCTCAGCCGCCAGCAGCTGCGGGAGGTCCGCCAAGCCGAGGACACCGTGCGAGACGGCTTCCTCGACCACCTGCGGCTCGGCTGGTACCAGGTCGTCATGATCTTCTTCATAGGGTCGGTGCTCGGCCTGGTGCTGGAAGAGGCGTGGATGCTCGTCACCGCCGGCGTCACGGAAAGCCGCGTGGGACTGGTGTGGGGGCCGTTCAGCCCGCTGTACGGCGTGGGCGCGGTGCTGCTCACCCTGGTCACGTTCCAGCTGCGGAAGATGCATGCCAAGGGCTGGGCGGTGTTCCTCGTGTCCATAGTGGTGGGAGGCCTGCTCGAGCAGGTCACCGGCTGGGCCATGGAGACGTTCATGGGGGCGGTGTCGTGGGACTACATCGCCGGCGGCGTGCCCGGCGCCATCACGAAGTGGGTGGCCGTGCCGTTCCTGTTCTTCTGGGGGCTGCTCGGCTACGTCTGGTACCGCTTCATCATGCCGAATTTGCTCTACGGGCTGGGCAAGCCCACCACCAGGCGCAAGGCCGTGTTCGTGACGCTGCTTTCCGTCTACCTCGTGCTGGACGTCTTCATGACCGTCATGTGCTTCGACCGCCGCGCGGCCCGCGACGCCGGCATCCCGCCCGCGAACGCCTTCGAGGAATGGGTGGACGAGAACTTCAACAACGCCTTCATGTCCGAGCGGTTCCAGAACATGGTCATCGACGGCACGGGAAGCGCCTACAACAGCATGGCCGGCCAGGAAGGCTAGGCGCAGGGCTTTTGGGCATGTCGACGCTGCGGCGGTGTGAGCAGCCGGCCCTTGGGTATAATCAGTTCATCGAAACGAGACGTCAGCAGCCGTCGGGGCGCATCCTGCCAGGTTCCGCCAGCACCTCGGTGGGCTGCCGAGAAGGAGGCCCCGATGGACCAGAACACCCGCCCCACCGACATGCAGCGCATCAACAACCCCGAGCTCGCCAACGCCTTCATCGACGAGCAGGTGCAGGCCATCCGCGACCAGGTGGGCGACGGCAAGGTGCTGCTGGCGCTTTCGGGCGGCGTGGACAGCTCGGTCGTGGCGGCGCTCATCGACCGCGCCATCGGCGAGAACCTCATATGCGTGCACGTGAACCACGGCCTCATGCGCAAGGGCGAGTCCGAGCAGGTCATCGACATGTTCAAGAACCA
>CAJUSL010000087.1:4142-4628 GCA_910589135.1 uncultured Eggerthellaceae bacterium
GCCCGAGACCAAGCGCAAGATCATCGGCGGCGAGTTCATCCGCGTGTTCGAGGAGGAGGCCCGCAAGGTGGGCGACGAGGTGGACTTCCTGGCCCAGGGCACCATCTACCCCGACATCATCGAGTCCGACGGCGTGAAGGCGCACCACAACGTGGGCGGCCTGCCGGACGACCTGCAGTTCGACCTGGTCGAGCCCGTGAAGCTGCTGTACAAGGACGAGGTGCGCGAAGTGGGCCGCGCGCTGGGGCTGCCCGAGGGCATGGTGGAGCGCCAGCCGTTCCCGGGCCCTGGCCTGGGCGTGCGCTGCCTGGGCGCCATCACGCGCGACCGCCTGGAGGCGCTGCGCGAGGCCGACGCCATCGTGCGCGAGGAGTTCGCCAACGCGGGGCTGGCTGGCAAGGTGTGGCAGTACTTCGTGGCGGTGCCCGACATGCGCGCCACCGGCGTGCGCGACGGCGTGCGCGCCTACGAGTGGCCGGCCATCAT
>CAJUSL010000088.1:0-247 GCA_910589135.1 uncultured Eggerthellaceae bacterium
GTGGGGCCTCGGCTGGGAGGTCTGGATCGACGGCATGGAGGTCACGCAGTTCACCTACTTCCAGCAGGTGGGCGGCTTCGAGTGCTTCCCCGTGCCGGCCGAGATCACCTACGGCCTCGAGCGCCTGACGATGTACATCCAGGGCGTCGACAGCGTCTACGACATCGTGTGGAGCCGCGGCGCCGACGGAGGCGTGTTCACCTACGGCGACGTGTTCCTCGAGAACGAGCGCGAGTTCTCCGCCTAC
>CAJUSL010000088.1:257-4351 GCA_910589135.1 uncultured Eggerthellaceae bacterium
AACTTCGAGGTGGCCGACACCGACTTCCTGTTCGGCGAGTTCGACCGCTACGAGGCCGAGTGCCTGCGCACGCTCGATGCGGGGCTGCCGCTGCCGGCCTACGACTACGTGCTGAAGTGCTCGCACGCCTTCAACCTGCTCGACGCGCGCGGCGTCATATCGGCCACCGAGCGCATGGGCTACATTCTGCGCGTGCGCACCATCGCGAAGGCATGCTGCGCCGAATACATGGACAAGGTGGTGGGCGCGGCGTGTCCGGAGTCCTCCGACGGAAGGGAGGCCGCCCGTGACTAGCGCATCCACGCACACGCTGCTCTTCGAAATCGGCACCGAGGAGATTCCCGCCTTCGATTTGCAGAAAGCCACCAAGCAGTTCGCCGGCCTCGTGCCGGCCGCGCTCGACGACGCGCGCATCCCGCACGGGGAAGTGACCGTGCTCACGTCGCCGCGGCGCATCGCTGCGCTGGTTGCGGGCGTCGCCGCCGCGACCGAGGCGGTCGAGGAGGAGCACAAGGGCCCGTCCGTCAAGATCGCGTTCGACGACGCGGGCAACCCCACCAAGGCCGCCGAGGGCTTCGCGCGCGGCAAGGGCGTCGACGTCGCGTCGCTCGAGGTGCGCGACGAGGGCGGCACCGAGTACGTCTTCGCGAAGAGGTCCATCCCCTCCGCCGACGTCGCCGAGCTTCTGCCCGGCGTGCTGAAGGGCGTCATCGAGGGCATCTCGTGGCCCAAGTCCATGAAGTGGGGGAGCAGCCGCGAGCTGTTCTCGCGGCCGGTGCGCTGGATCGCCGCCATGCTGGGCGACGCGGTGCTGCCGCTGTCCTACGCGGGCGTCCAGGCGTCCAACTTCACCATGGGCCACCGCGTGCTCGCGCCGGGCAGGCACGAGATTCCCTGCGCCGACCAGTACGAGTCCGTGGTGCGGGCCGCCTTCGTGGTTCCCAGCGAGGACGAGCGGCGCGCCATCATCGAGCAGGGCGCGAAGGACGCCGAGGCGGCCAACCCCGGCTGCACCGCCGTGCTGCCCGCCAAGACGCTCACCGAGGTGGTGAACCTCTCCGAGCACCCCACCGTGCTCGTCGGCACCTTCGACGAGGAGTTCCTCAAGGTGCCCGAGGAGATCACCGTCGACGCCATGCTCATGCACCAGCGCTACTTTCCGCTGTACCGCGACGGGGCGCTGACGAACCGCTTCGTCATCGTCTCGAACGGCGACCCCGCGTTCAGCGACAACGTCATCGACGGCAACGAGCGCGTCGTGGCCGCCAGGCTCTACGACGCCAAGTTCTTCTACGAGGAGGACCTGAAGGCGCCGCTCGAGAGCTACGTCGAGCGTCTCGACGAGGTCGTCTTCCAGGAGCAGCTCGGAACGATGCGCTCCAAGACCGACCGCGTGGTCCAGCTGGCCCAGAAGCTGTGCCTGGACGCATCCGTCGCCGCCGCCGAGGCCGAGATGGTGGCGCGCGCCGCCAAGCTTGCGAAGGCCGACCTGGTCACCAATGCCGTGGTCGAGTTCACCAGCGTGCAGGGCGTCATGGGCTCCTACTACGCCGCCGCGTCCGGCGAGCACGAGCGCGTCGCCCAGGCGATTGCCGACCACTACCGCCCGCGCTTCGCCGGCGACGAGCCCCCGGCCGACCTCGTGGGGCGCATGGTGGCCGTCGCCGACAAGGTGGACACCATCTGCGGCCTGTTCGCCGTGGGCCAGGCGCCCACCGGCTCGTCCGACCCCTTCGCGCTGCGCCGCGCCGCGCTCGGCATCATCGCCATCCTGCAGGCCGGGCTCGACGTCTCGCTCGAGAAGGCCATCGACGCCTCGCTCGCGATCTACCGCGAAGGCGGCCTCGACTTCGACCGCGACGCCGTCTTCGGCGAGGTGGTCGACTTCTTCTGCACCCGCACCAAGGTCATGCTCCACGAGGCGGGCAACGACGTCGGCGCCATCGACGCCGTGCTCGCCGCCGGCGTGGTCGAGCCGACCGAGGTCGTGCGCCGCACCGAGGCGCTCACCGCCGCCATCAGGCAGTCGCCCGAGCTGTTCGACGACCTCGCGAGCGCCTATGCGCGCGCCAACAACCTGCGCGACGCCTCGCTCGGCGACGGCGTCGATGCGGCGCTGTTCGACGACGCCGAGCGCGAGCTCTCGCGCGCGGTCGAGGAGGTGTCCTCGAAGGTCGCCGTGGCGCTGGACGAGGGGCTCTATCCGCAGGCGCTCGCCGACCTCGCGGCCTTGCGCGCCCCCATCGACGACTTCTTCGAGTCGACCATGGTCATGGACGAGGACGCGGCGCTGCGCGAGAACCGCATGCGCCTGCTGAACCGCTTCGTCGGTGCGTTCGCGAACGTCGCCGACTTCTCGCTCATCCAGCACAAGCGGAAGTAGCGCACCTTCCGCGCCCGTCTCACCGAAAGGCCTTCCCCCTGGGCGGGCCTTTCTTGTTTCCGCCCGAAGGAGGCGCCCATGTCCGACCCGGCATGCCCTGCGATCCCCACCATCCACGTCCTGTCCGACTCGGTCGGCGAGACCGCGCGCGCCGTGGCGCAGGCCGCCGCCGCCCAGTTCGGCGTCACGCATCCCAAGATCGAGGTCATCGGCAAGGTCAAGAGCGCCGAGCAGGTCATCTCGTGGCTCGACGAGCACGCGCGCTACCACTGCGAGACGCTGGGCGACGACAGGCTGATGGTGTTCTACACGTTGGTTCACGCCCCCTTGCGCGACGAGGTCAGCGCCTACATCGACGCGCACGACAACATCTACGGGGTCGACCTGCTCACCGCCGCCATCGACGCGATATCCGAGATCTCGGGGCTCGTCCCGCGCGACCTTCCGGGCGCGCTGCGCGTGGCCGACATCAACTACTTCCACCGGGTGGAGGCGCTCGAGTTCACGATCGAGCACGACGACGGGCGCAACCCCCAGGACCTCGCCAAGGCCGACATCGTCGTCCTTGGCGTGTCTCGCACGTCGAAGACCCCGCTGTGCATCTACCTCGCGCAGCAGGGCTACCACGTCGCAAACGTCCCGCTCGACCCGCATACCGAGCCTCCCGCCGAGCTGTTCGAGGTCGACCGCTCGCGCCTCTTCGGCCTGATGTCCACGCCGGACGTGCTGGTGGGCATCCGCGAGCGGCGCCTGGGCGCGGCGGGGAAGGTGGCGCACGCCTACGCCGACCCCGAGTACGTCTACGACGACCTGGAGGCGGCGCGGCGCCTGATGAGGAGGCTTGGGTGCTACGTCGTGCGCACCGACAACCGCGCCGTCGAGGAGACCGCGCAGGAGATCCTCTCGCAGTACCTCAGGCTGCACGACGCCCCCGACGGCGTCCGCGTCTAGCCGCCGCGTGCCGCTTGCGCAGCGCGGCTGGACGGCCGCCCGCTGATTGGCCCCGCATGCCGCAGAATTGTCTGCGATTCAGGCGAAGGGGCGTTATCATATCGGTATCCAAGACGGAACGGGCGCATCCGGGTCGGCATGCGCCTGGCTGGTCGCACCACGGTGCGTGGAGTAAGGAGAGAACAGTGTCCGAGCAAGTCAAGCGCGTATACGCCTTCGGCAAAGATGCAGCCGGGAAGAACGTCACCGAGGGCAACACCGACATGAAGGCCATCCTTGGAGGCAAAGGCGCGAACCTCGCCGAAATGGCCAACATCGGCCTGCCGGTGCCTCCGGGATTCACCATCACCTGCCAGACCTGCATGGAGTACGCCAACGCTGGGAATGTGTGGCCGGAGGGCGCTCTGGACACCATCGCTGAGTACCGGGCTGACCTGGAAGAGCGCATGGGCAAGCGCATCGGCGATGCCCAAGATCCGCTCCTGGTATCCGTTCGTTCGGGTGCCCCCATGTCCATGCCGGGCATGATGGATACGGTGCTGAATCTGGGGCTGAATGATCAGTCCATCAACGGGCTCATCGCCCAAACGGAGAATCCCCGCTTCGCCTGGGACTCCTACCGCCGCTTCATCCAGATGTTCTCCAACGTGGTCATGGGCCTGGATGGAGACTTGTTCGAGAACGCCATCACCGCCATCAAGAACGAGCGGGGCGTGAAGTCTGATACCGACCTCACGGCCGAGGACCTTCAGGAACTGGT
>CAJUSL010000088.1:4361-4539 GCA_910589135.1 uncultured Eggerthellaceae bacterium
TCCGAGAACGTCTCCGCCGCGGATTATCCGGCCCTCGTGGTAGATGGCAAGGTGGCCTTCCCGCAAGATCCCATGATGCAGCTGCAGTTGGCCATCGAAGCGGTGTTCGGCAGCTGGAACAACCCCCGCGCGGTCCTCTATCGCAAGAAGAACAAGATCGCTGATGACCTGGGCACCG
>CAJUSL010000089.1 GCA_910589135.1 uncultured Eggerthellaceae bacterium
ATCGTGTATGCGCCAAAAGCGTATCCGGGGTTCGAATCCCCGCCTCTCCGCCACTTTTTGATCGCATGACAGCAGATAGCGGTAGCTTTCGGAGGAGTGGCTGAGTGGTCGAAGGCGGCGGTCTCGAAAACCGTTATACCGGCGTTCCCGGTATCTAGGGTTCGAATCCCTACTCCTCCGCCATCTTGCCTCTGTGATGCCCCATCTTGGCTTTCAAGCATTTCGAAGCCGCGCGAAGGCGTGCTTCCCATGCTTTTGCGCCAATCTGGCATCGCCCCTCTTCGTGTTAAGGCGTCGTGGCCTGTGCTGCATGAGGCCGGTAGAATGGATGGGGCTTGAGACCTGAAGTTGCACGACGACGGTCGCCGAGGGCATACGGTATTACCTGAATGCCTTTGGTGCGTGATGGAGCTGCGCCTCTTTGGCTACTTCAATCTGCGGACCATCTCGTCGCCTCTGTCTTTGATGGCTTTATTTACGAGCGATAGGTACGTGCGCATGGCGTCAAGGCGCGTCGTCCGGTTCGTTTCCCGGAACATGTCCTTGTAGACCGATGCTGCTTCTCGGTAGGTTCCCCACATGTTTTCTAGCAGCATTACCCTTTTCCAAGTCTTGATCAAGCTGCGATCGTTTTCGGAAAGTTGCTCTTCGCGAGCGTCGACCCATTCGGTAAACAGTGCAAATTGGTCGTTTATGCGATATTGGCTTTTCCCGTCAAGGACAAAGGGATTGGTGCCAATTCCTCCTTTCAAGCTGTTGAGCCTTGTTATTTCAAGAGATGGCAGCCCAGATGGCATGCAGCAGTAGTTTCCCAACGTCGAAGAGTGACGTGCGAAGTCGTTTAGCTCCTCTATGGCCTTTTGCCATGTATCGTCCTTGCGGGAGTTCGGCATTTCCGCAAGGGGCTCAATGAATTCACGTTGAAAGTCGTCAAAGCCTTTTGAGTGGAAAGACGAATAGGGGGGCTTTGACTGCCCAAACGAGCTCCAGCCCAAGTCGACGATGTCTGCAGAATCGAGCTTTCGCATGACTTTGAGCACTATTTTAAAGGTGTATCCAAAGTTGGTCATGCGGTCTTTGCTTCTCAGCAGCTCGCGTTCCTCTTTTGTGGAGCCTGCAGCCGCGAAGAGCATTTCGTACATCTCTCGCTGAAGAGGTCCTTCCGCTGTTCCGTACCCCGCACCGTTTTCGATTGCCTTGCAGGCCATCTCGATGTATTTGCAGTGGCTGCTTGGCGTGCCGACGCTTTCGTAGTCCTCGGGAAATTCTTTCGAATACCACGCCTCGTCACAGCAATAGCTTGCCGGGTCGCCGTCGTTGCCCAGAAGCGCCTTGATGTTCTGGTTGCAGTACATCTTCATTTCCGCGCCTTTCTCGAGATTCGGCACAAACGCTCGTCGCCATCCAATGTGCCCTTGCGGCTATTTTCGCATGTTCGTTTCGAGCCGCCTGCAGCCGTTTGCGGGGGGCATGTCGAAAGCGAACGTCCCCTGGCACACGGAGGACGTGTCAAAGGCGAACGTCCCCGGCACGCCCTCTGACGCGCCTTACCGCCTCGTTACGTTTGGGAAGCGTCACGGTCGAATCGATTTGCGTTCGTGTTCTCCCTTTGTATAATCCTCACGGCTTTGCATTGACGGCCTGCGATGCCGACGAGGACGTCGGGGCGGGCAAGCGTCAAGCGGAAACGGCAAGGGCGGGCAGCTAGAGCGAACCGCGCAGACATCGACCAGGGAGGGATGATGAACATCGACGAAGCGATAGATTTCAAGCAGTCGGGATTTTCGGAACACTTCCGGTCGAGGGGGGAAGTCGGGAAAGCCGAGCCATTGCTGGACGCCATGGCCGGGACCGTCGAAGAATGGGAAGAGCTCGTCGCGTGCTACAAATGCGCACTCATGGAGATGACGACGCGCTTCGAGGTGTTGAACGAGCAGTTCGCCATCGGCTGTGACCAGAATCCGATCGAGACTATCAAAGCGCGCCTGAAAAAGCCCCACAGCATCTATGAGAAGCTGAAGGGGATGGGTGCCCCTCTGACGGTTTCCTCCATCGAGGAGAACATCGAGGACGTGGCCGGCATCCGCGTGATTTGCTCCTTCATGAACGACATTTACCTCATCGCGGACTGCCTGAGAAGCCAGGACGACCTGAGGATCGTCCTGGAAAAGGACTACATAAAGGACCCGAAGCCCAACGGGTATCGAAGCCTGCACATCATCGTCGAGGTACCCATCTTCCTTCGGAAGGGCAAGAAGAGTGTGCGGGTCGAAATTCAGCTGCGGACGATCGCCATGGACTTCTGGGCCAGCCTCGAGCACAAGATCCGCTACAAGAAGGACATCCCTGAAAGCGTCGTGTCCAAACTTGGGATGGACCTGAAGTCAACAGCGGAGCTCGCCAACCTTCTTGACGAACGCATGCAGGAAGTCAGAAACGACATGCGCAAGTCGCTCGACTGGTAGTCGCCAGGGCTGGTAGTCGCTAGGTAGGCGCTCGACTGGTAGGCGCTAGGCGCAAAGACGGGCCATCAGCAGGGCGCTTCCGAAGCGCATCATGCCGCCTGACTTCACGGCGTGCTTCAATCGCTCCATGTCTCCGACGATGCTTCCGGCCAGCATGTCGGCCCCATGGTCGAACAGCACGGGGGACATGACCACCGACGGTCCAACCAGCGTAACGTACGCCTTCTTTCCCAGCTGGAGCAGGCGGGGCGCGGTCTTGTTTTCCAGCGTGACGCCTGTCTGGAACACGAAGTCGGCCTGGGGGATTACGTACTCGCACGCCGGGTCAGGCGTGTCCAGCTCGGTTCGACAGTTGCGTTCGAGCACCGTGAGGTTTGCATACTCGGCGATGCGGTCGACATGCGGGAAGTGCCCGATGACCACCACGTTCGCGCCACCCTGCGCCTCGATGCGTGGGCGCAGCAGCTCGAAGGCGTCCATCTTGTGGGTGGTCCCGTCGGGAAGCTCCTGGCGCTCTTCGTACTCGACTCCAAGGGGTTCTAGCAGCTTGCGTTGGCCGTACCAGGCGTTCATCGCCGCAATGCCCAACGAGGCTTCGCCGAACGACCACGACTTCGCCAGCTTGGCCATCTCGCGCAGCGGAAGCCCGCGGAAGTCTCGGGTTTCGGCCCCTTTCGCACCGCCCGGGCAGGTGTACGAGACCCCGCAGCCGCTTTCCGCCTCGACGTACGACCAGTTGACGCCCAGGCAGTAGTCTTTGACAAGTACGCCGTCGGGAATGCCCTCGATTAAGGAATCGTACATGCTCCAAGCCATATGCCTCGTCCTTTCGCCGAAATCGTCCATGCTGTTTTATTCTGATATGCGAATAATAATCAAGATAGCATGATGCGATGATTTGCGGAACATGATGCGATGATTTGGGGAATACGATGCTGTTTCTTTTGACAGGCGAGCTCCAGACGGGCAAGACGCGTTGGCTTGAGGCGTTGGTGGACCGCCTGGCTGACGAGGGGGTTGGGTCGTACGGGGTCGTGGCGCCCGGCGTATGGGTTCCCTCCGACTCTTCGGAAGCAAGCGGCCAGAGGCTGGAGAAGTTGGCTATCGACAACGTCCTTCTGCCCGAGCGGGACGTGGTGCCGTTCGCCAGACGGCGTGACCTGGCGATGCGGGACGGGGAGCTCCGCGAAGGGCGCCAGGCCGAGAAGCTGGGCCTGGGCTGGTGCATCTTCGACGAAGCCATCAGCAAGGTCAACGATCATTTCGAGAAGATAGGCCGGTCGCGGGCGTCGCTTGCGGGGGATGCGGCGGACTGCGCTGCAGCGTCCGGGACGAGCGCGGCCGACGAGACGAACGGAGGGGCAGGAGCGTCACCCGGCCGTCCTTCGCTCCTGGTGGTCGATGAACTTGGACCGCTTGAGCTTATGCATGGCGGGGGCCTGACGAGTGCGGCCCGGCTGCTCGACGAGGGGCCTTCTGAGGCCTTCCCGCATGCGATTGCCGTGGTTCGGAAAAGCCTGTTGCCGCTGGCTCAGGAGCGGTTTGCCAAAACGTGGCCCGAACTGCTTGCCGTAGAGCCCACCGAACATTCGGAAAGGGAGCTTCTCTCGGCGTTCGGTCTTTCTTAATCGTCCGCGACGGGCTTCTTCTGCCAGCTGGTCCTTGTGTCAAGAGACGGCGTCGCTTTTCCTCATATTATCCTCAATTATGATATATACTGCTATCAGATTATTCTCAATAAAGGATATTAGGGAAAACGATGAAACGTACCGAGCACTGCCTGGAGCGATCGGCTTCCAGCAGACGGGCCGACCTGATAATCGTCGTGCTTGCGATCCTGACGGTCGCCATCGCGACGGTCTCTCTCATGCTGGGGCGCTATCCCATCGACCCCGGCCAAGCGGTGCTCATGCTGGCAAGCCACGTGGTGCCGCTCGACCAGACCTGGACCGACCAGCAGGCCACGCTGTTCTTC
>CAJUSL010000090.1:0-1295 GCA_910589135.1 uncultured Eggerthellaceae bacterium
GACGTTCACCATGGCCAAGGTCATCGAGGCCGTCCAGCGCCCCACGCTCATCCTCGCACCCAACAAGACGCTCGCGGCGCAGCTCGCATCCGAGCTCAAGGAGATGTTTCCCGACAACGCCGTGGTGTACTTCGTTTCCTACTACGACTACTACCAGCCTGAGGCCTACGTTCCATCCTCCGACACGTTCATCGAGAAGGACGCTTCCATCAACGAGGAGGTCGAGAAGCTGCGCCATGCGGCCACGTCGGCGCTGCTGTCGCGCCGCGACGTCATCGTGGTGGCCTCCGTCAGCTGCATCTACGGCATCGGCTCGCCGCAGGACTATGCAGGCATGGCGGTGTTTCTCGACAAGGGGCAGCCGGCCGACCGCGACGAGGTCATCTACGGGCTTATCGACATCCAGTACGACCGCAACGACTACGAGCTGAAGCGCGGCACGTTCCGCGTGCGCGGCGACTCGCTCGACGTGTTCCCTCCCTATGCGGACAACCCCATCCGCGTCGACTTCTGGGGCGACGAAATCGAGGAGATATCCGAAATCGACGGCGTCACGGGCGAGGTCCTCAACACGTACAACGCGCTTCCCGTGTGGCCTGCGTCGCACTACGTCACGGCGCGCCCGAAGATGAACCGCGCCATCGGCACCATCCGCGACGAACTGCGCGACCGCCTGCAGCAGTTCAACGACGAAGGCAAGCTGCTCGAGGCCCAACGCCTGGAAATGCGCACGAACTACGACCTCGAAATGCTGGAGACCATGGGCTTCTGCTCGGGCATCGAGAACTATTCGCGCCATATGGACGGGCGTGCGCCCGGCGAGCCGCCCTACACCCTCATCGACTACTTCCCGCGCGACTTCTTGTGCATCATCGACGAGAGCCACGTCAGCGTCCCGCAGATCCGCGGAATGCACGAGGGCGACCGATCGCGCAAGGTCACGCTTGCCGAGCACGGCTTCCGCCTTCCGTCGGCCCTCGACAACCGGCCGTTGCGCTTCGACGAGTTCGAGGACCGCATACCTCAGTTTGTCTACGTCTCGGCCACGCCGGGCGACTACGAGGAGAAGGTCAGCCAGGCCCGCGTCGAGCAGATCATCCGTCCGACGGGCCTGCTCGACCCCCTCATCGAGGTAAGGCCGTCGCTGTCGCAGATCGACGACATCATCGACGAGGTGCGCGACCGCTCCGCGAAAGGCGAGCGCACCCTGATCACCACCCTCACCAAGAAGATGGCCGAAGACCTCACCGACCACCTGCTCGACCAGGGCATCAAGGCTCGCTACATGCATTCCG
>CAJUSL010000090.1:1305-1658 GCA_910589135.1 uncultured Eggerthellaceae bacterium
TGGAGATACTGCGCGAGCTGCGCAAGGGCACGTTCGACACGCTCGTGGGCATCAACCTGCTGCGCGAGGGCCTCGACCTGCCCGAGGTCACGCTCGTTGCCATCCTCGACGCCGACAAGGAAGGCTTCCTGCGCAACCACCGGTCGCTGATCCAGACCATAGGCCGCGCGGCGCGCAACGTTTCGGGCAAGGTCATCATGTACGCCGACCGCGAGACCGACTCCATGCACCGCGCCATCACCGAAACGCGCCGCCGCCGGGAAATCCAGGAGCAGTACAACATCGAGCACGGCATCGAGCCGCAGACCATCCGCAAGGCGATCAACGACATCATGGATTCCATCGTCGACGAG
>CAJUSL010000090.1:1668-4343 GCA_910589135.1 uncultured Eggerthellaceae bacterium
CGGCCTCGAGCAACATCGACTTCGAGGAGGCGGCCCGCATCAGGGACCAGGTGGTGAAGCTGCGCTCGCAGTTCGAGGGTTCCTCCGAAGACGACGTTCTGGCCGACCTGAAGAGCACGGCCCGGAAGGGCTCGAAGTATGGAAACCGGCGTCGAAGCAGCTACAAGCGGTAAGGCGAAACCATGATCGACGAGATACAGGTCAGAAACCTCGCCCTGATCAAGGAGGCGTCGTTGTGCCCCTCTTCGGGCATGACCGTCATCACCGGCGAGACGGGCGCGGGCAAGACGGCCCTGCTTGCGTCGTGCAAGCTTCTCATGGGGCAGCGCGCCGACCACGACATGGTGCGGCAGGGCGAGCGGGAGGCCGAGGTGCAGGGAAGGTTTTTCCTGCCCCCGCGGGCATGCGGAGAAGGATGCCCGGACGGCGAGCTCGTGGTGGACCGGCGCGTTTCCGTGGACGGGCGCTCGCACGTGAAGATGAACGGCCGCATGGCCAGCGTGTCCCAGCTCTTCGACGTCGTGTCGCCCTGCGTCAGCCTGTGCTCGCAGCACGACCAGCAGATCCTTTCGAAGCCGGCCGTCCAGCGCAGGTACTTGGACGTATGGGCCGCCGCCGACAAGGACGGGCTGCTCGAGGCATACCAGGCGGCCTATGCCCAGGCCCGCGAGGCGGCACGCGCGCTCGACGAGGTGCGCGCCCGCATCGAGTCCTCGGACGCCCGCGTCGAGGACGCCAGGTTCAAGCTGCGGCAGATAGAATCGCTCGGCCCCTCCCAGCAGGACTACGACGAGCTGGAGTCCTCGCTGCGGAAGGCCGAAAACGTCGAAGTGCTCATGCGTGCCGCCGGCGAGGGCTGCGAGGTCCTGTCGGGGGACGGCGGCGTGCTCGACGGGCTGAACGCCGCCATCGTGCTGCTCGACGAGGGTGCCCGTGCCGACGAGTCGCTTGCTCCTTTGGCCGAGTCGCTGCGCGAGGCCACCTACGTGATAGAGGACGTCGCCCACGACGCCGCGCGCTACCGCGACGCGGTCGACCTGGACGTCTCGTCGCTTGGCCTCATGCAGGAGCGCATGGCGGCCTACCAGTCGCTGTTCAGGTCGTACGGCCCCACAATCGACGACGTGTGCGCCGTTGCCGACGAGGCGCGGGCCGTCGTCGACGCGGTGGACGATGCGGACGCGGCGCTGCAGAAGGCCGCCGACGACGTGCGTCGGGCCGAGGAGTCGCTGCGCGGCGCCGCCGATGCGCTGCACGCGGCACGCGCCGCTGCGGCGCCAGCCTTGGGCGATGCGGTAACCGCCTCCCTCTCGAAGCTCGAGATGGACGGCTCCGCCGCCGTCGTCCAAGTCGACCTGCTCGACCGGGCCGATTGGACCGAAAGCGGCCCCGACGCCGTCGCGTTCCTATTCCGGCCCGGCCAGGGGATGCAGGCGCGGCCGCTGGCGCGCATCGCCTCAGGCGGCGAGCTGTCGCGCGTCATGCTGGCGCTCCATGCCGTCATGGGCAAGCGCGACGACGTTCCTACGCTCGTCTTCGACGAGATCGATGCCGGCGTGGGCGGAAGTGCGGCGCTTGCGCTGGCCGACGTGCTGGGCGAGCTCGCCGAAACCCACCAGGTCATCGTCGTCACCCATCTCGCGCAGGTGGCCGCAAAGGCGTCCACGCATTACGTGGCCAGCAAGCAGGCGTGCGACGGCGCCGTGTTCACGCACATCGAGCAGGTGCAAGGGGAGCAGCGCACCCGCGAGATCGCGCGCATGCTCTCGGGGTCGATCACCGAGTCGTCCCTCGAGCATGCGCAGGAGCTTCAAAGCATGTAGCGTCGCCGCGCGGGCGGTCCGTCCGCGTGGGTTTTTGGTAGGCATCGGGTGCGCAAACTTGCGCATTCTCCGGGCCTCGGCGATAATCTAGATTCGTGTTTCATGCGTTAGGCTGCCGTATTGCACGGCTGCCTTGAAATAAAGGCCCGACATTGGAGACCGTTTGAGCAAGAGCCGTGGAATAGCAAGGACGGGGGTCAGCACCCTCTTGGCGCTGACGCTTTCGTTCTTCAGCATCGCACTCCTTCCGCGCACTGCAGGTGCCGCGCCGGACGCCATGTCCATCAGCGACGCGCAGCAGGCCGTCAAGACCGCCAAGTATTCGCTGGCCGAGGCCCAGAGCAAGCTCTCCTCCATTTCCTCCGAATGCACGCAGCTCGAGTCCGAGATCGCCGAGATGCAGACGAAGGTGGACGAGCTCGCCGATCAGACGATCAAGGCCCAGGACGCCATGTTCGCCGGCCGCGAGTCGCTGGGCGATGCGATGAGCTACGAATACAAGAACAACTCCGTCTCGGCGCTGCTCGGTGTCGTGTTCGGCTCCTCTGACTGGAATTCGTTCACGAAGGGCGTCGACTACCTTTCGTCCATCATGGACAGCCAGGCCGCCGAGGTGGAGAACCAGAAGCGCCTCAAGGCCGAACTCGAAGAGGTGTCCGGCCAGCTCACCAAGCAGAAGGACGAGCAGGAGGCGAAGCTCGGCGAGCTGGAGATGAAGCGCACCGAGGCCCAGGACGTCGTCGACCAGGTCTCCGACGAGGTCGCTGCCAACACCGAGAAGCTCGAGGAGCTGAAGGCGCAGGCCGCCGCCATCGCGCAGGCCGCGCAGAACACCACAACCAACACCACCGG
>CAJUSL010000091.1 GCA_910589135.1 uncultured Eggerthellaceae bacterium
ACACGTCGGCGTTGTAGATGTGCGGGGTGATGACCTCCTCGTAGCCGCGCTCGTAGAGGTCGCGACGCAGCCACTCCTGCAGCGTGCGGATGACGCGCGCGCCCTTGGGAAGGTACAGCGGCAGGCCCACGCCGGCCATGGGCTCCATCATGTAGATGCCCAGCTCGCGCCCGAGCTTGCGGTGGTCGCGCTTCTCGGCCTCTTCGAGGTTGTGCAGATGCTCCTCGAGGTCCTTCTTCTTGAAGAAGGCGGTGCCGTAGATGCGCTGCAGCATCTCGCGGTCGGAATCGCCCTTCCAGTAGGCACCGGCCAACTTCGTCAGCTTGAAGGCGGAAACGGCACCGGTAGAGGGCAAATGCGGGCCGCGGCACAGGTCGGCGAACGACCCGATGGAGTACACGGTTATGCTCTCGCCCTCAGGCAGCTCGTCGATGAGCTCGAGCTTGAGCGGCTGGTCGGCGAACAGCTGGCGCGCCTCGTCGCGGGTGACCTCGCGGCGCTCGAAGGGCAGGTCGTCCTTGACGATCTGCGCCATGCGCTCCTCGACGGCCGGCAGGTCGTCGGGCGAAAGCGACGCGGGCAGCTTCACGTCGTAGTAGAAGCCGCCTTCGATGGCCGGCCCCACGCCGAACTCCACGTTGCCGTACAGGTCGGTGAGCGCCGCCGCCATCACATGCGCCGCCGAATGGCGCAGCAGGTCGAGCCCTTCGGGCGACTTGGCGGTGACGATGGCCACGGAATCGCCTTCGGCCACCGGGGCGGAAAGGTCGACGGGGCTGCCGTTCACGATGCCGCCGAGGGCGGCCTTGGCAAGGCCTGCGCCGATGGCCGCCGCCACGTCGGCCACGGTGGCGCCTTCGGCGACCTCTTTGACGGACCCGTCGGGAAGCTTGATTTCCATGGGATTCTCCTTTCATGCCGGGTGCATACAAAGCACCTGCACTGATGGGGCCCGACGGCGGGCGCCTGAAGGGCCGGCTTGATGCCGCTTGTTATTCGGATGTCGTGCGGTTGCGCGAGGAGCCCCTGCGCGACGACGCGCCGGAGCGGGAAGGCCTCGAAGACGAGGACGACGAGCCTGCGACCGGGGTCGCGCAGTAGGGGCAGATCGCCCACGACGGCTCGAGCGCGCGTTCGCAGTGGCTGCAGAGGTTCTTCAGCTGGGTGTGGCAGTTGGGGCAGATCACGAAGCTTGCGTCCACCGGATAGCCGCATGTGGCGCATTCGCCGTAGTTCATCAGCTGCCGCTGCTTGAGCGCGATCTCGAGCTCCTGCTCGTCGCGGTCGATGCGCAGCAGGGGCGGGCGCAGCAGGATGTAGGCGATGACGCCGACGAGCGGCACCAGAGCCACGATCGCCCAAATGTACCAGGTGGTTCCGCGAAGGTAGGCGTCGCGCACGACCCAGATGATGGAAAGGACGTACAGAATCGCCAAGAGCACCACGACGACCGTGAACGCGGTCTGCATCTGCGGCGTCCATAGCTGCTGGAGCAATTCGTTCAATTAACCCAACTCCCCTTGTCTGCGTTGCATCGTTGTCGTTCAGCCATTATAGCAAAGGGCGCTATCCAAGCTCGGAAAGCTGCTGCGCGAGCCGCTCGATCTGGCTTTTCGCCTCCTCCAGCTTGGCGCGGTCCTTCTCGACCACCTCGGGCGCGGCCTTGGAAAGGAAGCCCGGGTTGGAGAGCTTCTTCTCGAGCTTGGCGGCGTCGGCCTCGAGCTTGCCCATCTCCTTGCCGATGCGCTGCTTCTCGGCCTCGAAGTCGACGAGTCCCGCAAGCACGGTGTACACCTCCACGTCGGAGACGAGGCCCGCGGCGGACTCGGCCGGCTTCGCGGCGTCGGGTGCGACCGACAGCGACGCGGTCTTGGCGAGCGACGAGATCAACCGGGACTGCGCCTCGACCAGCTGGGCCTTGTCGGCCGGGGCCTTCACCACCACGTCGAGCAGCGTCTTGGGCGGCACGCCGTAGCGCGAACGCGCCGAGCGCACGGCGCCGACGATGTCGCACACCGTGACGGTGGCGAGCTCGGCGGCCTCGTCCACGTAGCCGGCAAGCGCCCCGGCATCGGGCCATGAGGCGCCGACGAGCATCGCGGGTGCGTCCTGCGCCTTCGGCAGGTCGGCGTATATCGCCTCGGTGGTGAAAGGCATGATGGGATGCAGCAGGCGCAGCGCCACGTCGAGCACGGCGACCAGGTTGCGCTGGCACGCCTTCCTGTCGGCGTCGTCGTCGCCCGCGAGGCGCGGTTTGGAGAACTCGATGTACCAGTCGCAGAACTCGTTCCAGAAGAAGGCGTAGAGCAGCCGGGTGATCTCGCTGAACTCGTAGCCGGCGTACGCCGCGTCGACGTCGGCCACCAGCCTGGCGAGCCGCGAGAAGATCCACCGGTCGGAGGCGTGCGCCATGACGGGGTCGCCGCCTTCGAAGCCGTCCAGGTTCATCATGACGAACCGGGCCGCGTTCCTGATCTTGTTTGCGAAGTTGCGCGCCGAGGCGATCTTCTGCACGTCGAAGCGGATGGCCTGCGAGCCCGTCACCTGCGTGAGCAGGCCGAAGCGCATGCCGTCGGCGCCGTAGTCCTCCATCAGCTTCACCGGGTCGACGCCGTTGCCGCGCGACTTGCTCATGGGCTTGCCGTCGGCGCCCATGACGGTGGGATGGATGATGACGTCCTGGAAGGGGATCTGGCCCATGCAGCGCTCGGAAGCCATCACCATGCGCGCGACCCACAGTCCCATGATGTCGCGGGCGGTGGAAAGCACCTGCGTGGGGTAGTTCTCCACGAGCTCGGGCGCGTCCTTGCCGTGGACGCCCCACCCTTGCGTGGCGAAGGGCCACAGCTGCGAGGAGAACCACGTGTCCAGCACGTCCTCGTCCTGGCGCACGGGCGACCCGCATTCCGGGCACGTTTCGACCTCGTCGACGGAGGCGTCCTGCCAGCCGCACGCGTCGCAGTAGTACATGGGGATGCGGTGCCCCCACCACAGCTGGCGCGAGATGCACCAGTCCTTCAGGTTCTCCAGCCAGTCGAGGTACACCTGCGACCAGCGGCCGGGATGGAACGTTATCTCGCCGTTCTCGACCGCCCGGGCCGCAGGCCCCTTCAGCTCGTCGACGGACACGAACCACTGCTCGGAGAGCCATGGCTCGAGCGTGTTGTGGCAGCGGTAGCAGTGCATGACCGAGTGCGTCAGGTCCTCGATGTGGTCGAGCAGCCCCAGCGATTCGAACTCCTCCACGACGGCCGCACGCGCCTCGTCGCGGGACATGCCCGAGAACTTCCCGAATCCGTCGACCACGGTGGCGCTCTCGTCGAAGATGTTGACCTGCTCGAGGCCGTGGCGCTCGCCCATGGCGAAGTCGTTGGGGTCGTGCGCGGGCGTGACCTTCACGGCGCCCGTGCCGAACTCGGCGTCGACGTGGAAGTCGGCGAACACGGGGATCTCGCGGTCGACGATGGGAAGGACGACGCTCTTTCCCACCAGGTTCGCGTAGCGCTCGTCCTTGGGGCTGACGGCGACGCCGGTGTCGCCCAGCATCGTCTCGGGGCGCGTGGTGGCGACCACCAGGTAGTCGATGCCGTCGACGGGCTCGGCGAGCGGGTAGCGGAGGTACCAGAGATGGCTCGCCTCCTCCTCGTACTCGGCCTCGTCGTCGGCGATGGCCGTGGTGCAGCTGGGGCACCAGTTGACGATGCGGCGCCCCTTGTAGACGATCCCCGCGCGGTACCAGTCGACGAACACCTTGCGCACGGCAAGCGAGAACTCGGGGCTCATGGTGAACTGCTCGTCGTCGTAATCGCAGCTGCACCCCATCGCCTTGATCTGGCTGACGATGATGCCGCCGTACTCGTCGCGCCACTTCTGGCACTCCTCGACGAACGCCTCGCGGCCGATCTCGCGCCGGTTGATGCCCTGCGCGGCCAGGTGCTTGTCCACCTTCGTCTGCGTGGCGATGCCGGCGTGGTCGGTGCCGAGCACCCAGCGCGTGCGGTAGCCCTGCATGCGCGCGCGGCGGATGCAGGCGTCCTGGATGGTGTCGTTGAG
>CAJUSL010000092.1:0-398 GCA_910589135.1 uncultured Eggerthellaceae bacterium
GAAGTAGAGGCAAAGGAATCCGATCATCATGTAAGCCGTGTACCAACAGCATATTACCGCCAAGGCCGTCGAGAAGAGGAGCGTCTTCCAACGGCGGTGCCGCACCAGCTGCGAGACGCCCCATGCGGCCAGCGGGAGGAGAAAGAGGACGTCGAGCCATTCGGGGTTGCGAAGCTGCGTCGCCGTCCATGTGGACCACGTGAAGCCAAAGCCCAGCAGTGCGCTCCAGAAGCCGGGGATCTCGAACCGGCGACCCAGGAAGAAGGCGATGGAGATCTGGGTCAATCCGACCTTGACCGCCGTTGCGAAATAAACGAACTCCGTGATGGCACCCTGCTCGAAGAAGGCGACGAGCAGATTGACCGGAGACCCAAGGTAGTAGCTGTAGAGCCCCCACG
>CAJUSL010000092.1:408-4052 GCA_910589135.1 uncultured Eggerthellaceae bacterium
CCCTTTGAAGCCACGAGAAGAAGTCGACGTATTGGAACATGAGGTCTTCCGTCAAAAACGACCTCTCGCCAAAGGGGTAGATGCCAGACCACATGCTGGATACGACCAGGACGAGAACGGCCGCCGCGAAGTTCGCCGCATAGAACAGGCACGCCTTGCCCCATCGAAAGGATGCCGACTCCCCCTTTGCATGTTTCGCCGCAACCATGAACGCCTCAGAGCCCAATTGCCTTCAGCGGGAAGCTCGCCTCTTCGACGATGTAGACGGGACGACCCTTCGCTTCGACGTACGTCTTTGCGAGATACTGCCCGAATACGCCCATGCACAGCATCTGGATGCCGCTGACGAACAGGATCAGGCACGCCAGGGAAGGCCACCCGGCAACCGGATCGCCGAACGCGACGGTGCGCGCGATGATGACGAGCAGCATCACGAACGCGAGCAGGCAGAACAGCATCCCGCCGACCGAGGCGATATGAAGCGGTTTGGTGGAGAAGGCGACGATGCCTTCCACGGAATAGGCGAACAGAGAGAAGAAGCTCCATTTCGTCTCGCCTGCGGCGCGCTCGACGTTCTCGTACTCGATCCATTCGGTCTTGAATCCGACCCATCCGAAAATGCCTTTGGCGAACCGGCTCCTTTCGCGCATGGAGCGAATCGCATCGACCATGCGGCGATCCATCAAGCGATAGTCGCGGGCACCATCCACCACCTCCGTCTCGGAAAGGCGGTTGATGATGCGGTAGAACATGCGGGCGAAAAGCGACCTTATGGGCGGCTCCCCCCTGCGCGTCACGCGCCGCGTCGCGACGTTGTCGGCACCAGAGGAGCGCAGCAGCCCGTACATCTCGGGCAGCAGCGAGGGCGGATCCTGCATGTCGGCATCGAGAGTCGCCACAAAATCGCCACGCGCCACGTCCAGCCCGGCCAGGAGCGCCGCCTCCTTCCCGAAGTTCCGCGAGAAGGACAAATACCGTGTTTCCACGCCCGCGACGCCGGAAGCCGCAGACAGCTCCTTGAGTACTTCAAGCGTGCCGTCGTCGGATCCGTCGTCCACGTAGACGACCTCGAAGGCTACATCATCGTCGAAACTTGAGGGGGGGGGGCAAGCTCCTCACCCATCTCGGCCAACACGCGCATCGCTTCCCCGTGGAACAGGGGAAGCGTCTTCTCTTCGTTGTAGCAGGGAACGACCAGCGAAATCAACGTCATGGCGCGTGCGCCCCCTACTGCCCCTGTGCGGCGTACTTGGCCTCGATGGCGTCCTTCTCGCCGCTCCACCAGTCCTCGTTGCTCGCGTACCAGTCGATGGTGTCCTGCAGGCCCTCGGCGAAGTCGGTGTGCTTGGGCTGCCAGCCCAGCTCGCGTCGTAGCTTCGACGAGTCGATGGCGTAGCGGCGGTCGTGTCCGGGCCGGTCGCGCACCCACTCGAAGTCGTCTGCGTCCTTGCCCATAGCGGCCAGGATGGCACGCAGCACGTCGATGTTGTTCTTCTCGCCGTCGGCGCCGATGAGGTACGTCTCGCCCAGCGCGCCTTCGGTCAGAATCTTCCATACGGCAGAGGAGTGGTCCTCAGTATGGATCCAGTCGCGCACGTTCAGGCCGTCGCCGTACAGCTTCGGCTTGATGCCGCACAGGATGTTGGTCACCTGGCGCGGGATGAACTTCTCGATGTGCTGACGCGGGCCGTAGTTGTTCGAGCAGTTGGAGATGGTCACCGGTACGCCGTACGTGCGGTGCCACGCGCGCACCAGCATGTCCGACGACGCCTTCGACGAGCTGTAGGGGCTCGACGGGCAGTACGGCGTCTCTTCGGTGAAGCGCGCCGGGTCATCCAGCGCCAGGTCGCCATATACCTCGTCGGTGGATATGTGATGGAAGCGCACGCCGTGCTTGCGGGCCGCCTCCAGCAGCTGGTAGGTGCCCTCCACGTTCGTGCGGATGAACGGCTCGGGGTTGCTGATGGAGTTATCGTTGTGCGACTCGGCCGCGAAGTGCACGCAGGCGTCGGCGTCGGCGAACAGGCGGTCGACCAGCTCGGCGTCGCAGATGTCGCCGTGCACGAATTCCATGCGGTCGTCGGGAATGCCTGCCAGGTTTTCGCGATTGCCCGCGTACGTCAGGGCGTCAAGCACCACCACGTGCACGTCGGGCTGGTTGTCCACCACCCAGTGCACGAAGTTGCTTCCGATGAATCCGGCACCGCCGGTCACTATGATGTTCTTAGGATCGCAGGCCATTACCCCTCCAATTCGGGAAGTCGTTCCAGGTACTCGGCGAGTGCGTCCCGCCAGGGGCGCATCTCATCGCCTATTGTATCCTCCAGGTGCGCGTTGCGAAGGCTCGAGAACGCAGGGCGGTCAGCGCTCTGCGGGTTGGCTGCCTTGTACTGCGCGCTGGTGACGGGCACCACCTCGCAGTCGAAGCCGCTGCCGACCATGATGGCCTTCGCGAAGTCGGCCCACGAGCACGTGCCATTGTTCGTGCAGTGGTACACGCCGTAGTTCTCCGTCAGCGCAAGCTTCAGAATCTCGTACGCAAGGTCGTTCGCCGAAGTAGGATTGCCCAACTGGTCGTCGACCACCGTGATGGAGTCGTGAGAAGCGCCCAGGCGGCGCATGGTCTTCACGAAGTTCTTGCCCACGTAGCCATAGAGCCACGCCGTGCGCACAATGAAAGCGCGGCTGCAGGCGTCGGCCACTGCCGTCTCCCCTGCCAGTTTCGTGCGGCCGTAGGCACTTATGGGCGCCACCCCGTCCGTCTCGACGCGCTCGCCGGGCTCGCTGCCCGGGAACACATAGTCGGTGGACACGTGAACGAGCTTCGCGCCGACCTGCTCGGCGGCCAGGGCGAGATTCTCGGCCCCAGTCGCGTTCACCGCGTAGGCGGCGTCCTCGTCGGCCTCGCAGCCGTCCACGTTCGTGAAAGCGGCGCAGTTCACCACCACGTCGAAGGCACCGTCGTCCATGAAGTCGAGCACGGCCTCACGGTCGGCAACGTCCAGCACATCGCGGTCGACATAGTCGACCTCCGCACCTTCGTATTCCGCGGGAATGGGGCCGATTTCCGCCTGCATCGTCTCCATGCATCGACGCAGCTCGCACCCAAGCTGGCCATGGGCGCCCGTTACCAGAATCTTCACTAGTACTCCTTGTGCGGCTCGATGATCTTGCCCTCGGCAACTTTCTTCAGATGTGCGCCATAGTCGCTCTTGCCATACTTGCCGGCAGCATCCAGCAATGCCTCGCGGGAAATCCACCCGTTCTCGAAGGCGATTTCCTCCAACACGGACACGCTGAGCCCTTGCGAGCGCTCGACCGCACGCACGAATTCGGAGGCCTCGAACAGGCTTTCCATGGTGCCGGTGTCGAGCCACGCATAGCCGCGACCGAGCGTGACCACGTTCAGCGAGCCGTCGTCCAGATACATCTGGTTGAGCGACGTGATCTCAAGCTCCCCTCGGGCGCTCGGCTTCACCTGCTTGGCGAATTCGCACACGCGCGAGTCGTAGAAGTAGAGGCCCGTGACCGCGTAGTTGCTCTTGGGGTGCTCGGGCTTCTCCTCGATGGAGATGGCATTATACGACTCGTCGAACTCAACCACGCCGAAGCGTTCGGGGTCGTCCACGTAGTAGCCGAACACC
>CAJUSL010000093.1 GCA_910589135.1 uncultured Eggerthellaceae bacterium
CGCTACTGGGGCAACCCCATCCCCGCCGTCCACTGCGAGCACTGCGGCGTGGTGCCCGTGCCCGAGGATCAGCTGCCTGTGCGCCTGCCTGAGGACATCGACCTGGCCGCCGGCGAGACGCTCGCCACGCACGAAGGCTTCGTGAACACCACGTGCCCCGTCTGCGGCGCGCCGGCCAAGCGCGAGACTGACACCATGGACACGTTCACGTGCTCGAGCTGGTACTACATGCGCTACACCGATCCGCACAACGACCAGGCGCCGTTCGACCCGGCGCGCGCCAACGCGTGGATGCCCGTCGACCAGTACATCGGCGGCATCGAGCACGCCATCCTGCACCTGCTCTACAGCCGCTTCTTCACCAAGGTGCTGCGCGACTGCGGGCTGCTCGACTTCGACGAGCCGTTCACCAACCTGCTGTGCCAGGGCATGGTGCTCGACGCCAACGGCGAGGTCATGAGCAAGTCGAAGGGCAACGTCGTCTCGCCCGAGGACATGATCGCCCGCTACGGCGCCGATACCGTGCGCATGGCCATGCTGTTCATGGGGCCGCCCGAGAAGGAGAAGCTGTGGAACGAGAACTCGCTCGACGGCATCCATAGGTTCCTGAACCGCATCTGGCGCCAGGTGTACGACCTTTTGGGCGAGGCCGGCGAAGAGACCTACAGCGAAGTCGCCGACGCTGCAGTCGACGCCGCCGCCGCGACCGCTGCCGCCGACAAGCTGCTGCGCGAGCGCCACCGCGTGGTCGGCAAGGCCACCGCCGACATCGAGCGCAACCAGTACAACACGGCCGTCGCCGCCATCATGGAGCTGTCGAACGCCACCGGCGAATTCCTGCGCGGCACGTCCCCGCAGTGGCGTGCTTCCGACGCCGCCGCGCGCGACCTTTCCCGCGACGTCGCCGAAACCATCGCGAAGCTGATCGCCCCCATGTCGCCGCACGTCGCCGACGAGCTGTGGCAGACGGCCCTCGGCCACGGCGGGTCCATTCACGCGCAGCCGTGGCCTGCCTTCGACCCGGCGCTGGCGGTGGCCGACACGGTGGAAATCGCCGTGCAGCTGAACGGCAAGGTGAAGACGCGCATCGAGGTGGCCGCCGACGCCGACGAGGCCGCCATAATCGAGGCGGGCAAGGCCGCCGTGTCGAACGCGCTCGAAGGGAAGGCCATCGTCAAAGAAATCGCCGTCCCCGGGAGGCTTGTGAACATCGTCGCCAAATAACGCGTTTGGAGATTTTGTGCACGTGGTTTGTCGACCATGTGCACAACGCGTCGACAGTCACCCCGCATAGACGCGCCCCTGCGGCCTCCCAGATGCAAAGAGTGGCCTGCATAGCAAACAATTTTATATCGATTCGGCAGTGGTTCCTGTGCTATACTTCCGGCGCATATCTTTTCTTATGTCTTACGACGTGACAGCCAGGGGATTAAAGGCTGTGCATAAGAAAGAAGGGGAACACTATGAAGCGAATCATTTCGTGCGCCATCACATTCTGTTTGGCGTTCTCCCTGTTCGGGGTGCCGTCCCTCGCCTTCGCGAAGGACGCCCTTGCAGGGGAAGACACTTCGGCGTCTGCCGCCGAGGCCGTTGACGGCTCCGGTTCGAGCTCCAGCAGCTCGGCGTCGTCGGCGGGGCAGTCGTCGCAGCAGGAATCCGCTGCGGAAGGCGACGCCGACAACGCAGAAGGGGCGAACCAGGACCCTGTCGTCGAAAGCGTGACCTCGCAGGACAACGTCAAGGAGGTCGTTGACGGCGACGTCACCTTCTTCGGCGTCGAGGACGCAGAGGCCCAGGCAAACGCCAAGGCCATCGACTCCAAGGGCTCGCAGATCTCGGGCGGCTCCGTAACCGTCAAGCTGCGCTCGCAGATCCATCCCACCAGCCCCAGCAAGAATCTCACCACCGACTTCGGCGTGAAGGCGACGCTCGTCGACGCCTCCGGGTCTGTGGTGTCCACTGCCGAGTTCGTGCCTGCCAAGCGCGCCACCGACGCCAACGCCGACAACGCGCAGATTATCGGCGACTACACGGCCACGTTCCCCGACCGCATTCCCCAAGGCACGTATGACCTGCAGGTTTCCGGCCAGAACTACCTCACCCACCTCGAGAAGGACTTCTTCGTCGAGGACGGCAACCGCATCAGCGTCGAGCTCGTCGACATGGTCACCTGCTCCGATGCCGACACGTCGGTGTCTACCACCGTCGGCAACAAGAACAACATCCAGGGCCTGCTGCCCTACGGCGACTTCAACGGCGACGGCCGCATCGACAACAACGACACGTGGATGATGACCCGTGCCCTCTCTCAGCCCGCTTCGGCCGAGAACGTGAACAGGTACGACGTCAACGCCGACGGCGTGTTCAACCTGCTTGACGCGCAGTATTTCGCCACCACCATCAAGGGCGGCAACGACACCGCCTCCAGCGTCGAGGAACTTATTAAAGTGGTGCACGGCAGGCCCGTCATCACGAAGGACTGCACGCTCACCAAGATTTCCAGCTCCAACGGCATCGTCAAGATCGGCAGCATCGGCGGCGGCTCCGACAGTGGCTCTGCTCCTGGCGAAGGCGAGGACTCGGAAGAGTTCATGGCGAACGCCCTGCGCGAGGCGCTGTTCGAGAACGCCGACTCCACCGTCATCCTCGAGCAGGCCGACCCCATCTCGGAGGCCAACCCCATCTCGCTCGACATCGAGACCACGGCGCTTGGCGGCGACTCCGACGACCCCGACGCCGAGACCTCCATCATCGAGATGGAGGGCATGGCCATCCGTCCGCCGGTGGAAACCACGTCGAACAAGACCGAGGGCTCCGTCAGCAACATCACTTCCGGCTCGGTCTCGGTCGAGGACGAGGACGGCACGGTGCACGAGTTCGAGTTCAAGAACGGACAGCAGACCACCTCGGGCCGCAGCTACAGCCTGATCGATTCGCTGCTGCGCTCCAACTCCGAGCAGGCCGTGGCCGCCGGCACCGGCGACGCCATCGTCATCGACTTCGGAACGCGCATCGCCATCAAGAAGATCACCATCAAGGTCACCGCAACCACGCAGCCCAACGCCACGCTGGCGGAAATCGGCAAGGTTGCGTTCCTCAACAACATGGAGGACCGCATCGAGCCGCCCGACCTTTCCATCCCCACCAACCTCAAGGGCGAGCCCGGCGAAAAGAGCATCACGTTCTCCTGGGACCCGCAGCAGAACATCACCGGCTACGAGATCCGCATCACCGACCCGACGGGCAAGACCACCACGAACTCCACGGTGCTGCCCACGTTCTCCATCGCTGACAAGAAGATGAAGTCGGGCATCTACACCGCTGCCGTGCGTTCGGCCAACGGCGAGTGGAAGAGCCCCTGGTCCAGTGACAGCCAGACCGAGCTCGTTCCCACGAAGCGTCCCGACATGCCTACCGCCATCAACGTCACGCCCGGCTACCGCGAGCTTGTCGTGTCGTGGCCTGCCGTCGACGACGCCGCCCACTACAACCTTTACTACAAGGAAGCCAGCGCCGCGCAGTTCACTCCCGTTCCAGGCAACATCACGAACACGCGCTACGTGCTCACCCAGCTGAAGGGCAACACGCAGTACATCCTCTACCTCACGGCTTCCAATAAGTTCGGCACGTCGCCCAAGTCCGAAGACCGTTACGGCACCACCCTGGGCGAAGTCAACGTGAAGGTGCCGTGGTACAACCTCATCAACCGCACCGTCCAGCACAAGACGGGCACGCTGGCCGGCCCGAATTACGAGGTGTGGGACACCGAGACCGCCAAACTCAACGACCATATCGAAAGCGTCGTTGCCACCGACCAGAACGACGAGTCGCTCAATCCCGGCTTCGACCCCTATTGGATGGTCGACGGCGACTACACCACGTGCTACATGCCCAAGCGCATGTCCACCTACTATGATGGCGCCAACGTCACCTTCGACCAGGCATACGAGATGGAC
>CAJUSL010000094.1 GCA_910589135.1 uncultured Eggerthellaceae bacterium
AACATGGGGTCACCCAGCTCCACCATGCCATTCTCGTCGAGACAATGGTAGGAGTACGCGATGAGCCCGAGCGACGCGACGAAGGCGGCGAGGCACACCCAGGGGTTCCTCACCGGGTTCTTCTCGCTGCTCTTCTCGGCATGAAGAAGGTCGATCAGGCGGAAGCGGCTCACCGACACCACGTTGAACAGCGCCACCACCACATACATGACGGCGAAGCACACAAGCGTGGCCACGAAGGCGTCCGGGGAGAACACGAAGCGGTAGTCGCTGATCGTCGTGCCGAACAGCGCCGCCGTCGCGAAGGCGAGCCCCTGGGAGAGCAGCACGCCGAGCAGAAGCCCGATGACTAGCGCCACGACGCCCACGATGACCGTCTCGACGAGCACGATCAGCGCCACATGGCGCGGCAGCATGCCAAGCACGAGATAGGTGCCGAACTCGCGCTTGCGCCTGCGGATCAGGAAACGGTTGGCGTAGACGACGAGGAACCCCAGCACGAACGCGACGACGTAGGAAACCAGCGTAATCATGTACTGGGTGGTTTCGAACATATCGGCGTCGGCGTCCTCGATGTCGAGGATCAGCTGCTGGCTCTCGACGGAGTTGAACGCGTAGAACACGGCAACGCCGAGCACGAGCGTCACGAAGTAGACGGCGTAGTCGCCGATGGTGCGGCGGATGTTGCGCAGCGCGAGCTTAAGCGTCATTGCTCTGCCCACCTTCCAGCGCGATCTCGGACGCGGTGGCGCGCTCGGCCGACTCCTCGGCGGGGGTGACGCTTCCGCCGAGGAACGACACGACGTCCATGATCTGCGCGAAGAACGCCTCGCGGGTCGCATCCCCGCGGCGGATCTCGTTGAAGACGCGACCGTCCTTCAGGAACAGCACGCGCTGGGTGAACGACGCGGCGAACGAGTCATGCGTGACCATGAGGATGGTCGCCCCGAGCTGGGAGTTCATGGTCTCCATCATCTCGAGAAGAACGGCGGCGCTGTGGGAGTCCAGCGCGCCGGTGGGCTCGTCTGCAAGGATGAGCTTGGGGTCGCTCACGATTGCGCGCGCCGCCGCGACGCGCTGCTTCTGGCCGCCTGACATCTGGTTGGGATACTTGTTCAGCACCTCCTTCACTCCCAGCGTGAGCGCGATGTCCTCGACGAGCTTCGGAATCTGCGAGGGGGACGTCTTCTTGATGGTCAGCGCCAGCTCGATGTTCTCGCGCCCCGTGAGCGTGTCGAGCAGGTTGAAGTCCTGGAAAATGAAGCCAAGCTGGTCGCGCCGGAACTTCGCCAGCGAGCGCCGATTGAGCGAGGTCACGTCGCGTCCGGCGGCGACGATCTGACCGCGCGAGGGGCGGTCGATGGTGGAGATGCAGTTCAGAAGCGTCGTCTTGCCGCTTCCCGACGGGCCCATGATGGCGACGTATTCTCCCTTCTGCACGTCGAAGCTGACACCGTCGAGCGCCTTGGTGCGCACGTCTCGTCCGCCGAACACCTTCTGCAGGTTGCGCACGGACAGCATCGACTGGGGCTCCTGCGCACTGGCGATCGTCTTCATCGGAACTGCGTAGGTCTCGGGCATGATTCCTCCTTCGTTCAAGGTTGCAGTCCAGATGCTACGGACAGTGCGGAAAAGGCGCCATCGATGGGCCTTACATTCGGCTTACATTCTTGAAAGGTGGACCCGTGCCTCATCGGCCGGCGGTCGCTCCGGCGTCGATGGGGCCAAGCGCGCCGGCGCACTCGAGCGCGTCCTTGCGCAACGCCTGCAACCGGCGCATGTCGTGGGGGAACTCGAACATGATGCGCGTGCCCCGCCCCTGCTCGCTTGCGATGGCGACCCCGATTCCCATCGCCTCGCAAAGCCGCGCGACCAGATAGAGCCCAAGCCCGGTTGCCTTGCCGTGCGCGCGTCCGTTCTCTCCCACGAAGCCCATGTCGAAGACGCGCGCGACGTCGGAGGCGGGAATCCCGCAGCCGTCGTCCGCCACCTCGAGCACCGTGCGCTCGCGCGGCGAGTCCGGCTCCTCCACGCGCGAGGAGAACGTGATGCGGGCGGCCCCGTACTTCGCGGCGTTGACGACGACCTGCGAGAGCAGGAAGACCACCCACTGCCGGTCGGAGAGCACGACGGCGTCCTCTGGCACGTCCACCGACGGCGTGCATCCCGCGGCGATCAGATAGCGCGAGTTACGCTTGCATGCCTCGCGGCAGACGGCGGCGAGATTCGACCTGCCGATGGCGTAGTCGCCGGAGAGGAACGACGAGCGCGCGTAGAAGAGCGCGGACTCGACCTGCCCCTCGATGCGCTCGATCTCCCTGGCGAGCTTGTCGGCTCCGTCCCCGTGCATCCCCGCAAGCACCAGCTTCGATGCCGCGATGGGGGTCTTCACCTCGTGTATCCATGCCTCGATGTAGCGGCGGTACTCGCCCGCGTCGGCCTCGGCGCGCGCGATCTGGCGCCCTGCCGTTCGGGCGAGGGCGGAGGTCGCCTCAAAGGCCATGCGCCCTTCCAGGAACTCGGGCTCGTCCACCAGCGAGACGGACACGCAGGCGTCCGTCATGTCGGAGACCGCCTCCTCGAGCTGGCGGTAGAAGGCATGCCTTCTCCTGTAGTCGGCCACGAAGGAGGCACCGGCGCACATCGCGACGACGGCCACGACCAGCAGGGACCCCTGCATGCCCACCCCCTGCAAGATGCAGGCGGCATACACCGCAAGCATGCATGCGAAGGCGATGACGACGCGCGGCACGTTATCGCGCACGAAGGACGCGGGCGTGAAGCGGGGCATCTCGATGGCGTAGGAATCCTCGGCGTCGCGTGCGCTCATACCTGGTACCCCATGTTGCGCCGGGTGGCGACGAAGTCGTCGGGGACGCCGATGGAGGAGAGCTTCTGGCGCAGGCGGTTCACGTTCACCGTGAGCGTGTTGTCGTCCACGAACTCGTCGGACTCCCAGAGCTCGGTCATGAGGTCGGCGCGGGTGACCACGGTGCCTGGGCAGCGCATCAGGACGTCGAGGATGCGCAGCTCGTTGCGCGTGAGCTCGGCGGTTGCGCCGTTGTAGGCAGCTTTGCCCGACGCCAGGTCGAGCTCGAGCCCCTTGTGCTCGACGACCGCCGCGTGCACGTTCGCCGAGCGGCGCATGAGCGCCCGTATGCGGGCCACCAGCGACGCGGGGCTGTAGGGCTTCGTCACGTAGTCGTCCGCGCCCAGGCCGAGCCCCAGCACCTCGTCGAGCTCGCGGTCGCTCGCGGTCAGCATGATGATGGGCACGCGGGAGGCCTCTCGGATGCAGCGGCAGACGGCATGGCCGTCGGTGGCGGGAAGCATGAGGTCGAGCACCACGCAGTCGGGAGCCGCCCGCATTGCGGCGTCGGCGATTTCGCGGTCGCTTCCAAGCCCGTCGTGCGGCACGGCCTCGAAGCCTTGCAGCACGAGCAGGTTGCCCAGCTCGCGCCGGAGCGACTCGTCATCCTCGACTATGAACACCTTCATGCGCATCCGCCTTCCCGAGCCCTCTTCCCTGCAATCATGATACCGCACGCCCGCGGCAAGGACCGGCCGGCGGCGTGGCGCGGGAAAGGGTGCGTCGACGCATGCGCGTCGGGGCGCGTCCGAGAACGCCCTGGCCTGCTACATGGCAGGCATGAACGAGATGCCCAGATTGCTGCAGACGACCCCGCAGAACACGCCGATGGCGTAGAGGGCGCCGATGATGCCGAGGTTTTGGCCCCAGTTGCGGTTGGTGCGCACCAGCACCAGCAGGCCGATGCCCGCAGACACGAGGAGGCCCGCCAGCATGGCGCCCGACCCCAGGACGCCCTCGACGTAGAGC
>CAJUSL010000095.1 GCA_910589135.1 uncultured Eggerthellaceae bacterium
CTCGCGACCTCCGACGTGACAGGCCGGCGCTCTAACCAACTGAGCTAACACCCCGTTTGTGCAGCCCGTACATTATACACAAGTTTCGTCGTTTACAACAATGAATTTTGAAACGGAAAGGCAGCCGTCCTCCACGACGTACGCCTTGTCCATCAGATGCGCCTGGTCGGCATCGTGCGTGACCAACAGCACCGTCTTCCCCTCAAGCGCGCGCAACATGGCGGCGGACACCTCCTGCCGTGTGGCGGCGTCGAGCCCCAGGTAGGGCTCGTCGAGCAGCACGACGTCGCAGTCATGCAGCAGGATGCGCGCGAGCGCAAGCCGGTGGCGCTCCCCTCCCGACATGGTGGAACCTCCTTCCGCCATGAACGCGTCGAGGCCGCCGGGCAGCCGCCCGAGCAGCCTTTCCAGACCGACCTCGCGCAGCGCGGCGGCGATCTGCTCGTCGGTGGCGTCGGGCTTCGCCAACAGGAGGTTCTCGCGCAGGCTCTTCCTAAAGACGTAGGGGAACTGCTCGACGTACCCGACCCTGCCGGACACGCGCACGCTGCCCGCCGACGGCGCGCACCTTGCGCCCACCAGGTCAAGCAGCGTCGTCTTGCCGGCCCCGCTGCGGCCGAGAATGGCCACGCGCTCGCCCTTGGGCACCACCAAATCAACACCAGAGAGCACCTGCTCGGCCCCGTGCGCAAAGCAGGCCGCCTCGATTTCGACGGCGTGGTCGGACGAGCGGCATGGCCCGAGCGTGGCGCCACGCGAAGCCGTCGCAGTGCCTTCCACGCCCTCCCGGTCGAGCCCGTTCAGCTCCGCCAGCGCACCTTCGTGCTCGGCGATGCCCAGCATGGCCGCGGAAGCCGGCGAGAACACGTCGAGCAAGGGAAACATGCACAGCACGAACGCGGCTATCCAGTTCGCAGCATACGGCGCGCTGTCATGCATCGCCACGCCGGCGACACCCTGCGCGGCGCCCGTCACCGCAAGCCCGTCGGCCACGGCGCCCGCGCTGCCGGAGAACGCATGCGAGGCCCACGCAAGGACGGCGAGAACCGCGATGCAGTAGAGCGTCTGGCGCGCGACGGATGCAGCGCGCTCGAACGACGCCACCTCGCGCGATGCGGCATAGGCGGCCTCGTACGGCGCGGACACGCGCTCCAGGAACTCCGCCCGCCTGCCCGAAAGCCCCCAGTCCACCGCGCCGAACACGTCCTCCGACAAGGAATCGTACATGCCGGAGACGATGTCGCGCCGCCGGGCGATGCGCGCCGCGTTCGCCGCCAACGACCAGAAGGGTATCGCGAATGCGGCGATTCCCACCACGATCAGCAACAACGCACCCAGCAGGGGCGACAGAACGCCGAAGGCGACCACCGCAAGCACATACACGGCCGTTACGACCAGCAAGGGAAAGATCGTGCGCAGGCACAGGTTCTGCAGGTTCTCCAAGTCGTCGGCGAAAAGCCCCAGCGTGCGCCCGACCGGCGACGAAGACCCCTTGGCCTCCACGGCCTCGTAGAACCGGCGCCGCAGGCTGCTCGTCATGCGCAGCACCCAGTCGTGACTCGTCAGCCGCTCGAGATACTGCAGCACCGGCTTGCCGATGCCGAAGATGCGCACGAAGATGGACGGCAGGTGCAACGCCAGCACCGTGAAGGGTATGGCCGCCGCCAGGCTGATCATGTAGCCGGATGTGAACATGAGCGCCGCGGCGAACACGCTGGCCGTGACGCTCAGAAGCACGGCGAGCGCGAGCACGGCTCCATGCGTGCGCAAAAACGGCCTCACCCACCGGTCGCCGCGCATCAGGCGCAGGAACGTGCGCACGTCGCGCCTAGCCATGGCGCACCTCCCATCCCGCGTCGATCGAGACGACCTCGTCCATGGCGGCCGCCCAACGCTCGTCGTGCGTCGCGACGACCACCGTGCGACCCTCCATCAAGGGCAGGACGGCCTCCCTCACCTCGGCCTGCGTCTGCACGTCGAGGCTCGACCCGGGCTCGTCAAGCAACCACACGTCGCGCCCTCCCACGATGGCGCGCGCCAGCGCAAGCCGATGCGCCTCGCCGCCGGAAAGCGCCCGCCCTCCTGCGCCCAGCGCGCAGTCGAGGCCATGCGGAAGCGACCGGGCGAAGTCGGCCAGCGCCACGCTCTCGAGGGCGTCCCAGACGGCCTCGTCGCCCGCATCGGGCGCATACAGCATGACGTTTTCCCTCAGCGTGCCTGCAAGGACGTAGGGATGCTGCGGAATGTACGCGACGCGTCTGCGCCACTGCGGCGACGCCAGCGCCTCGCCCGCCACGCCGCACACGCTCACCTCTCCCTCGCCGAGGTCGCTTGCTCCCGACATGACGTCCAGAAGCGACGACTTCCCCGAACCGCTCGCGCCCACGAGCGCGACCTTCGCGCCCTCGGCCACGCTCACGCGCGCCGACGGCAAAAAGACCGTGTCGCGCCCGCGCCGGGCCATGTCCGCCAGGTGCGCAAGGGCAGACTTCCCGTCGAGCGAGGCGTGGTAGTCCGACGCGTAGGACTTGATTGGCGTGAAGTACTCCGGCACCAGCATCAGCACGGTGAGCGCCGGCAGAAACGCCATGGAGCCCTCCACCATCCTGAAGCCCAGCATGATGGCGACGGCCGCCAGTCCGCAGGTGGCGAACACGTCCAGCACTGCGCCCGAAAGCTGGGCGATGCGCAGCGTTTTCATGACCATCTCGCGATAGCGCTCGGAGGCGGCGTACACGGTCGCTGCGTACAGCTTCGCCATGCCGAACGCACGCAAGGTGCCCATGCCCCGCAAGGCGTCCATGAAGTGGGAAGACATCTCGACGAACCCGTCATGGCGCCGGGCGGACTCGTCCTTCGCCGTGTAGCCGATGAGTCGCATGAACGCGATGATGAACGGGTAGCACGTCAGCACGATCGCGCCGCTCACGACGTCCTGGGAGAAGACGGCGATGCAGAGCACCAAGGGGACGACCACGAGCGACACCGCCTTCGGCACCGTGCGTCGAAGGTACGCCTCCGCCTTCAGGCAGCCGTCGACCAGGCCGCAGACGACATCGGCGCTGCCGAAGCGGCCGACCAGGGACCCGCCCGCGTCGTACAGCTTCTCGGCGAGCTGGGCGCGCAGGCCCACCACGCAACGGTGCGCGTAGGCCTCCATGCGCGCCTCCTCCCACGCCCGCACCGCCGAGCGCGCGACGAAGCACGCCGCGAAGACGCCCACGGCGGCAAGCTCGACGGAAAGCGGCGCGCCGCCCCACACGCCCACGATCGCATGCGAAAGCGCCATCGCCTGTCCCACTACGAGAACGGACACGAGAAGGGCGGTCGCGGCGCAGAGGGCGAGTGCCTTCCCAGCACCCGGAAGGGAACGTATCTGCCGGTCGAACACGGGTTAGATCCGCGACGCCGACTGGGCGACGCGCGTGATGGACTGCAGCATCGGAAGCCGTGCGCCCGCGCCGTCGCCGCCAGACGCCAGCGCCTTCAGCAACACGTCGGGGCGAAGGCTGCCCGTCTCCCGCGCCTGCAGCTGGAACTGCAGCGCGCATCCGTCGGCCACCGGGCTTTCCACCAGGAAGTCGGAAACGACCAGGGTCTTTGCCTTCTTCTTGCGCACGACCTCGATTTCGACAGGCACGTCGATGCGTCCCAGCGGCCCGTCGAAGCATGCCTCGTACAGGCTGTATGGATACGCCACCGAGGCCGCCTTCGCCGAAGGCTCGACGTAGGCGGCGTCCGTCGGCATCATGTCGCGCGGCGCCGCGGCCGCAAGCGCCTCGAGTGCCTTCGCCGGGGC
>CAJUSL010000096.1 GCA_910589135.1 uncultured Eggerthellaceae bacterium
GTGCCGGACTGCTTGGACTGCCCGTAGTAGCCGCCTCCCTCCTGGTTGAGCTCCAACGAGGCGAAGGGCATCTGCATGGCGATCTGGCCCGTGGTGAGGTAGCGGGTGACGTCTACGTGGTTCAGCCCCAGGGGCAGCACCGCGTTCAGCGCCTGGCGCTGCCGGTAGTAGAGGGGCTCGATGCCGAGGGAGTTGCCCTGCCCGACCGAGATGATCTGCTCGACCTGGCGCTCAAGCTCCTCCACCGTGTCGGCGTAGGTGTAGACGAGCCCGGTGTAGACGAAGAGGCGCTCGTTCTTGTTGCGCAGGAAGTCCAGGAGCTCTTCCGCCTCCTCCTTCGAGTAGCGCAGCTCCGGCGGCAGGATCGTGTAGTCGTAGCCCTTCTTCATCGCGCTCATCTGCTCGTCGATGATCTCCTTGTCCATCCAGTCGAGCTGGCGCTTCACGAGCGCGAGCGCGTCTGATTGGGCGATGGGCTGGATGTGGAGGTTCACCGAGAGCGGCATCGGCAGGTCGATGATGTTGGCGAGGTAGTGGTCCTCCAGCATCGAGCCGAACGTGCGGATCGAGAGCACGCAGCCGTACGCCTTGTCGACCTTGAAGATGTCCGAGCGGCCGTCCGGCTTGAAGTCTATGAGCGCCGGTGCGATGAGGTCCTTGGTGCGCACGTTCGATCTCGGGCTGATCTTGTCCCATGAGAAGGTGAAGGGCGATCGCGGGCGCAGCTGCGACTGGATCGCGCGCAGCCGCTCGGTGCCGTCGAGCGCGTGCGCCTCGCAGCGGATGCGGGAGAGCGTGTCGGTGACGTCTCCCTTGATCCGGGAGAGCTTCGGCACGGCCTCGTCTACGTCGGCAGCTCCCACCATGTAGGTGAGGTAGCGGTGGCGAGTGAGGTTCGAGACGCCCTCGCGCATCTTGTCGTTCAAGATCTGGTTGTACTCCCGGGCATATCTCGCCGTGTCCTGGCCGGACTCCGGAAAGAAGCGCTTGTTGCCGATCTCCTCGTCGGGGATCGGGACGTTCGCTATGGTGAGCTGCACGGAGGAGTCCGCGCCGAAGTAGTTGTAGAGCGAGGAGAGCACGGTGAAGATGTTCTGCTGGCTCTCCTTGCGCGCCGATTGGTAGGAGATGTCGGCGAACTCGACGGTTTGGGAGAAGAGCCCCTCCTCGACCTGCGCGATGCCGTCGCGATAGATGGCGTCGTAGCCGATGAAGGAGGATATGTCCCGCGCGGCGGCGCGCGCCCTCTTCTGGCCCGCGACCTTCTCCTCGTGCGCCTTCTTGCTGCGGTCGGCGTTCGAGGCGCTGCCCATCATCTGGCGCAGCATCCCCAGGCCCGCATGCGACCTCGCCTTGCTCCGGGCCGCCTTCCGCTTGCCCTTGAGCGCCTTCTTCTCTTCCTTTCGCTTCCTTGGATCAGATGCCTTCTTATCTGGATGGCTCATTGCCTTCAGCTCCTTTGCGTCGGGCTGCCCGTCTCGCGCGCCTTGTGGGCCTGCCCGCCTCGGCCTTCTGGAGGTCGGGGGCGGCGGGGCACGAGTAGAGCAGCTTCTGGTCTTTCAGGTGGTGGTTAGCGAGCAGCGGCGCGAACTTCTCCGCGCGCATGCCGAAGGGCCGCCAGAAGCCGGCGAGCCAGAACGGGATGGATGCGCACATGACGGGAAGTGCGGCGTCCGCGACCTCGATGCCTATCCAGAAGTGGCATAGGGCTGCAACGAGGGTCGCCGAGCCGAAGCCTCCTGCCACGCACACGAGCGTTCGGAAGGAGAGCTTGCCGACGATCTTCTCCTCGTACTCGCCGATGTCCTTCTGTATGGGTATCTGCAGTGACATGGCGACCACGCCCCTACGATGGGAGCCAGGATGTGTCGAGCATCCCGAAGTAGACCGCTGCGGCGATGATGATCGCGCCGCCCGCGATGGTGGATATTGCGGAGGCGATCTGGCTGCCTCCCTGCTGTTCACGGATCGCCAGTCCCAGGCTTACCGCGCCCCATACGACGAGGAAACCGCCGAGGAAGGTCACGCAGCCGGAGACCAGGCTGATGATGTTTGCGAGCATGTTCTTTGTCCTTTGCGTCTTGATTGCCCGCGTGCGCCCCTGAAGTGGAATGGGGCCCTTGCAGGCGAGGGTATAATTGGTAGTTGCGAAGGGCGCGATGCGCTCCTTTGCGTCTTGATTGGCTGCGGCGACCGGTGGTGCGTGGAATCATTGCCGGTACTTGGAGGCTTAGCCTGCCGCAGCTTACTCACTCGCCCATGAGCATCCCCTCCCTCCGCGCGCGATACCGCTTGAAGTCGAATGCGCCGCGCTTGCTCGCGGCCTCAAGCGACTCTCGCCTCGGGTGCGCATCCAGCGGGTATTTCTTGTCCAGGTAGGCCTGCGCGCCGTTGATGAGGACGAGCGCCTGGTCGCGGGGCATGCGGGACACCTCGCTCGCTTGCATGAGGTCGCGCTCGATGAGCCCGTAGTTGTGCGTGTAGGTGGGGTTCGCGCCGCGCGAGTCGTTCACGGAGACGTTGGCCACCGTCCGCTTGCCGATCATGTCCGCGATCTTCTGGTTTGTGTCCGCCGACTTGCCCCCGAGGTAGAGCAGCGTGTCGCATGCGTTCATGATGGTCGCCGCGTTGTTCTCCCCGTAGTTCTCGTCGAGCTGGGAGAGCGACTGGCAGATCATGGACACCGCGATGTTGCGGCTCCGGGTCACCGTGATCATCCGCTCGAAGTCCGGGATGGTGCCTATGTTTGCGAACTCGTCGAACACGAAGTGCACGCATCTGGGGAGAGCGCCCGAAAAGCGCGAGAGCGCCGCCTCGCAGAGGGTGTCGAGCGCCTGCTGCAAGAGGAGCGCGAAGACGAAGTCGAAGGTGGAGTCCGTGTCCGACATCGAGCAGAAGACCGCCACCTTGGCGCGCGCGTCCCCCAGGTGGTCGAGCGCCATCTCGTCGTAGGCGAGCAGCTCCTTCATCTCGGCGATGTCGAAGGGCTTCATGCGCACGTTGCACGAGACCATGATCGACTTCAGGGTCTTCCCGGCGGCCACCTTGAACTGCTTGTAGCTCGCGAGCGCGAAGTCGTCCTCGGGACGGACTGGCTTCGCGACCTTCACCCAGGCATAGCCGCTCGATGCCGGCTGGAACTCTCGCGATGAGATGTCGTAGCCGCTCGACTCTGCGACCCTCATGAGCCTCTCGCCGGTCTCTATCTCGTGGAAGAGCATGTCGAGCGGGCTCATGTAGTCCTCGTCGTCCTCGCGCGCGTCGGCGAGCGACAGAAGCGAGAGCAGCCCTGGGACGCTATGGTCCTCCTCGGGGCAGTGGAGCAGAAGGTACGAGATGAGCGCGGTGTAGAGGAGCTTCTCGGCGTTCTCCCAGAAGGGGTCTCCTGAGTGCTGGTCGTCTCCCGTGGTGTTGCGGATGAGGCACTCCACGAAACGGAGCGTGTCCGCCTCGCCCTTGATGTACTCGATGGGGTTGAAGTGGAGGGACCGGGCGAAGTCGATGGTGTCGAAGGTGCGGATCTCGTATCCGGCGTCTTCGAGCACCCACCCCATGTCGTGGATGAGCGTGCCCTTAGGATCGGTGATGAAGTAGTTGGCGTTG
>CAJUSL010000097.1 GCA_910589135.1 uncultured Eggerthellaceae bacterium
ATCTTCATGCGAGGCATTATAGCAAGCCGCAAGTCCGTGCGTCAGGTCGGCCCGCCCTCTCTTCGACGCGTCGTCGCCTCGAACCAGCTCGGAGGCCCGCAGGCAAGCCCCCGCGCGCAGGTTGCGCAGCGAACGGAAGCGTCCCGAGGACGCTTCCCCGAGCGGGCCATTGCTTGAGCACGGAGATTTGCTGCGGGCCTTCGAGTGGATTGCTCGGCTCCTTTGGCTTTCGACCACGCTCGCGGCAGACCGCCCCGGCGCACCGTCGTCCGGATTTCCTAGATCGCGCCGTCGCCGCGTTCGCGCGTGCGGATGCGGACGACCTCCTCCACCGGGCTCACGAAGATCTTGCCGTCGCCCACCTCGCCGGTGCAGCTGGTTTCGAGGATCACGTCGACGATGCGCTCGACCTCGGCGTCGTCGGCCACTATCTCGAACTTCACCTTCGGCACCATGTTCAGCATCACCTCGGTGCCGCGGTAGTACTCCTTCCAGCCATGTTGGTTGCCGCAGCCGCTCACCTGGCTGATGGTCATGCCCCCGACGTTGGCGGAGAAGAGCGCCTCCTTCAGCGGCTCGAGCTTCTCCGGCCTCACGATCGCGATGATTCTCTTCATGACGTCACGCTCCCTAGTCGAGGCCCACGTAGGCCGGATATGCAGATTCCCCGTGCTCGGCGACGTCGAGGCCTTGTGCCTCCGCCTCGGGCGTCACCCGCAGGCTGCCGCGGAAGCACGCCTTCACGACCAATGCCAGCACCAGGTCGCACACGCCCACGAAGGCAACGGTCACGACTATGCCCAGCGCCTGCGCTCCAAGCAAGTGGAAGTCGCCGGTGTAAAGCAGTCCCCCGAAGTCAGTCCAGCTCAGCTCTGGCACGCAGAAGACTCCCGTCAGCAACCCTCCGAGCACGCCGCCCACGCAGTGGCAGCCGAACGCATCGAGTGCGTCGTCGTATGCCAGTTTCTTCTTCAGCCAGGATATCGCCCAGAAGCACACCGGCGATACGACAAGGCCGAAGAGGATGGCCGCCCAGGGCTCGACGAAACCTGCCGCAGGCGTGATGGCCACAAGCCCGGCAACCAGCCCCGTCGCCGCACCGACGAGCGTGGGCTTCTTCACCACGATGCGCTCGACCAGCATCCACGAGACGACCCCCGCGCCGCTCGCGCAGACGGTGTTCACCAGCGCAAGGGCCGCAATGCCGTCGGGGGCGAACGCCGAGCCCGCGTTGAACCCGAACCATCCGAACCACAGCAGGGCCGCGCCCAGGGCGATGAACGGCACGTTGTGCGGCCGATAGCTCATGGCGCCAAAGCCGTGCCTCCTGCCCACCATCATCGCGAGCACGAGCGCGGTGAGGCCGCTGGAGATGTGCACCACGTCGCCGCCTGCGAAGTCGAGCGCGCCGATCGTGTCGCCCACCAGCGAGCCTTCGCCGCCCCACACCATGTGGGCGAGCAGCGGATACACGAGCATCGTCCACGCGGCGAGGAAGGCGACGACGGCGCCGAACCTCATGCGTCCCGCCACGCCGCCGGTTATGATGGCGGTCGTGATCATGCAGAACGCCATCTGGAAGGCCACGTCGACGAGCGAAGGATAGGCTGCTGGCTCAACGGCATCGGGCTCGAGGAGCATGTCCCCCACCGATCCCAGCAGAAAGAACTGGTCGAACCCTCCGAAAACCGGGTTGCCGCCGTCCCCTCCGTAAGCAAGCGACCATCCGCACACCGTCCAGGATACCGCCACGATGCCGATGGATACGAACACCATCGCCATGGTGTTTCCCACGTTCTTCCTGCGCGACAGGCCTCCATAGAAGAACGCGAGCCCCGGCGTCATGAAAAGCACCAGCATCGTGCAAACCAGCATGAACGCGCTTGTGCCGCCGTCCATTCGAACCATCCCCTTAATCCGTTTTCCTGCGTTTCGGATTAGATGCTGCACCAAGCGAGGGGCGCGGCGGCCGGCACGTGCGACAGTTAACGCACGCGACAGGGACTGTTAACTTCCGGGAATCGACGCGGCAATCTGGCCGAAACATTCGCCGGAAGGCGTCGTGCTGCTGGTTCACGCGCCGCGCCGTCCCCTCTTGCCAAAAAATCGGCTCCCCGTGGACAAAAATTGCGGGAATCGGTATTTCTCCAAGCGTTTTCGAAAGGAAAAGCCTGCTGCCGGAAAAGCGCCTGCAAGAAACCGCAGGTAGAGGCGTCACGGGTTATAGAAGCCATGCGCGAACCGGCCGGAGATGCACCCAGAAACACCGATTTCCGCAATTTTTGTCCACGGCGAAGCGAAAAAGTGGCGATCGGTGGCCGCGACTTCGGCTTCGGCCAAGGAAATGGTGGGCCCGGCCGGATTCGAACCGACAGCCAAGCGATTATGAGTCGCCTGCTCCACCGTTGAGCTACAGGCCCACAGGAATGTTGCTCAAACGAGCACGGCCTATTCTATATCATTTTCGCAGGGCAGAATGGACTATCATACAGGCCGCGAACGAAACACAAGGACGCGATGGGAGGCATCCGTGGACAGGTCGGGGGTCATCGACGTGGGAGGCGGCATGCGCGGCATCTACACGGCCGGCGTGTTCGACCGCTGTCTCGACGACGGGGTCGACTTCGACGTCGCCATCGGGATCTCGGCCGGCAGCGCCAACATTTGCTCGTACATGGCCCGCCAGCGCGGGCGCAACGTGCAGTTCTACGCCAACTACTCATTCAGACCCGAGTACATGGGCCTGCGGAACCTTTTGGAAACCGGCTCCTACATCGACATGGACTACGTCTACGGCACACTGTCCGGCGACGGCGGGGAGTTCCCCGTGGACTATGACGCGTTCTCGCAGACGGGCACCGACTGGCGCATCGTCGCCTGCAACGCCGAAACCGGCGAGACCGTGTACTTCGACCGGACCGACGTCGCGCGCAACGATTTCGGCATCCTGGGCGCGTCGTCGTCGATCCCGGGCGTGTGCAAGCCGTACGAAATCGACGGGGTTCCCTACTTCGACGGGGCCCTGGGCGACACCGTGCCCCTCGAAAAGGCCTACGAAATGGGCTGCACGAAGGTGGTACTGCTGCTGACCAAGCCCAAAGACGTGTTGCGCTCGCCCAAGAAGGACGAGGCGCTGGCACGGCTCATCAGCCGCCGCTACCCCGCCGCCGCGGAACGCCTGCGCAAGCGCGCCGACCGCTACAACTTCGGCGTGGCCCTGGCGAAGGAGCTGGAGCAGGACGGCCTTGCGCTCGTCATCGCCCCGGACGACACCTGCGGAATCGACACGCTGGCAAAGGATCGGGAGGCCATGCTGAAGCTCTACGGAAAGGGATACGCCGACGGCGGCGCCATCAAGCCGTTTCTGGAATCCTAGACGTGTCGGGGGCGCTCGATACGCGGGGTGCGGCGAGGCGACCAGGCCGCTTTGCCGCACCTTGCGCGCGTCGAAAGCGAACGTCCCCCGACGAGTCCAAAAAAAATCGCAGCCCGCGGTGCGACGTTGTGCAGACTTGAATGAATGGGGTGGCTGATGGGACTTGAACCCACGACCTCCAGAGCCACAATCTGGCATTC
>CAJUSL010000098.1:0-1566 GCA_910589135.1 uncultured Eggerthellaceae bacterium
CTTCACGCGCGCGAAGTTGTTGTCGATGAGTATCTCGAGGAAGTACGCGAGCAAGGCGACGGCCACGCCCAGCAGGATGGAGAGCGGGTTGCCCCAGACGAAGAAGATGCCGACCCATCCGAGGAACAGCACGTTCTCGACCCAGTGCATCACCTCCACCAGCGCCAGCGTGGAGCCGGACATCTCGGTGGTCATGCCGCGCACGATCTCCTGATGGGCGTGGTGCGACATGGACAGGTCGAAGGGAGACTTGCGCAGCTTGATGGTGAGGATGAACATCAACCCCAGGAAGATGAGCGCCGTCCACACGATGATGGGCCTGTCCAGCTGGAACACGGCGGCCACGTCGAAGGAGCCCGCCGGGGCCATGGAGGAGACGTAGGGCTGCATGATGAGGCCCGTGGCCATGTAGAATCCGACGGCGAAAAGCAGCACCATGGGCTCGTAGGACATGACCTGGACCGTCTCGCGGTTCGCGCCCACCTCCGCGTAGGGAGAGCGCGACGAATACGCGGCGATGATGAAGAACAGGCTGGACAGCGTGATCACGAACACGCACATGAGCACGTTGCCGCCCGTGAAGAAGATGCCGCCGGCCACGCAGGCGAACACGAACGCGCAGACGACGTAGGCGTCCTGCACGCCGTTGACGGTGGCCTTCTCCTTGGCCATGAGCTTGCGCACGTCGTAGTAGGGCTGCAGCAGCGGCGGCCCTACGCGCCCTTGCATGCGCGCGGACACGATGCGGTCGAGCCCCGCCAGGATGCAGCCGACGATTGGCGCCAGGATGGCGAATGCGACCGAGCCTGCAAGCGGGATGAGTATGCCTTCGAAGTTCATTTCGCGTCCCCCTTACGCCAACGTCATGCCGAACAGCGCCATCACCACGGCGGCGGCCATTATCAGGCTGTTGCAGACGACCCCGACGGGCGCGACGCGCGCCTCGCCGAACCAGTCCTCCATGTACCAGTTGCGCGCCGTGGCCACCGTCTGACCCGACAGCGAGTTCTGGAACGAGCGCGCATCGTTGTCGCGCCCGACGCCGGAGAGGTAGACGTCCACCTTCCTCTTCCGCGAATGCCCCACGCCGGCGAACAGCGCGATGACGACCACCACCACGCAGATGCTCGAGATCCAGAGGTTGTCGGTCGAGACGTCCTGGCCGGGATAGCCGAACACCTGCATGACGTAGGGCTCCACGAGCGTGGCGGACAGCACGGGGATGAGCACGCAGGCCGCCACGAGCAGCACGGCCATCAGCAGGATGGAGAACCATTCGCTGGCGCGCACCGTCACCTCGACGTTTCGCGGGGCGCCCGCGATGCCGGCGAGCTTGCCCATCCACTTCGCCCAGAACATGAACGTGGCTGCGGAGCCGAACGCGAGGATGAGCACGAGGGCGACCTGGTCCATGTCGACGAACGACACGAGCGTGGCCCATTTCGCGACCAGCATGCCGAACGGCGCGATGAACATGCACATGATGCCCAGCATCATGAAGCGGGCCAGGCGCGGCATGCGCTCGAACAGCAGGTCCATGTCCTCGATGTCGCGGCTGCCGATGTG
>CAJUSL010000098.1:1576-3106 GCA_910589135.1 uncultured Eggerthellaceae bacterium
GAACAGGAGCGACTTCGCGATGGCGTGGAAGACGATGAGGAAGACCGCGGCCCAGACGGCCTCGGGCGTGCCGACGCCCGCGCAGGCGCAGATCAGGCCCAGGTTGGCGATCGTGGAGTAGGCCAGCACGCGCTTGGCGTTCGTCTGCGAGATGGCCATGAACGAGCACAGCAGGAACGTGAGGCCGCCGACGAGCATCACCATGACGGCGGGCACGGGGCTGACGAGGAAGCAGGGGGCGAGCTTCACCAGCAGGAACACGCCGGCCTTCACCATGGTGGAGGAATGCAGAAGCGCGCTTGTGGGCGTGGGCGCCACCATAGCGCCGAGCAGCCACGTCTGGAACGGCATCTGCGCCGCCTTCGTGATGCCCGCGAACGCCAGCAGCACGACGGGCACGATGCCCAGCGTCGGGTCCTGCACGGTGATGCTGACGAAGTCCCTGAGGGAGAGCGTGCCAATCTCGGACGCGCAGAACAGCATCGCCAGGATGAACGCGATGCCGCCCGCGAGGTTCATGACGATCTGCCTGAAGGCGTTGCGCACGGCCTCCTCGGTCTTCGTGTAGCCGATGAGCAAGAACGAGCACAGCGTCGTGACCTCCCAGCCCGTGAACATCCACAGCATGTTGTTCGAGAACACGATGACGAACATGGCCGAGAGGAACGCGAGCATGAGGGCGAAGAAGGTGGGCCTCCTGTCGCGCGCGCCTTCAGGCTCGTGCGCCTGGAAGTCGCGCATGTAGCCGATGGCGTAGACGCAGATCCCCGAGCCGATGATGCCGATGATGAGCGCCATGACGAGCGAAAGGTCGTCGAAGTAGAGGCCGTAGGGCACTTCCATCTCGTGCGCGAAGCCGAACTCGACGAAGCCGACGATGACGATCTGCACGATGGCCAGCAGCCCGGCGAGGACGTTGCGGTACCTCACGGCGTAGGCGAGGATGACCACGACGCAGATGGCGCTGATCGCCGTGCAGGCGGTGTCGGCGAGGGGCGAGGAGCATTCGAACGCCCTCCCCTGGCCCGCGCCTGCGTTGAAGGCGACCAGAAGGACCGACGCGGCGGCGACCGTCGCCGCGGACGCGACGACGATGAAGTTGCGTGCCGCGTCGAATCGAAACACGACCAGAAGCAACGCTGCAACCAGTGGAAATGCGATAAGGAACAAGAGCAGTTCCATGCGCTTCCCCCTCCCAACTCGATTTCATGACATGCGTCTGCCCGCGGCGGACGGGCGGACGGGATGCGTTCGACTTTAGCAAATGCGCGCCCTCCGCCGCTCCCATGCGGCGGCCGGGGGAAAGGCGTGGCGCAAATGGAGGCGCGAACGGAAACGCGCCCGGACACGAGCGGTTGCATATCGAATGCGAGCGGCAAGGGCCCGGGATGCGCATCCGGCGTCCCGGCACCGGATGCCGTGAGAAAGAAAACGCCTGCGGATGCAGGCGGCGTTTCGTGCTATGGATTGGTTCGAATGGTCGGGACGACAGGATTTGAACCTGCGACCCCTTGACCCCCAGTCAAGTGC
>CAJUSL010000099.1 GCA_910589135.1 uncultured Eggerthellaceae bacterium
TCATCATCCCGTCCACCTGGAACCTTGCCCCCATCAACGAGAACGGCGAGCATGGCCCGATGGAGGCCGCCCTCATCGGCGATCCGGTCGAGGACATGGAGATGCCGATCAACGCCCTTCGCACCGTCCACAGCTTCGACCCCTGCACGGCCTGCGCCGTTCACATCACCGAGCCGAAGACGGGCAAGACGTTCAAGACCGTCACCAGCCCTTGGGGGGTGAAGTAAGATGGCGCATCTCGCACACTACAAAGAGGCGCATCCTCTGGTGTTCGTCGTGACCCACTGGATCAACCTCGTCTCGATGCTCCTGCTGATTTTCACTGGATTCATCATCCACTACCCGTTCATCGCGGGCATCATGGGAATCTGCCGCGGCGTGCACGTCTTCTGCGGCATCGTCCTGTTCGTCAATTGCATCTTCCGCGTCATCGCCGCCTTCTTCGTGAAATCTGCACCTACCGGCGGCACGCGCCAGGTGACGGGCGACTACAAGAGCTGGCTGCCGCAGAAGGACAATCGCCACCAGCTCGGTGCGTGGATCAAGTACTACCTGTTCATGAAGAAGGACCACCCGCTGTCCGCGAAGCTCGGCGTTCCGCAGAAGCTCAGCTACCTGCTGATTCCGATTCTCATCATTCTGATGTTCTGGACGGGCCTCTGCCTGTGGGCTCCCACGATGAACTGGCCGCTGATGGCCTGGGCGACCGGCCTGGTGGGCGGTGCGATGTCCATGCGCATCATCCACTACTACGGCATGTTCGTGTTCATCCTGTTCATGTTCATCCACATCTATCTCGCAAACGTGGAGGGCACGTCCCCGACGAAGCTGATGTTCTTCCAACGCGGCGGCCATCCGGCCGCCGCTTTTCTTTACGGGGCGAACGGATCGATCCGAGGCGACGACGCGTCGGCGCAATTAGAAAAGTGTAATTAGGACGCTCTAATTGCACTTTCTAATTGCGCAACTCCGGCAGAGGACGCTGCGCGACAACGCCTTCCGTCCCCGTTGCCACGCACGCGAAGCTTATGCGCTCAACGCCTCCAAAGCGGCGATCTTGGCGCAGCAGACGAACACGTCGAGCGCTTCGGAAAGCTCGTCGAGGGAAGGCATGGTGGGCGCGATGCGGATGTTGTTGTCGCGCGGGTCGATTCCATGCGGCCAGGTGGCTCCGGCGGACGTCAGCACGACGCCCGCGTCCTTTGCCAGCTGGACGGTGCGCCTCGCGGTGCCCTCCATGCCGTCGAAGGACACAAAGTAGCCCCCGCGCGGCCTTGTCCATGTCGCGATGCCTGCGCCGCCCAGGCCTTCTTCCAGCTTGCTCCACACCAGTTCGAACTTGGGTCGGATGACCTCGGCCTGTCTCGCCATGTGGTCCCGCACCGCATCCTCGTCGGGGAGGAAGCGTGCATGGCGAAGCTGGTTCAGCTTGTCGCCGCCGATCATCTGGGCGCCCAGCAGCCTCTTGGCCTCCGCGACGTTGGCGGCCGAGGCGGCCATGCCGCAGATGCCGGCGCCGGGGAAGGTGACCTTCGACGTGGACGCGAACTTGAGGAAACGGTCGGGGTTTCCCGCCTCCACGCATGCGATCCCGATGTCGAGCACGTGGTCCTGCTCGCCGTAGCCGGCGTACAGGTCGTGCACGCAGTAGGCGTTGTCCCAGAAGATGCGGAAGTCCTCGGCGGCGCAATCCATGCGTGCGAGCCTTCTCACCACCTCGTCGGAATACGTGACGCCGGAAGGGTTGGAGTACTTCGGAACGCACCAGATGCCTTTCACGCTGGCGTCGGAGGAGACGATGCGCTCCACTTCGCCCATGTCGGGGCCTTCGTCGGTCATGGGTACGGCAATCGCCTCGATGCCGAACTGCTCGAGGATGGCGAAGTGGCGGTCATAGCCGGGGACGGGGCACACGAACCTGACGCGCTCGCAGGCCGACCAGGGCGCAGAGCCCAGGCAGCCGAATTGCAGGCAGCGCACCACGGCGTCGTGCATGGCGGTGAGCGACGCGTTGCCCAGCACGATGACGTTCTCGGGCTCGTCGTCGAGCAGCACCGCCATGAGGCGCTTCGCCTCGGGGATGCCGTCCAGCACGCCGTAGTTGCGGCAGTCCGTGCCGTCCTCGGCGAAGCAGTCGGCCTCGCACTTCAGGATGTCGAGCATCGGCATGGAGAGGTCGAGCTGGGCCGCCGCCGGCTTTCCGCGGGCCATGTTCAGCGCAAGCCCCCGCGCCTTGATTTCCTCGTATGCGGCACGCTGCGTCTCAAGTTCGGCTTCCAGCTGGTTCGCGTCCATGTCCTTGTACATATATATACCTTTCGAACGGATGCCTGCATCGGCGCCGAAGCGTCGTTGCTGCAAGCATGGCAAAGCGGCGTCGCATTGGCAAGCGGAATCCCCGGGAAAGGCACCGTCGTTGCGGAAAACGCGCAATTGGCGCCTGTCGCCTAAAGCGCGGGGGAACCGTGCTCGCCGCTCCATCGCGATAAAGTATAATCCCCAAGGTCGAATCGAATGGGGGAGGAACCAATCATGGTAGAAGGCGATTTCTGGGTACTGTTCGCCATGCTTCTGTACTTTATCGTGGTGCTCACGATAGGGTTCGTGTATGCAAAGAGGTCGAACTCGTCGACGTCGGAATACTTCCTGGGCGGCCGCAAGGTGGGCCCCTGGCTCACGGCGCTGTCCGCCGAGGCCTCGGACATGTCGGGCTACCTGCTCATGGGCCTGCCCGGGCTCGCGTACTGGACGGGCGCCTCCGACGCCGGCTGGACGGCCGTCGGCCTCGCCATCGGAACGTATCTCAACTGGAAGCTCGTCGCGCGCAGGCTGCGCATGTACTCCGTGAAGGCGGGCGATGCCATCACGCTGCCGGGCTTCTACTCCAAGCGCTTCCATGACGACAAGAACATCCTGTCCACGGTGGCCGCCCTCATCATCCTCGTGTTCTTCTGCG
>CAJUSL010000100.1 GCA_910589135.1 uncultured Eggerthellaceae bacterium
CCCGCCCGGGCGCGAGGCCTACCCCGGCGACGTGTTCTACCTGCATTCGCGCCTGCTGGAGCGCGCGGTCAAGATGTCCGCCGAGAACGGCGGCGGCTCCATGACGGCCCTGCCCATCATCGAGACGCAGGCAGGCGACGTGTCGGCCTACATCCCGACCAACGTGATCTCCATCACCGACGGCCAGATCTTCCTGCAGACCGACCTGTTCTTCCAGGGCCAGCGCCCCGCGGTCGACGTCGGCATCTCCGTGTCCCGCGTCGGCGGCTCCGCGCAGATCAAGGCCATGAAGCAGGTGGCCGGCTCGCTGCGCCTCGACCTCGCGTCCTACCGCGAGCTGCAGGCGTTCACCCAGTTCGGCAGCGACCTGGACAAGGCGACGCAGGACCAGCTGACCCGCGGTTCGCACATGACCGAGCTGCTGAAGCAGGGCCGCTACAACCCGATGCCCGTCGCCGAGCAGGTCATCGCCATCTACGCCGGCAACAAGGGCTATCTTGACGACCTGCCGCTCGACGACGTCGTGCGCTTCCGCACCGAGCTGCTCGATTCCATCCGTGCGAAGAACGCCGGCATCATCGACGCCATCAACGCCGAGAAGAAGCTCACCGACCAGATCGAGTCCGACCTGAACGCCGCCATCGGCGCGTTCAAGACGGCATTCGCTCCCACGGAATAAGGTGAGGTAGAGACATGCCCAACCTTCACGACATAGAAAGGCGCATCAACTCCGTCACGTCGACGAAGCAGATCACGCGCACCATGGAAATGGTCGCGGCTGCCAAGATCCGACGCGCCACGGAGCGCATGGAGGGCGCCGTTCCATGGACGAGGGCTGTTTCCGACATGCTCGTGTCGACCGCGCCCAACGCGCCTCTGCAGTCGGAGCCTTTGCTCCAGACGCACGACGAGGTGAAGCGGTGCCTGATCACGGTCGTCACGTCCGACCGCGGACTGGCGGGCGGATTCAACACCAACGTGTTGCGCCACGCCGAGAAGCTAATCAAGGAGAAGGAAAGCCAGGGCATAGAGGTAGAGGTTGCGGCGTGTGGCAAGAAGGCCATCGGCTACTTCAGCTACCGCGGCATCAAGCCCGTGTTCGAGTTCGCGGGATTCTCCGCCGACCCCGTGCACGAGGAGGCCCTCGAGCTGTCCTTCTACACTGGCAACAGCTATCACAGCGATGAGCATACGATCGATGAGGCGTATATCATCCACAACCATGCGAAAAACGCCGCCGAGCAGACCCTCATCGAGCGCCAGATCCTGCCGATCAAGCAGGAAAGCTACGCGTCTCTGCTGGGCATCGCGGAGAAGGAGGAGGACGTCTTCCTCAAGTTCCGCGAGCGCTCCGACGAGGCCGTCCCGGGCGACATCGACTTCATTCCAGACTCCCACGCGGCGATGTTCTGGCTGATGAAGGAATACCTTCGCAACGCGTACTTCTTCGCGTTGCTCGACTCTGCGGCAGGCGAGCAAGGCGCTCGTCGTAACGCGATGAAATCGGCGACCGACAACGCTGAAGAGATGGTGTCCACCCTCACGCGCATCTACAACCGCGCGCGCCAGGGCGCGATCACCACCGAAATCAACGAAATCGTTGGCGGCGCCGCAGCATTGGAGGAATAAATGGCTGATTTTGACGAAATTGTTGAAAACAGGCCTTCCAGTGATGGCAATGTCGGACGCATCGTCCGCATCGTCGGCGCCGTTGTCGACGTCGAGTTCGCGCCTGACGCGATGCCCTCGATCTACAACGCGCTCACTGTAAAGGCCACCTCTCCGGCCGGAGAGATTAGCACCATCCTGGAGGTGCAGACGCACCTTCCGGGCGATTTGGTGCGCACCGTCGCCCTGTCGTCCACCGACGGCATGGTCCGCGGCATGGAGGCGCACGACACCGGCGCCCCCATCATGATGCCCGTCGGCAAGTCGACGCTCGGCCGCATCTGGAACGTGATGGGCGAGCCCGTCGACGGCAAGCCGATGCCCACCGACGTCGAGTGGATGCCCATCCACCACCCGGCGCCCCCCTTCGACACGCTGATCACGTCCACCGAGACGTTCGAGACCGGCATCAAGGTCGTCGACCTGATCGAGCCCTACGTCAAGGGCGGCAAGACCGGCCTGTTCGGCGGCGCAGGCGTCGGCAAGACGGTTACCATCCAGGAGCTCATCAACAACCTCGCCCAGGAGCACGGCGGCACTTCGGTGTTCACCGGCGTGGGCGAGCGTACCCGCGAGGGCACCGACCTGTACCTTGAGATGACCGAGTCCGGCGTCATCGAGAAGACCTGTTTGGTCTACGGCCAGATGAACGAGCCGCCCGGAGCGCGTCTGCGCGTCGGCCTGGCGGGCCTGACCGAGGCGGAGTACTTCCGTGACCAGGGCCAGGACGTGCTGCTGTTCATCGACAACATCTTCCGCTTCACGCAGGCGGGCTCCGAGGTGTCGGCTCTGCTGGGCCGCATGCCTTCCGCCGTTGGCTACCAGCCCACGCTGGCGACCGAGATGGGCGACCTGCAGGAGCGCATCTGCTCCACCACCACCGGCTCCATCACCTCGGTGCAGGCCGTCTACGTTCCCGCCGACGACCTGACCGACCCCGCGCCGGCCACGACGTTCACCCACCTCGATGCCAAGACGGTTCTGTCGCGCTCCATCGCCGAGCTGGGCATCTATCCGGCCGTCGACCCGCTCGAGTCCACCTCGCGCGCACTCGACCCCGAAATCGTCGGCGATGAGCACTATCGCGTGGCCGTCGGCGTCCAGCAGATCCTCCAGCAGTACAAGGACCTGCAGGACATCATCGCCATCCTCGGCATGGACGAGCT
>CAJUSL010000101.1 GCA_910589135.1 uncultured Eggerthellaceae bacterium
GCCTGGATGACTGACGAACTGAAACCCTGCCCGTTCTGTGGCAGCAGCGATATCTACAGCGGCTTTTGCGAACCGGCAGGAGTATGGGAGGTCTAGTGCAACGAGTGCGGGGCCAGGCGGTTCAACGTGAAGAGGAAAGACGAGGCCGAGGCCCGCTGGAACACCCGCTATGAGCGGACGTGCTGCATGGTCTACCGCGAAGGCGCGCCTGCATGTTCCGAGTGCGGCCGCGAGCTGGAACACGATAGCAAGTTCTGCGACTGCTGCGGGGCTAGGGTGGTGACGAGATGAAAGAGAAGGTGACCCGATGAAGACCTACGTGGCGTACAAGGGCGGCGAGGTTGCCGCAGTCGGAACCAAGCGGGAGGTCGCGGAGCGCCTGGGCGTCAAACCGTCCACCGTCGAGTGGTACGCGACCCCGAGCGCGAAGAGGCGCGGCGGCACGGTCGTGGAGGTGGTCTCGTGAGCGGCCCTTGCGGTGGGTGGTCGGTATGCGCATGATGTACTGCCCCCACTGCGGCAACGCCCACCCCGTCAACGCTCGGTGCCGCTGCCGTGGAACGAAGCGCAGGCCCACCTCCGGCGACGCCTCGCGCCGGATCAGGGAGCCGTGGCGCAGGGAGTACGGCAGCCCGAAGTTCCAGGACGCCCGCCAGGAGGTCATCGAGCGCCAGCGTGGTAGGTGCAGGGATTGCGGGGCGGTGTGCGCCCGCAAGGTTGGCGGCAGGTGGATGACCAAGGGATGCGGCGGCGAGGTAGACCACGAGGTGCCGCTGCGCGACGGGGGCGCGAGCGACGCGTCCAACCTTACGCTAAGATGCAAGCGGTGCCACGCCAGGGCCGATGCGAGAAGGAGGAGAGATGGATAAGGAAGTCGTCATGTGGATCGTCGTCATTGCCGTGTCGATTGTGGCATTGTGCTTCATTGTTCCAGCCCTGCTGGATAACATGCTATACCTCTTCGGCTAGAAGCCCCCTACCCCTCTCGAAACCCGGGAGGGGTTTTCCGTACCCCGCGCCCCCTCCCGAAATCCTGCCGCCACGAAATTGGCGTTTCCGGGGAGGGTCACGCCAAAAACGCGCTTTTCGTCACGCTAAATCTCACCTCGGCGCTAGGCTTCTCTCGAACAACGAGAGGAGCCTTTCCATGCATGCGGAAGCAAATCGGCGTGATTAAGCGGTGCGAGATATGCGGGCGCGAGTTCGCCGCGCGGCGCAGCACGGCAAGGTTCTGCTCGGCCACGTGCAGGAAGCGCAACGCGCGTGGGTACGCCTATAGCGGGAAGCTGCTCCCTCCTCTGCCTTCCTGCGCCATGTCTGACGACGAGGTGCTTGACGTGGTGAAGAGCGCGCACGACGCGGCAAGCGACCTCTCCCGGGCCTCGATGATGACGCGTTACCCCCTCTGCGAGTCCCTTGGAAGCGCCGCCAAGGGGATAGAGGATGTCTTGAAGGGCGAGGGGCTGTGAAAGGCGCAAAGCCCAAGCACAACGCCGTGCGGCGTGGCGTGAAGGATTCCTACGGGCTCTCGCGGAAGGAGGCAGCAGGGGTTGCCATGCCTCCCGACATAGCAGAAGATCCCATCCAGTCGGAGATATGGGCATGGGTCGCCCCTCCTGTCAACTCATTCGCAGAGCAGGACGTGCCAAATCTGCGCCTGTTGGTCTACTGGCATGCGGTGGCCGCGCAGGCGCAGCAGGCCATGCGCTCCGATAGCGGAACGATAAGCATTTTCGAACAGGTCGGAGTGAAGCCGTTCAAGGCGGAGGACGGCACGGAGGTTCCGCTGGTGAAGAGAAACCCGGCCATCGCGGTTCTCAAGGACGCCAGCAGGGAGATACGCCAGCTGTCTGACCAGCTAGGGCTGTCGCCGTTGGCCCGCAGTCGCATCGGCCTCATGGACGCGACGAAGACCAAGACGGCTGCCGACACTGCCGCCATGTTCCGTTCGATCGATGCGGCCTACGGGCTTCCCGACGCCGAGGTGGTGGAGGTTGTGGATGCTTCGGACTGATACCTCGTACAGCCGCGAGGGCCTGGTTGTGGCCCGCGACTACGAGAAGTGCTGCGCGGTCAAGTGCCACCACGTCTCGAACGACTCGCACTACGGAAAGCCGTTCCTTCTGGAGGAGTTCCAGCGCGAGAACATATGGAAGCCCATATTCGCTGCGGGAGCGATGGGCGAGGGCGTCTTCAACCGCAGGTTCCGAAGGGCGATAATCGGCCTTCCTTCAGGCTACGGCAAGACCGAGCTCGCCGCCGCCATGACCATCACCATCGCGACCATGGAGCCGATATACAACGGACAGTACGGCGTGGTCGCGTCAACTAAAGACCAGGTGCAGAACATCTTCGGTAAGATCGCGACCATGATAAAGCTCGACGGCGACCTGTCCGAGCAGTGGAGCATCGGCAAGGAGGTAATCGAGCACCGCGAGACGGGCGCGAAGATCATGGTGCTCCCGAACAAGGCGTCCGCGCTCGAGTCGTGGCACTTCAACGTCCTCGTGTTCGACGAGCTTCACGTGTATCCCGACGACAGGGTGTGGGCGGCAGGCCTGAAGGGCCAGAAGGTGCTTCACAACCCGCTTTCCATCGGCATCACCACCGCAGCCGACGCGCGCGAAGGATTCCTGTGGGACACCTTGGAGAAGGCGAAGGATGACCCCAACATGTACGTCTACTGGCTCGGGCTGGACGACAGGGACGATATCAACAGCCGCAAGGCTTGGGAAAAGCTCATGGTGGCCTCGTGG
>CAJUSL010000102.1 GCA_910589135.1 uncultured Eggerthellaceae bacterium
TCGCTCACGCGGATCACGCAGCCTTGGGCGCGTCGCCGAGCCATTCCTTGACCGTGCGCACCTCGACGAGGCCGTAGTGGCGCAGAATCTCGGCCACTTGGAACTCTAGGCACGCGCCACGGCTCGAGGTCCACCCGTCGAGCATCGCCACGGCATCGGCTTTCGCGAGGCGCGAGAGCGACTGGTGCATGGCCTCTTCCCATCCGGTCCCGGGCTTGATCGTGTCGTGAGGTATCTCCACCTCGCACCCCAGCGCCTCGTGCAGCTCTCGGGCTGCCTGCTCGAACGCCGGGCGGTTGTCGTTCTCGATGTTCGACACCGGCCCTATCACGTAAATCTTCATCATTTCACCTCCAGACCGTCGAGCATCTTGCCCGGCGTTGTGTTGAACATATCGGCCATCGCCACAATCGTCGCGGCGCTGGGGCTGCTGACGCCGTGCAATGCGCGGAACGCGGTAGCGGGATCGACCCCGTAGAGCTTCGCGGCTTTCGTAAGGTTCTTCACTCCGCTGCGCTTCTTCGCAGCAAGGAGCCTCCGCGATAGCTCCTTGCGCGATTCGGGGGTCAGCTCGTTGCGCGGCATCTACGCCCCCGGCTTGAGCAGACCGCCCGCGAGGTCGTAGAACCTCTGCTTGCGGGCGCGCTCCTTCTCGATCTCCGCCGGAGTCGCGGTGGCCGGCGCGGCTGCGCACGCTGCGGCGTCGGCGCACATGGGCTGGGTGTAGCGCACCCCGATCCGGTGCCGACCGTGCTTCGCGTCCCAGAGCTTGCAGGCATCCTCGGGGTTCCCTCCGTGGGGTCCTTCGGCTCCGCACTCGAGGCAGGCGACGTACCAGAACGGGTCGCCCGGCTCGTACTCCCCGGAGAAGAGCTCGAGCTCCTCGCCGTCGCAGTGCGGGCACGACATCTCCGGTCGCGCGTCGTTTGTTTGAGCGTCTCTCTTCGTCATTCCTGTTCCTTTCCCTTCTCGATTCTTTCAACCATCTCGATGCGTTTCCCTATCCAGAGCATCACGGGGACGGCCATGGAGTTGCCGAGCGCCTTGTACCGGAGCGTGTCCGGGCACTCGTCAGCAGGCTTGCCCCTGAACGGGACGGCGGTCCATCCGTCGGGAAACCCCTGCAGGCGCTCGCACTCCACCGGCGTGAGCCTGCGTATCACCATCCCGCGCGCTGGGTCGCGGTACGCGATGGGGTTCTGGTAGTTCATGGAGAAGCCGCCGTTGGGCTTTGCCAGAAGCGTGCCCGACATCTCGGTCGTCACGTCGTAATTCCTGCAGTTGATGGCGACGCACGGAACGTCGCCGCCCACCTTGAGCGACCCGGCGAGCTCCACGTCTATCGCCGATCGCGCGTTGCTGTCCGCGACGCAGATGACGGGCGGGGTCTTGCCTTGGCTCGCCGTCTGGGAGGGACAGAGCTCGATCGCGGCGGCTTCGGGGTTCGCTCCCGCCGGGAGGAATATCGTGGGCACTTGGTTGGTTCCGCTTGCAGACGCCCGCAGCGTCGGCGACACCTCGCATCCGACGGCGATGGTTCCCGACGTCGGCGACTGGCCGGCGCAGAACGCGAGCACCGGGCGCTGAGTGACCACCGGGACGTCCATCGTGTTGAGCGTGTACGACAGCTCCTCCGAGTAGCCCGACCCATTGCAGCCGAAGTGCGCGTTCCGGGCGATGTCCCCCTGCACGCAATAGGTCACCCCGGAGGCAGCTCCGGAAGGATCAGGCCCAGATGGCGGCACATTGCCATCTTGAGGGTATAGGTCGGACCGCCGGTACCTTCCGACTCCGCCGAAGCGAGGAGCTTTCTGATCGCCTGCAGGCGCAATGTATCGTCCAGCAGCAGCGGTAAGGGCTTGTCTCTTGTGATGGCTCGACGGATGATCCCACCGCAGGCTTTCGCGCTCGAATAGTACCGAGGCGGCACATCCGACTCGAGAATGTCCGACAAGAAACACGCGACGGCGCCGCTGTGCCACTCCGGCGAATTGAGCGTCAAGAGTTCGCCATGCGCACGCATACCCGCATTGCTCCAGCTCCCTTTGGAGCGTGTCGAAAGCATCTCCTCCCGACTGGGAAAATACTCCAGGCACGTTTTCCCATAGCACCCAGCGCGGATGAAGGTCCCGTACAGCTCGGACGTACTCGAGCATGAGCTGACCTCTCTCGTCCATGAGTCCCGCTCGCTTTCCGGCAATCGAGAACGCTTGGCAAGGTGATCCTCCGACCACAAGGTCAACTGATCCGGCATATTCGCTCCAATCTATCGTCGAGACGTCGCCGAGGTTGGGGACGTCGGGGAATCGGTGCGCGAGGCACGCGCAGGCAAACGGGTCGATGTCCGCGACGGCCACGAGCTCCCATCCGAGCTGCCTCCACGCCACGCTCGCCGCCTCGATGCCGGAGAACAGGCTCACGTAGCGCATCAGAAGCACCCCGCGAACATTCGGCCCTGGGCCGACTCGGCGTCCAGACGGTCGCGGGCGACGCCGAAGTAGCCGGGGTCGATCT
>CAJUSL010000103.1:0-1218 GCA_910589135.1 uncultured Eggerthellaceae bacterium
CTGCGACGAGCTGGTAGGCCTCGCCGTCGGCCACCGCGATGAGCGGCGTGATCTGCCCGTTCACCTCGATGCTCCGCGCGAGCCCCGAGACGTCGCCCAGCTCCTTGCGGTTCTGGTAGCTGCTCTCGACGCATCGGGAGAGCGGGATCTTGGTCGTTTCCATCTTTCAGACCTCCTTTAGCCTTGTCGGCTCGCCCCCTTCGGGCTCGCCTTGCGGCCGGGCTGGCGCCGTGCGAACGTGCGGGCTCAAGGCGACCGGGGGCCGAGGCGTAGGCGGGAGGCCTGATGGCGCGGCCCGGGTCCCGCCATTGCGTCGATGGTCCGCTTTCGGGAATGCACGGTTCCAAGGCGATGACGCGGCGGGTAGAATGGAAGCATGGAGAAAACGGACAGAACATATATCGCGTGGGGCCTGAACGACGGCGCCCACGAGGCGCGGAACCTCAAGCCTATGCTCACGCCCGAGGAGCAGGTGGAGCTCTTGAAGGCCAAGGGCGTCACGTTCGAGCGTTGCGACGAGGCGAAGGCTACGGAGGCGTTGGCTCGCAGAGGAATGTTCCTGCATCTGACAGCTTGCAGGAGGCTGTTCCAGAGGTTCGCGGACGGTCCGGATGAAGGGCGCTATGTTGGCCTGGACTTCGCGGACCTGTTGGACATGGATGAGCTGGACGCAGCGCTTCGGCGTACCTTCCTGCTTGTGTCCCAGGACGTGGAGCGTCTGGCAAAGACCGCCATCATAACCCGCGTATCCGAGAGCGAGAATGAGGACGGCTACGGCATCGTCGCCGATTTCATGGAGTCACAAGAGCCGCGTTACCGCGGCTACATCGTGCGCGATTTGCGCCTCCGCAGGAGCGAAGAGAGCGAGGGGGACGTTTATTCGGGCCGCATCATCGACCACTATGGAGAGGCCATGCCCGTGTGGGCATTCCTAGAAGTCGTGACGTTCGGCACGCTGCTCGCCTTCTACCTTTTTTGCTCAATGCGCTGGGATGACAACCTGATGAGGGAGGAGCACTACATCCTCAAAGGCGTCAAGACGGTGCGGAACTGCTGCTCCCACGGAAGCTGCATCCTGAACGGGATGGACAGAAGCTATGAGTCTGATTACGCATTGTCGAGCGTCATCTACAATTGGCTCAAAGAAAAAGGTGTGCCGAATAGCAAGACGCGCCGGACGAAGCTGAAGAATCGTCGCGTGCAACAACTCCTCGAAGT
>CAJUSL010000103.1:1228-2176 GCA_910589135.1 uncultured Eggerthellaceae bacterium
GTGCTGGTGATGTTCGATCGGCTGGACGGGTCGACGCTCTGTGCCGATACCGACGCTATGCTGAAGCGGTTAAAAGGGCGACTTCTCGATGCGTGCGACGGCTACGGGGAGCAAAACGGCTTCGTGTCATATCTGCGCTTCCTGGCGAACCTCATTGACAAGGCGACCTGAGGCTGGCATTATAATCGCAGATTCAAAAACCTTCGGGTTTTGCATGGGCCGGTCCCACTGGGACTGGCTCTAGTTTTATCTAGGCCTGTTCCAAGACCGCATCGAGATCGCTTGCGCAGGCTTCCACGATGCAGCGGACGGCGGAAAGCTCGGAGGCGGTTATCTGCTCGCTGTCGGCCTTGTCTTCGAGCATCTTCATGAGGGATGCCGCCCCTTCCAGCCTCTCGGACGGCTGGACCGCGGCGTTGACCATCTCTTTGGTTGGGGAGCAACCTTGACTTGCTTGAAGAGGTCGAAATCTTGAGGTAGCGCTTTCTCGGGGCCGCCGTTGCGTTTCCTTCTGCGGTTGTCCGCATCGGGAGGCCAGGCGGCCCTCGCGCAATGTGCGATGGGCGTGCGTTTCGCGGGCGCTTGCCTCGCTAGCAGCTTGGGAAGCTTGGGCCTTACCACTTGGCGACGCCCGCGTGCTGTTGAGTTATACGCTATTGATCTTTGTCGGCCCCGACTAACAGATAAAACCACAATTTTGCTCGGCGGAACGGATGTAGTCGATGCACCTTCCCCTATGCCCATGACCGTGTTCGGGGCGTATCCTGTATAGCGGCCGAGCGTGTACGATGGGTTCTCGTGCCTCATGAGCACCGAGGCAGCAGGCCTCGCAGCCGGATTAACACCTGGAAAGCTGCACTACAGTTTTGAAGCCGCCTTCGACGGGAGCCGTAAAGGAGAGATTTCCCTGGTGCGCCCTTATCACCCGTGACGCGATTTGCAAGCCGA
>CAJUSL010000104.1 GCA_910589135.1 uncultured Eggerthellaceae bacterium
GGCGCCGCAGTCGGGGCACGTGGGCATGTGGCACGCGTCCCTGTTGGCGCATAGCGGGTCTTTGCCGCGCGTGGCGCAGGCGGCCTCGTGCTCGCACTCGAACGGCAGCGTCATCGACATCTATACCGCCTCCTTCGCGCCGGCGCGCTCCGCCCAGGCGCAGAAGCCGTCGGGCCTGACGCTCGCCATGACGATCTCGCCGACCTCCTGGGCCTCGTCGTACGACTCCTCGACGAACCGCGTGCATCTCCATCCGCTCTCGCGCGACTTCGCACAGTCCCGGCAGAGGACGACCTCGGGGCCGTCGGCCAAGAGCTGCGTGTACCTCTCCGCGCCGGCTTCGCCGGCCTCGTACGCCCTGCCGATGATGCGCTGGAGGCGCTCGTCGCTTACGACGTGCTCCATCAGTCATCGCCTCCCAGTTTCTCGCCGCACACGGGACAGTAGTTGATAGGGCTGGTTAAAGGCTTTCGCTCTGCTGAAAACAGTTTTTTTACCGGCACGTCAACAACAAGGAATGCGCCATCTATGTATAAGGCGGGCCAATCGACCCCGTGGTATGCAATAGGGACAGGCTTGTCTTTCCATTGGCAGTATTTACAAGCCATCACGCACCCCTCTCCATGCTGTTTACTGGGCAGAATCCCATCGTTTCCGTGCCTGATGCAGCCAAGACTGCGACAGCGCAGTGCCTTTCGGCTTCTCCGTGCTCCACCAGCCATGCGCAATCAGGGCTGCACTCCATCGAGCGTTGCTTGTACTCGATGCCGTCGATTACGATCGTCTCTCTGTATGACAAAGGGCACTTCATCACGCACCCCTCTCAATGAGGGCGGCGAGACGATCGACGTATTCCGAGTTCATGAAGCAAGCGTCAGGGCTTTCTTCCAACTCCGCTCGCATGTCGTCCCGCAGCTTCTCCAGGCTGTCGGGCGGGCGGTGGGTGAGGGCGAAGCTCGGGCAATTGAAATTGACCCCTTTAAGATAAACCTGACTGTACCCATCTCCGTCTTCCATCGCCAAGACCGTGATAGGCTGCCCGAATTCATAGCCCGCAAGCCCGAAGGACCTGTCTTCTTCGTCATGCCCGGCGTGGTCGCATCTACCGCGGTATTCCTCGGCGACATACACCGTGTCTCCCTCTCGGATGGGCACGCCGTCGGCGTCGGGCACGGGGCGCTCGTGGGTATAGTTAGTTGAATCAAGTTTGGAACAAAGGCCTACGTCGCTGTGAGCCTCTATGTCGCCGTTCTTGAAGATATGAACGACCTTTAACGGTTCGGTGCCATCACCTTCGTAGACGGTATCACCGATCTTGATCTCCACGCCATCGGCATCCAACACCTTAGAGGGGCGCTTGACGAACTCCCCGGGCGTGATGGATGCGCGCTTGCCCTTGCGGTTGAGCACGTAACCGCCACTCGCGAAGCAGTGCAGCTGCTCCAGCTTCTGGGTGGAGCCGTTGTCGGCCTCGAACTCACCGCCGAACGGGACCGCCTCGCCATCCTCGAAGCGTGGGCGCGGGACGAACCACCTGTCCAGCCACTCTGTGATGGACTCGCCGTCCTCCATGGGCATACCCGCCTTCTCGGCGTAGGCCTTCATGATGTGGTGAACACCTTTCCCCTGCGCCTCGGCGATGGCGCGCTGCTCGGCCTCGATGCGGTCGGCGAGCGCGCGCAACACGACTGACTGCCCGGAATAGCTATACGCAATATCGCATCCGAGTTTGATGGTGAGCCTGTCGAAAGGCTCGACCGCCGAGCTATCGCCGGCAACCCTCCGAAGCATCTCGTAGGTCTGTTCCTTGCTCTCTTCCATGTCTTCTCCTTCCGTCGCGGCCGGCTTGGCCGCGCTCGATTTTGATGTTGATGTCGATGTCGTCAGTCCCCGAACAGCCCCTCCATGAGGTCGGCTTCCTCAAGCGCCTTCTCCGCCATGCTCCGAAGCTCGGACACGGCGTCCTCGACCGTGTCCGGCCACGTGGCGAGCGTGCACTGGTCGAGC
>CAJUSL010000105.1:0-233 GCA_910589135.1 uncultured Eggerthellaceae bacterium
CGATCGCGATAGCGGTCTTGCCGGTCTGGCGGTCGCCGATGATGAGCTCGCGCTGGCCGCGGCCGATCGGGATCATCGAGTCGACTGCGATGATGCCCGTCTGCATGGGCTCGTTGACGGGCTGGCGCGCGGTGACGCCGGGGGCCTTGAACTCGACAGGGCGGCTGCCTTCTGCCTGGATGGGGCCCTTGCCGTCGATCGGCATGCCGAGCGGGTTCACAACGCGGCCAAGC
>CAJUSL010000105.1:243-1986 GCA_910589135.1 uncultured Eggerthellaceae bacterium
CACCTCGACGATGCGGCCGGTGGTACGCACCTGGTCGTTCTCTTTAATAGCGGCGACATCACCCAAAAGCACGGCGCCGACCTCGTCTTCCTCGAGGTTCTGGGCCAGGCCGTAAACGGTCTTGCCGCCTTCCCCCGTGAATTCGAGGAGCTCGCCTGCCATTGCGTCACGGAGACCGTCGACGCGGGCAATGCCGTCGCCGACCTGGATGACCGTGCCGACTTCGCGGGACTGCACGTTGACGTTGAGTGCGTCAAGCTGCTTGCGCAGTGCCTCGTCAATAGCCTGAGCGGTGATTTCAGTCACTAGTTTTCACCTCCATCGTTCTCCTTGAGCGTGTGGCGCGCCTTGTTCAGCTGCGAGATGACGCTCGCATCGATGCGCATTCCGTTCACGCTCATGATTATGCCGCCCAGAATTGTCTTGTCGATGCTCTCGTTGAGCACCGCTTTGCACCCTAAGTCGGCCTCTGTCTTTTCCTTGATAAGCTTGCGCAGCTCGTCGTCGAGCGGCACCACGGTGGTGACGTCCACGACGTAAAGGTTGAGCTTTTCCGCCACCACGTCCTCGTAGGTGTGGTAGACGCGCGAGAGCAGGTCGGCGTCGCCGTTCTCGGCCATGACCGCAAGGACCTCGCGCAGCGCAGGGTTGCAGTCGGCGAAGACCGCACGCGCAAGCCCATGGCGCTGCTCGGGCGTGTAGTCGGGGTTCGACAGCGCGATGGTGAGGTCCATGTCCGAGTAGACCAGCTTCAGCAGCTGGGCCAGCTGGTTGCGGACCTCGACCACGGAGTCCTGCGAGCCCGCGTCGTTGGCGGCGTCGAACAGGGTCTGCGAATAGACCTGCACCTTGCCCTTCTGCACGAGCCTGTTAGTTGCCATTGAAGCTACCTGCCTCTTTTACGTACTTCTCGATGATGCTGCGATGCTCGCCCTCGGTGAGGTCGTTTCCGATGAGCTTCGCCGCCACGTCGACGGAAGTGTCGGCGATGGAGGCCTGCAGCTCGGCGATGGCGGCCTTCTTCTCCGCCTCGATCGTGGCCTTGGCCTTCTCGATCATGTCGGCGGCCTCGGCCTGCGCCTTCTGCTGGATGTCGGCCTTGACGGCCTCCCCGGTTTCGCGGGCGTCGGCGACGATCTGCGTCGCCTGGGCCTTCGCGTCGTCCAGCTGCTTCTTGTACTCCGCGAGCACGCGTTCGCTCTCGATCTTGGCTTCCTCGGACTTCTTCAGGGCGTCCCTGATGGTGTTCTCGCGCTTCTCGAGCATGGCGTTGAACATCGGCCATCCGAACTTCGCGAGGACGATCCAGAGGATGATGAAGGCGATCAGCATCGGGACGAACTCGAGCATGTCCGGAAGGATTGCCGAGATGCCGCCTGACGCCTCCTCTTCGTTAGCAAACGCGAGCGCAGGAAAAGCAAACGAGGACGCGAGCGCGCCGGTGGCGACTGCGACGACCTTGTTCGTCCTTTTCGCTTGTGTCTTCACGTTCCTTGCCCCTTTCTAGCCTTATTCGGCGGTAATGTACCGGTCAGACCAGAAAGTTACATGATGAACGCGAGCACGAAGCCGATGAGCGCGAGGGCTTCGGCAAGAGCGGCGCCGAGGATGAAGTTGGTGAACAGACGACCCTGCAGCTCGGGCTGGCGGGCGGTGCCGACGCAGCAGCCGTAGCAGGCGATGCCGATGCCGATGCCAGGGCCGATGGCGCCGAGGCCATAGCCAACTACCTTCAGTGCGGCG
>CAJUSL010000106.1 GCA_910589135.1 uncultured Eggerthellaceae bacterium
GGTGGTAAGCGTGTAGAAGTCCATGTCGTGGATGTGGATGTCGCCTTCGCGATGCGCCTTGGCGAAGCGCGGGTCGATGACGCACATCTCGTAGAACTGCTTGGCCGATTCGGAGCCGTACTTGAGCATGGTGCCCATGGCGGTGTCGGCGTTGATATTGGCGTTCTCGCGCTTGAGGTCGGACTCGGACGCCTTGCTGAACGTGATGTCCTTCAGCGTCTGGATGAGACGCGAGTTAACGTCACGGACGCGGTTGCGCTCGGCGCGGTACAGGATGTAAGACTTGGCCGTCTGGACGAAGCCGCTTTCGATGAGGGTTTCCTCGACGACGTCCTGCACGCCCTCGACGGTGGGGATGCCCTCGATGGCGCCCTCGTCGAGCTTCTTGGCGACCTTGGCCGCAATCTCTTCGGCGACCGCACGATCCTGCATGGCGGCGCAAGCCTGGAATGCCTTCTCGATGGCGGTGGCGATCTTGTCAGTGTGGAACTCTGTGGTGCGCCCGTCGCGCTTGATGATTGATTGCGGCATTTTAGTGCGTCCTTTTCTACGTTTTCCACAGTAATTAACAGCTTATGAACTGGTTTTCTACCAGTTTTTGCACATTAACCACAATATATTGTGGTTCGCTGTTTGATGCGCGAGTACATATAGTAGATGCTGAAGAAGGAAAAAGCAACAAGAATTTGGTGACAGATTCGCCACGGAAGGGTAGCGCAAAGGACAACGCGACGGGCAGCGTGGTGGGAAGCGAGCGTCCCCTGTCACGCTTCCGTCACGCTTGAACGGTGGGATTGTCGCGAATGACGGTGTGAAGGTTCGCGATGTAGCGCTCGAGCAGGCGGCTCGGCCGGCGTTCGGCATGCATGATGTAGCCCACGCGCATGCGCAGGTCGGTCTTCAGCGGGATGGACACGATGCCCGACAGCATCTCCTCGGACAGCACGCCCGTCGACAGGGTGTAGCCGTCGTAGTGCATCAGCAGATTGGTCAGCGTGCCGCGGTCGCTGTAGCGGATGTTCCTCTTGTGCGGCAACGCGGCGAACGGCTCCTCGGCATAGTAGAACGAATTGTTCGTACCCTGCTCGAACGAATAGCGCGGGTAGGCCTCCAGGTCGTCGAAGGTCAGGCTGTCGCGGCCCGCAAGGGCATGATGCGCGCCGACGAACACGTGCGGCTGCGCCTCGAACAGCTGCGTGAATGCGACGTTGGCCTCCTCGAACGCGCGCGAAAGGACGCGGCTGTTGAAGTCGTCCAGGTACAGGATGCCGATCTCGCTGCGAAACGTGCGCACGTCCTCGATGATCTGCCCCGTGGCACATTCGCGCAGAACGAAGTCGTATTCCTCGGAACCGTCTTCCCCGTCGGAGAATTCCTCGCACGTCAGCGTGAACGCCTGCACGGTGAAGTGGTAATGCTGCGACGAAACCGCCAAGCGCGCGCTGCGGCGGCCGGAATCGGAAACGTAGCGCTCCTCCAGCATGTCGGCCTGCTCGACCACCTGCCGCGCGTATCCCAGAAGCTCGGTGCCGTCGTTGGTGAGCGTG
>CAJUSL010000107.1 GCA_910589135.1 uncultured Eggerthellaceae bacterium
GCGGCATGCGGCGCATCTACGGCGGCGACCCCGAAGGCAAGCTGTCGCTGCTGCTTGACTGGACGGGCGTGGCGGGCGACGTGGCCGACCCGTGGTACACGCGCGACTTCGACGCCACCTTCGACGACGTGGAGGCCGGCTGCATCGCGCTGGCTGGGCATCTGGAGCGCACGCTGGGCCGCTAGAAGCCAGGAGGGTCTGCCGCCATTGCAGGCGACTTCCACTCAAGCCGGGCATCCTACGCCGCAGGATGGAGCCCGACCTCGTGCTGCGTCTTATTTCGACCCAAAATCCTTGGCGGCAGATTCGAGCTCTTTCAGCACTTGCAAGTAGTCCCGCTCTACCGGCGAGAGCGTGTTGGCCTGATATTTTCTGTACTCGCGTTCCGCCTTGTCCATCGCCTGTCTGTGGCTGACGCTGCCGGCCCCCGCAAGCACGTCCCTCCCGTTGGAAGACAGCACGCGGTCGAGGTGTTCTACATAATCGCCCATATGCATGATGTTGTGTTCGATCGCCTGAATCTCGGCGAAGTCAAAATAGCCGGATACGAGCCTGTTGAGAATCTGCAGCTCGCTTTCGGAAAGGTAGTTCTTCGCCACTTTCGCATCAGCGAGTGTCGGCATCTCATGAGCGAAGGAGGTAAGGCCCATGAACGGCGCATCCGCGTCGGCGCGTTCGAAGATGACTTCTGCAGCCGTGTGGCCATGGGTCGCGTAATGGAGCTTGTTCTGCACCATTTTGAAGAACGCGACGGATTCCGCACTTTTAGGGTCGTAATCGACGCTGGTAGCATAAAGGTCGAGAACCTGCCGATACATCGCCTTCTCGGAAGAGCGAATATCGCGAATGCGGTCGAGCAGCTCTCGCCAATAGTCTCCCCCGCCTCCGCCTTTCAAGCGAGCGTCGTCCAACGCAAAACCTTTGATCATGTATTCTTTCAGTCGCTCGGTAGCCCAGCGGCGGAACTGCGTTGCCGTTTTCGACCGCACCCGATACCCGAGCGAAATGACCATGTCAAGGTTGTAGTGCGTCGTGTTGTAGGCTTTGCCGTCAGAGGCAGTTGTTCGGAATTTCCGAACAACTGAACCTGCCTCCAACTCCCCCTCATCGAAAATATGCTTGATATGCTCGCTGACATTCGCTTTGCTTGTTTGGAAAAGGTCGCACATCTGTTGCTGCGTAAGCCACACCGTTTCGCCCTCGAAGCGCACCTGTATATCGAGATTTCCGCCCTCGACCTGGTAAATGACGATCTCGCCTGTAGCTTCCGGGGAAACCACGGTGTCCTCATCCATGGCTGCGCCTCCATAAGTCCAAGAGTTCACACATTCCGAACATCGACTCTGCCAGTATACACAGCGCGTCGGACGGGACGCGGAGCCTGGTCGCGGCCAACCGCCTCGTCATGCGGCAAGGACGCCGTCTCGCCGCCCCCAAATATATATCGCGTTTGCCATAGATTCGAAATTCATGTAAATGGACGCCGAGAACATGCGCGGCATGCGGCGCATCTA